>NZ_CAKUCL010000009.1 GCF_934643405.1 uncultured Actinoplanes sp.
GAGGCCGGGCCGGGAGGAGCCGAGGCCGGGCCGGGAGGAGCCGGACGCCGGACCGGGAGGAGCCGGAGGCCGGGCGGGACAGCGCCGGCCTCGCGGCTGCCGGTCGGGTTACTGCTGCTGGTCGGCTGATACGACGTCGACCATCCAGTTGATGCCGTACCTGTCGGTCAGCTGGCCGTACACGTCACCCCACATCTGCTTCTCCATGGGCATGTGCACGGTGCCGCCGTCGGCGAGCTTGTCCCAGACGTCCTCCAAGCCCTCGCCCGGGTCGCCGCTCAGGCTGATGCTGATGGTGCTGCCCGGGGTCACGGTCATGCCGGGGGCGGTGTCCGACGCCATCAGCATGTAGCCCTTCGGGGACGTGAGCATCGCGTGCATGACCTTGTCGGCCAGGGCCGGGTCGTCGGCGCCGAACTCGCCGAACGTGTTGATCCGCAGGTCGCCGCCGAAGACGGAGTGGTAGAACTCCATCGCCTCGCGGGCGTTGCCGTCGAAGGTGATGTAGGGGTTGAGGTGGGACGCCATGGGCAGGCTCCTTTGACTGGTGAGTGGCGTTTCTCACCGTCCGACGCTAGACCTGCCCACCGGCAAAAGAGCCCTCCGGAAGCAGAGATCCTTCCGAAGGGCCCCGGGAAAACGGTCAGCGATGGTCGGACCCGGCGGATTCCACCGCGGCCCGCCCCGCCTCGAGACGGGCGATCGGCACCCGGAACGGTGAGCAGGACACGTAGTCCAGCCCCACCTCGTGGAAGAAGTGCACCGACTCGGGGTCACCGCCGTGCTCGCCGCACACGCCGAGCTTCAGCCCGGGCCGGGTGGACCGGCCCTCGTCCGAGGCGATCCGGACCAACCGGCCCACGCCGTCGCGGTCGATCGACTCGAACGGGGAAATGCCGAAGATGCCCAGTTCCAGGTAGCGCCAGAAGAACGCGCCCTCCACGTCGTCGCGGGAGAAACCCCACGCCATCTGGGTCAGGTCGTTGGTGCCGAACGAGAAGAACTCGGCCGCCTCGGCGATCTGCCCGGCGGTCAGGGCCGCGCGCGGCACCTCGATCATCGTGCCGATCAGAACCTCGACGTCCGCGTCCCCGACCACCTCCGCGATGATCTTCTCGGCCTCCGCCCGTACCGTCTCCAGCTCCTGGACGGCGCCGACCAGCGGCACCATGATCTCCGGACGGGGGCGCCCGCCCTCGCGCGCCAGCGCGACGGCCGCCTCCGCGATCGCCCGCACCTGCATCGCGAACAGACCCGGGATGACCAGCCCGAGCCGCACGCCGCGCAGCCCCAGCATCGGGTTCTGCTCGTGCATGCGCCGCACCGCCGCCAGCAACCGCTCGTCCCGCTCGGCCGTCTCGCCGCGCTCCTTCGCGACCGCCACCTGCACCGCGAGGTCCTCCAGCGACGGCAGGAACTCGTGCAGCGGCGGGTCGATCAGCCGCACCGTGACCGGCAGGCCGTTCATCTCCCGGAAGATCGACAGGAAGTCGTCGCGCTGCAACGGCTGCAGAGCGGCCAGCGCGGCGTCGCGTTCCGCGTCGGTGCGGGCCAGGATCAGCCGCTCCACCAGCTCGCGGCGATCGCCGAGGAACATGTGCTCGGTGCGGCACAGCCCGATGCCCTGCGCCCCGAACCGCCGGGCCCGGGCGGCATCCGTCGCGTTGTCGGCATTCGTCCGCACCGACAGCGCGCGCCGGGAATCGGCGTGCGTCATCAGCAGGTGCACCGCCGACACCAGCGGCTCATTGGCCAGCGCCGGGTCGAGATCGCCCTCGAAGTACTGCACCACCTCCGACGGCCGCACCGGCACCGACCCCGAGTAGACCTTCCCGGTGGTGCCGTCGATCGAGATGACGTCGCCCTCGTGGACCACCTGGCCACCGACCGTGAACTGATCACGGCCGACGTCCATCTGGTCGGCGCCGCAGACACACGTCTTGCCCATGCCGCGCGCCACCACCGCGGCGTGCGACGTCTTCCCGCCGCGGCTGGTCAGGATGCCCTGGGCCGCGATCATGCCGGGCAGGTCGTCCGGGTTGGTCTCCCGCCGTACGAGAATGACCTGTTTGCCCTCGGCGGCCAGCGCCACCGCCCGTTCGGCCGTGAAGACCACCTCGCCCGCCGCCGCTCCCGGCGACGCCCCGACGCCGCGGGTGATCGCCGTGGGATTCCCGGACAGGTCGAAGCGCGGGAACATCAGCTGCGCGAGCTGGCTGCCGGTGACCCGGGTCAGTGCCTCGTCCAGATCGATCACGCCCTCGTCGACGAGCTGCGCCGCGATCGTGAACGCGGCCGCCGCCGTCCGCTTGCCGACCCGCGTCTGGAGCATCCAGAGCTTGCCGCGCTCGATCGTGAACTCGATGTCGCACAGGTCACGGTAGTGCCCCTCGAGCGTGGCCATGATCTGCAGCAGCTCGTCGTACGACTTCTTGTCGATCTTCTCGAGCTCGTTCAGCGGCAGCGTGTTGCGGATGCCGGCCACCACGTCCTCGCCCTGCGCGTTCTGCAGGTAGTCGCCGTAGATGCCGCTCTCGCCGGTCGCCGGGTCCCGGGTGAACGCCACGCCGGTGCCCGAGTCCGGTCCGAGGTTGCCGAAGACCATCGCGACCACGTTGACCGCCGTGCCGAGGTCGGCCGGGATGCGTTCCTGCCGCCGGTACAGCACCGCGCGATCGGCATTCCAGGAACGGAACACCGCC
The DNA here is from genome assembly GCF_934643405.1 of uncultured Actinoplanes sp. Lineage (GTDB taxonomy): Bacteria > Actinomycetota > Actinomycetes > Mycobacteriales > Micromonosporaceae > Actinoplanes. Next base: position 2,703 of record NZ_CAKUCL010000009.1, read on the forward strand.
GCGATCGCCTGGTCCATCTGCTCGCGCGGATCCTGCGGGAATTCGCGCCCGGTGTGCTTGACAAACACTTTCTTGTACGCCGTGACCAGTGCCTTGAGATCGGCGGCGTCGAGCTCGACGTCGTCCTTGACGCCCTTGGCCGTCTTCGCCTGGTGCAGCGCGTCCTCGAACTCCTCGCCCGGCACGTCGCAGACGGTCTTGCCGAACATCTGGATGAGACGGCGGTAGGAGTCCCAGGCGAAGCGGTCGTTGCCGCCCGCCTGGCGGGACAGCCCGGCGACCGACTCGTCGTTGAGCCCCACGTTCAGGACGGTCTCCATCATGCCGGGCATGGAGAACTTCGCGCCCGAGCGCACCGACACCAGCAGCGGGTCGGCCGGGTCACCGAGCCGCCGGCCCATCGCCCGCTCCAGCGAGGACAGATGCTCGTCGATCTCGTCGCTCAGGCCCTCGACCTGCTCACCGTCGGCCAGGTACCGCTGGCACGCCTCGGTGGTGATGGTGAAGCCGGCCGGAACCGGTAGCCCGAGATTGGTCATTTCGGCGAGATTCGCACCCTTGCCTCCGAGCAGATCCTTGAGGTCCTTGTTCCCCTCGGCAAAGTCATAGACGTACTTCACGCCAACCACCCTCCGGGTTTCGATTCCGCGGCTAGAGTGCTTTCTGCCCCGAGATTCGTAAGGCTAAGCAGACCGGTGCCGAATAGTTAACCGTCCCGTGGGGTTTTCCACAGGTTGACGGCCGTCATTGTTCGGTAAGCGCTTTCTTCGCGCAGTTCCGCGCAGCGTGTGCCCCGGGTAGCCTCTCGGTGATGGAGAGTTTGCGTCGACGGTGCGAGGCACGGCTGCGGGGCCTCCGCATCCCGAGCCCGTTCGACCTCGATGCGTTCTGCGACGAGGTCGCTGCCCGCCGCGGCCGCCCGCTGGTCCGGCAGGCGGTGCCCGGTCTCAGCGCCGAGGCGCCGTGCGGGCTGTGGGTCGGTACCGGCCGGGCCGATCACGTCTTCTACGACCCGGGCACGTCGCCGTTGCACGCCGAGCACATCGTGCTGCACGAGCTGGCGCACATCCTCAGCGGCCACTCCGGCCGCGACGCCGGCCTGGCCCGGCTCTTCCCCGACCTCGACCCGGCCACCGTCCGCCGCGTGCTGGGCCGGGTCAGCTACACCACGGCCCAGGAACGCGAGGCCGAGATGATGGCCTCGCTGATCCGGGGCCGGCCGGCGCCCCCGCCGGGCACGACGCTGGGCCGGGTGGCCGGCGCCCTCGGCTTCGACAAATGACCGGGCCGGCCACCCGCCAAGCCCGCCCGACCGGCCGGGTCGCCGGATGATTCTGGCCGCCGCGGTTCTGGCGCTGCTCTGGAGCGCCGTGGTCCTGCGCGTGCCGACGCTCTGGCGGGACCGGCGGCAGCGCGCGCTGTGGGCGGCGATCTTCGCGCTCGCCCTGGCCCGGACCGCCGCGTTCGGGCCGGTGGCGGACGCGATCGGGATGCCGATGCTGCCGCACTTCCTCGGCGTCGCGGTGGCCTTCTTCCTGCTGCGGTTCATCGCCCTGGTCACCGGCCGCGGCGGGACCCGGTGGCAGGTGGCGCTGGTGGTCGTCGTGCTGGTGACGATGGTCGGGCTGGCCGCGGCCTCCGGCGGCATCGACACGCGCGCCGACCTGCTCGCCGCGGATCTGGACGCGACCGGCGTCGCGTACTGGGTGGTGCTGGAGGGCTATCTGGGCGCGGTGCTGGTCACCGGCGCCGCGCTGTTCGCCGGCGTCGCGCGCCAGGCGCCGGCCGGGCTGCCGCGGCTGGGGCTGCGCGCGTCGACCGCCGGCACCGGCCTGGTGGCGCTCTACGCCGCGATGAAGACCGCGCTGGTCGTCGCGCACGGCGTCGGTGTCACGGTGGACTTCGCGCGGATCGAGCCGGCGGCCCACGCCGTCCAGACCGTGGGGATCTTCATCGGCGTGGCCGGACTGCTCGTGCCCGCCACCCGCCGCGCCCGGTCGGCCGTCGCGGCGTACCGGTCCCTGCTGGCCCTGCGGCCTCTCTGGACCGCCATGCGGGACGCCTTCCCGCAGGTCATCCTCTTCTCGCCGCGGCGCGCGCTGATCGAGATGGCCGGCATCGACGACGTGCACCTGAGGCTCTACCGCCGGGTGATCGAGATCCGCGACGGCATGCTGGCGCTGCGCCCGTTCCACCCCGGGACCTACCCGCCGACGGCCGACCCCGCGGTCGCCGAGGCGGAGGCCATCGCTGCGGCTCTGCGCCGCCGCGCCGACGGGATGGAACCCGCCGAGCACCCCGGATCGTGGGCGCCGGTCGGGCCGGAGATGGCCGACGAGGTGGCCTGGCTGAGCCGGGTCAGCACCGCCTTCCGCAAGGTCAGTCCGGACGCCGTTCCGACTCCCAGACCTTCCGGATCAGCTCGTTGATCGTGTCGCGGCCGCGCGGCGACACGTCCGCCGCCCGCAACGCGATCTCCGTGACCCCCGCGTCGCGCAGGGTCCGGAGCAGTTCCAGCTGGCCGTCGACCCGGCGGGTCTGCTCGTCGTCCAGGAAGTACGCCACCGGTACGCCGAAGTAGCGCGCCAGGGCGGTCAGGTGCTGGACGGTCGGATTGTCCCGTTTGCCGGTGCGTAACTGCCAGATGTAGGTGTGCGAGATCGGCACACCCTGCTCGGCGCGGATCGCCTCCGCGACGGCCATGTAACTCGGCTCCGCCCGGCCCGCGGGACGGGCCTGGCGGAACAGCCGATCGAGCTTGGCGGCGATGGAGAAGGCGCCCACCACGCGCTCCTCCCTCCTGCCGGACCAGCTCCCGTCCGACGCCCATGAGCAGGGTCGCGCGAACGCGGCCATGCACATCCCCCGATGCTGGGCGCCGTAAACTGTGGTTGATGAGACCGCGATGAGCCTAAGCCACACCCGGGCCCCGCTCAACCCCCGGTAGGGTCGTTTCTCGTGGTGGACATTGTGGAAGGACCCGAGGTCACGGCCCTGCTCGACGAGTTGACGACGATGACCGGCCGCGCCGACCCGTACCCGCGCTATGCCCGTCTGCGTCAACTGGGCCCGGTGCTGCGGGCCGGGGACGGTGCCCTGGTGCTGACCCGGCACGCCGACTGCGCGGCGCTCACCCGCGATCCGCGGCTCGGGCACATGCCGTCGCACATGCTGGCCTTCATCGGTCTCGGCGACTGGGCCGAGCACCCGGCGCTGTACCAGCTGTTCACCAGCATCCTCACGCTCAACCCGCCGGATCACACCCGGCTGCGCCGGCTGGTCAGCTCCACCTTCACCGCACGGCGGGTGCAGGCGCTGCGGCCGGCGATCGAGCGGATGGTCGACGACCTGCTCGACGATCTGCACGACGGCGCCGACTTCGTCTCCGCCTTCGCGTTCCCGCTGCCGGTGAACGTGATCGGTGAGCTGCTCGGGGTGCCGGCCGAGGACCGGCCGCAGTTCCAGACGCTGGTGCGCGACTGGTCGCAGGTGCTCGACACGATCACGCCCGAGGTGCTGGAGAAGGCCGACCCGGCCGCGCGGGTGACCCGCGACTACCTGACCGGCCTGGTCGCCGAGCGTCGCCGCAAACCGCAGGACGACCTGATCAGCGCGCTGGTGGCCGCCGAGTCCGAAGGTGACCGGCTGACCGAGGACGAGCTGCTGACGATGGCCGCGCTGCTGTTCGCGGCCGGCTTCGAGACGACCACGAACCTGCTGACGAACGGGCTGGTGGCGCTGGCCGGGAATCCGGATCAGATCCCGGCCCTGCGTGACGGGCCGGAGGCGGCGGTCGAGGAGCTCATCCGGTACGACTCACCGGTGCACCTGGTCAGCCGGGTGGCGTGGGAACCGGCCACGGTGGGCGGTGCCGCGATCGAGCCGGGCACCCGGGTGGTGGCGTATCTGGCGGCCGGCAATCGCGACGAGTCACGGTTCGCCGACGCCGAACGGCTCGACCTGTCCCGTACGGACAATGCGCCCTTGTCCTTCGGCGGCGGGATCCACTATTGCCTGGGTGCGCCGCTGGCCCGGCTGGAGGCGCAGATCGCGTTCCCGGCGTTGATGCGGCGCTTCCCGGGACTGCGCCCCACGGCGGACGCGCAACGCCGGGACAGCCTGACGATCAAGGGGTATCTGTCGATGCCGCTGCGGACATAGGGCGGGCCGCTGCGGACATAGGCGCGCCGCTGCGAATTCCACGGGGGAAGAACTCGCAACGGCGCACCGCGAACATTAGACGACGCGGCGGGCACCTGTCCATCCCAGCCTGTCTATCCCCCGCGCCGCCTATCCCACCCGCTGCACGACCGAGCCGACGAGTTTCGGCCAGTCCGTGTCGAAATTGGCCGATGGGGTGGCGTTGTCGAGCTGGTAGATCGCGTACGCGTCGACGAGCACCACGTTGCTGGTCCGCAGGATCGCCACGGCGGTGTCGGCCGTGCCCGGGTGCGCCGGCTCGTACTTCTTGTGCCGGATCACCGCGAACCCGGTCCAGGCGCCGTGGTCCAGCGGCCGGATCGCCACCGTCTCGGTGTACGCGGGCTCGGATTTCTCGTCGTTGACCGTGGCCGGCACCGACAGGTTCGCCCGGCAGCCGTCGGCGACGGCGCGCAGCGCGGCCTGCCCGGCCTTGGCGGCGGTGGGATCCGGGTACACCAGCGCGGTCTGGTCGAGCGTCTGCGCGCCCTTCTCCCCCTCGTCCACGAAGGAGGACGCGACGACCTGCCCGCCGGGCGGCACCGGCGGCGCGGTCGTGGTGCCGCCGCAGATGCTGACCAGCTGGTTCGGGTCGCTGCTCTGCTGCGGCGGCGTCCAGGTGGGCCCGATCTCGTTGGCCTGCAGCAGCGCGCCGCGCATCGTGGTCACGTCGATCAGGCCGGTCTGCTCCGGCGCGTCGTCGTCCCCGCCGGAGCATCCGGTGGCGACGGCCAGCGCGCACGCCGCGACGGCGGCGACGCGAGCGACTCTCCCGGTCGAGAACATCGGGACATCTTCGCAGACGCGGACCCGCCGCCGGCCAGGTGCCCGGCGGCGCTGCCTGCGGGTCACACGGCCGGCGCGAACGGTGACGGCGGGGGCGGTGGGGAAGCCGCCGAATCGATGCCCGCAGCCGTCGCGCGGGCGGCCCGATCCGGGTTACGTTGACCCTCCGAGGTTCGCGTGAGGCGAGGAGGCCGCGGTGACCGGAATCGATGCGCTCGCGGAGCGGCTCCGGGAGCGGCTCGGCGCCGACCAGGTGATCACCGACCGGCAGGAGCTGCGGACGTACGAGTGTGACGGCCTCGCCCACTACAAGGTGATCCCGGCGATGGTCGCCCTGCCGCACACCGCCGAGCAGACCGCCGAGGTGGTGCGGGCCTGCGTCGCGGCGAAGGTGCCGTTCGTGGCCCGCGGCTCCGGGACCGGGCTGTCCGGCGGGGCGCTCCCGCACGCCGACGGCGTCCTGATCGTGACCGCGCAGATGCGCCACATCCGGGAGGTCTCGCCGGAGGACGAGCGCGCGGTCGTCGAGCCCGGCGTGATCAACCTGCAGGTGACCAAGGCGGCGGCCCCGACCGGCTACTACTACGCACCCGACCCGTCCAGCCAGCAGATCTGCTCGATCGGCGGCAACGTGGCGGAGAACTCCGGCGGTGCCCACTGCCTGAAGTACGGGTTCACCACCAACCACGTGACCGGGCTGCAGATCGTCACGCCGGACGGCGACCTGGTGCGGCTGGGCGGCCGTGCCCTCGACCCGCCCGGATACGACCTGCTCGGCGCGTTCGTCGGCTCCGAAGGGACGCTCGGCATCGCCACCGAGGTGACGGTCAAGCTGACCCGGCTGCCGGAGACCGTGCGCACGCTGCTGGCCGCGTTCCACGGCGTGGACCAGGCCGGGGCGGCCACCTCGGCGATCATCGGAGCGGGCGTGGTGCCGGCCGCGATCGAGATGATGGACGTGCTGGCCATCGAGGCGGCCGAGGCGGCGGTGGCCTGCGGGTACCCGGCGGGCGCCACGGCGGTGCTGATCGTCGAGCTGGACGGGCCGGCCGCCGAGGTGGAGGCGCAGTTCGACCAGGTCACCCGGCTCTGCCAGGAGAACGAGGCGTTCGAGATCCGGATCGCGGCCGACGACGTCGAGCGGGCGCTGTTCTGGAAGGGACGCAAGTCGGCGTTCGCGGCGGTGGGGCGGATCAGCCCGGACTACATCGTGCAGGACGGCGTGATCCCGCGGACCGCACTGCCCGAGGTGCTGCGGCGCATCGCGGAGACGGCCGCGGACCACGGCGTACGGGTGGCGAACGTCTTTCACGCCGGCGACGGGAACCTGCATCCGCTGGTGCTGTTCGACAACGGGGTGCCGGGTCAGGCCGAGCGTGCCGAGGAGGCGTCCGGCGCGATCATCGACCTCTGCATCGAGTACGGCGGGTCGATCACCGGGGAACACGGCGTGGGCACGGACAAGGCGAAGTACATGCCGCGCATGTTCACCGACGACGACCTGGACACGATGCAGCTGGTCCGGTGCGCCTTCGACCCGGACGGCCTGGCGAACCCGGGCAAGGTCTTCCCGACCCCGCGGCTGTGCGGCGAGCGGCCCGGACGGCATCGGGGGGCGCACCCGTTGCAGGAGGCCGGCGTCGCGGAGGTCTTCTGATGACGGTCCTCGAGCAACTGACCCGCCCCGCGTCGGACGACGACGCGGTGGGTGGGGTGCGGGCCCGGCTGGTCGCCTCGCCGCGGTCGACCGAGGAGGCCGCCGCGCTGATCACGGCGGCGAAGGACCTGAGCGTGGTGGTGCGCGGCGCCGGGACGAAGATCCACTGGGGTCCGCCCCCGCGCCGGCTCGATCTGATCATCGACACGGCACGGCTGACCGGCGTGGTCGAACACGCCGCGGGCGACCTGATCACCATCGTCCGCGCCGGGATGCCACTGGACGCCATCGACCTGGGTGATCAGATGCTGGCGCTCGACGGCCCGGCGGGCGCGACGGTCGGCGGGACCGTCGCGGTGCACACCAGCGGGCCGCGGCGCATGCACTACGGCACCGCCCGCGACCTGCTGATCGGCATCACCGTGGTGCGCCCGGACGGCAAGGTGGCGCACTCCGGCGGCAAGGTGGTGAAGAACGTGGCGGGCTACGACCTGGGCAAGCTCTTCACCGGCTCGTACGGGACCCTGGGGCTGATCACCGAGTGCGCGTTCCGCCTGCACCCGCGGCCGGTCTCCGCCCGGTACGTGCGGGCGCAGGCCCCGCCCACCAAGGTCGCGGCCATCCTGGCGGCGCAGGTCGTGCCGGCCGCGATCGAGGTGGACTCGGTTTCCGGCGAGCTCGCGGTGCTGCTCGAGGGAACCCCTGAGGGTGTACGGGACCGGGCCGCCCGGGTCGAGAAGGTGATCGGCGGCGAGATCGTCGATACGCCGCCGCAGTGGTGGGGCCGGGATCCGTGGGCCGCCGGCGGGATCGGCATGAAACTGACCGTGCCGATCTCCAAGGTGCCGCCGCTGCTCGGGCTCGGCACGCCGGTGCGCGGGTCGGCCGGGATCGGGGTGCTGTACGCGGCGCCGAGCGGGATCACGGAGGTCGAGCTGCTGCGGGCGACCTGCGTGCGGTCCGGCGGGCACGCCGTCGTGCTGACCGCGCCGGAGACCGAGCGGAACATCTTGGACATGTGGGGCCCGGTGCCCGGCCTCGCGCTGATGCGCCGGGTCAAGGACCAGTTCGACCCGGGCCACCGTTTCGCACCCGGCCGTTTCGTGGGAGGGATCTGATGGTCGACGCCACCTGGGGAACCGGCGAGCCACCGCGCGACGTGCTCGGGCCGGTCACGAGCGAGCCGGCCTTCGACGCCGACCATCCGCCGCGCGCCGACCTGATCGCCGACTGCGTGCACTGCGGTTTCTGCCTGACGACCTGCCCCACGTACGCGCTCTGGGGCTTCGAGGCGGACTCGCCGCGCGGCCGGATCTACCTGATGAACTCCGGGCTGGCCGGGGAGCCGCTCAGCGACTCGATGGTCGAGCACTACGACCGCTGCCTCGGGTGCATGTCCTGCGTGACCGCGTGCCCGTCCGGCGTGCAGTACGACCGGCTCATCGAGGACACCCGCGCGCAGGTCGAACGCCGGTACACCCGCGGCCCGAAGGACCGGGCCCTGCGGGCGGCGATCTTCGCGCTGTTCCCCTATCCACGCCGGCTGCGGCTTCTGCGGGGACCCCTGCGCGCGTACCAGAGCTCCGGTCTGCAAGGCCTGGTGGCCCGCAGCGGCCTCCTGCACCGGCTGGCGCCCACCCTCGCGACGCTGGAATCTCTCGCGCCCCGGCTGCGCAAGGTCCCGCGCCCGCCGCGCCGCGTCGCGGCCCGCGGGCAGCGCCGGGCCGTCGTGGGCATGCTCACCGGGTGCGTGCAGAGCGCGTTCTTCCCCGAGGTCAATTCCGCGACCGTACGGGTGCTGGCCGCCGAGGGATGCGACGTCCTGATCCCGTCCGGGCAGGGCTGCTGCGGGGCGCTGAGCGTGCACAACGGACGCAAGGCGGAGGCTCAGCGGTTCGCCCGCAAGCTGATCGACACGTTCGAGCACACCGGCATGGACTACTTCGTGGTGAACGCGGCCGGTTGCGGCTCGTCGCTGAAGGAGTACGACGTCCTGCTCGCCGACGACCCGGCGTACGCCGCGCGCGCGGCCGCCTTCACCGCGAAGGTGCGGGACCTGGCCGAACTGCTGGCCGAGCTGGGACCGGTGGCGCCACGCCATCCGTTGCCGGTGACGGTCGCCTATCACGACGCCTGTCATCTCGGGCATGCGCAGGGCGTGCGCGCTCAACCCCGGACGCTGCTGCGGGGAATTCCCGGCCTCGAGGTGCGGGAGATCGCCGACCCGGAGATCTGCTGCGGATCGGCCGGCATCTGGAACGTGCTGCACCCCGAACCGGCCGCCGAACTGGGTGACCGCAAGGCCCGCAACGTCCTGGCGACCGGCGCGCCGCTGCTGGTGACCGCGAACCCCGGGTGTCTCATGCAGGTGGCGACCGCGGTGCGGCGGCAGGGCGGCGACATCGCGCTGGCCCACACCGCCCAGGTCCTGGACGCGTCCCTGCGCAACCTGGGCGCCGCCTCCCTGCTCACCGCCCCTTCCCGCTAGCTCCGTCCCGCCGGGAGTGGTCGTGCTCGCCACCCTGGTCAGCGGGAAGATGCACGACGGACCCGGTGGCAGCGGGCAGCACGGGACTTGGGAGCCGGGACCGGCACCCATCACACCGCGGCGGGACGCGCCTGGTCGGCCATCAACTCGGACCGGCCAGGAGTCTTCGGAGGACAGTGATGTCTTCGACGTCTTTGTCCCTCCAGGGCCTGCCGTTGCTCAGCGCCGGGAACTGTTCTTTCATCGCCAGCATCCCGGCGACACTCATCACCGGCACCGCAACGCCGTCAAGCCGTCCGGTGTCCTTACCGAACGAATCGGCGGGGAAGGTCCAGTCCGACCATCGTCCCTGCAGCTGAGCGAAGGTGCCGTCCGCTCGCCGGTCGAAATAGGCCGTGCTGAAGGCGACGTCATCCCAGACAAATTCGCACGCTTCTTCTGGCGGCTGGGTAGCCAGCGCCGTCGCGCCGGCACTAACCAGAGCCGTCTTCGACCGGACATCGTCCGTTCGGGGCACCCAGAACTCGACATCGCCGTGGCGACGAGTAACCCGCCCGATCCGGGCATCGAGCCCCCACCCGCCGAACAACCAGACCGGGACCGCCACCCCTGTCAGCACCGCGAGCGCCCGATGAATCAAGCGCAGCTGAGCCTGCGTGCTTCCATCCACGACCGCAGGCTATGCCCCCCACCACGGCCGCGCTCTTCGTCGGCGACGGACGGCCCACCCAGCGACTCACGTCGCACCCGGCCATGCTTGTCTGCTGCCGAAAGCCCTCGTCGTGCGCGGCGGGCGATGGAGGGCCCGACGGCCCTGACCTATGAATGATCTACGACACCGCGAACGAGGGGTGCGGGGGCTGGTTGTACGCGGTGTTCTGCCACGCGATCGCCTCGCGGTACTGGACGTCGTGCAGCAGCGTGACGACCCGGCGCTCTGTCGGGATCGGGGTGCTGTAGATCCGCAGGCGCGTGTTGTCCGATGTGGGCCACACGACCTCCTCGCGCCAGTCGCCGAGGATGTCGCCGGACAGCGACGGCGCGGACTTCGTGCCGTTGTTGGCGTGCACGCCGGCCGCGGTCAGCAGCCGGGTGTCGCCGCCCGTGCCGTACTTGTCGATGTGCGTGCCGTCGAGCAGCTCCCGCGTCGCGTCGCCGTCCCACCAGACGACGAAATTCGTGGACGAAGGCTTGCGGCCGGCGACGACGGCGCCGGAGGGATTGCGTACGCCGTCGGCCGCGGCCGACCACGACTCGGCGCCCGCGCTGCCGGCCCAGATGTCGGCCGAGACGCCCCGCCCGTTGTCCCCGTTCGCCGGGGTGGACCACAGGATCTGGCCGGTCCGCGCGTCCGCGAACCACGACGAGGGTTTGCTGCCGTCCTCGTCGACCTTGAACTCCTCCAGCCCCGGCCGGTTCGGGTCGAGGTCGCCGACGTGCATCGCATCGCCGTGGCCGTTGCCGGTGTTCCACAGCTTCGCGCCGTTGTCGTCGACCGCCAGCGAGCCGTAGACGATCTCGTCCCGGTTGTCGCCGTCCACGTCGGCCACCGCCAGCTGGTGGTTGCCCTGCCCCGCGGTGCCGCCGTTGGCCGAGCTGTTCGAGTCGAACGTCCAGCGCCGGGTCAGCGTGCCGGCGCGGAAATCCCAGGCGGCGATCACGGTACGGGTGTAGTAGCCGCGCGCCATGATCAGGCTGGGCCGGCTGCCGTCCAGGTACGCGGTGCCCGCCAGGAACCGGTCGACGCGGTTGCCGTAGGAGTCGCCCCAGCTGCTCACCGTGCCGCGGGGCGGGACGTAGTCGACGGTGGACAGTGCCGCGCCGGTGCGTCCGTCGAACATCGTCAGGTACTCGGGGCCGGACAGGATGTAGCCGCCGGCGTTGCGGTGGTCGGCGTTCGCGTCGCCGATGACCCGGCCGGCGCCGTCGACCGTCGCGTCGGCGGTCTTCATGGCCACCTCGGCGTCGCCGTCGGAGTCGTAGTCGTAGACCTGGAACTGGGTGTAGTGCGCGCCGGCCCGGATGTTGCGGCCCAGGTTGATCCGCCACAGCCGGGTGCCGTCCAGCCGGTATGCGTCGACATAGACCACATCCGTGACGCCGGACTGCGAGTTGTCCTTGGCGTTCAGCGGATCCCACTTGAGGACGATGTCCAACTGCCCGTCCCCGTCCAGGTCCCCGACGCTGGCATCGTTTGCGGCGTACGCGGAACCGCCCGGGTTTTGGATCGGCACGTCCAGGTAGCCGTCCGCGAAGGTGCGCGAGGGCGCGCTCGCGGACTGTTCGACGCCGTTGACCACCGGCCGGACGGTGTACGACTGGCCGGCGGCGGCGCCGGCGTCGAGGAAGTTGGTGGTGGCGGTGATCGGGCTGGGGTTGATCCTGGTGGCGCCGCGGTAGACGTTGAAGCCGGCGCCGCCGGGGTCGGTCGCCAGCAGGCGCCAGCTGACGAGATTGCCGCTGCCCGAGTGGACGCCGATCAGCCCGCGGTCCAGGTTCTCGATCTGCCGACCCTTGGCGTCGCGGACCGGCGCCGCCGCGTCGGCCCGTGTGGTGACCAGCATCCCGGCTCCGGCGGCGGCGAGGGTTGCGACAACTCCGGCGGCGCATCTTCTCCTGGTGGCCACGGCGAACTCCTAACATTGACAGGTATGGATGGGAGCGCTCCCAGGGTAAGCGCTTACCTGCCAGACGTCGAGCCCGGAGGACGTATCTCGATGAATCCGGGCGGCTGCCCCGAATGCGCCGGGCGAGCCCCGGCCGGAACGCCCCGAGCCCCGACGGACGGAACCGCTCGAACGCCCCGAGGCCCCGACGGACGGAGCCGCTCGAACGCTCCGATCCGCGCCGGGCGGAATCGCTGGCGACGGCGGGCTCACCGATCACGGCCGGCCACCGCCAGGAGCCACCCCGGGACCTGACGAGCCGGCGACGCGCCAAGGACGAGGCCGTACACCGCGGCAGGTGGCAGCAGCCGGCCCACTGAGCGCAACCGCCGCCGGAGACGGTCTACCGACGGCGGTTGCGGGGATGGCTCTTCGCTGTGCGCTCGTTGCCGTGCCGGTAGTTGCCGGTCAGGCGGGCCATCAGCTCCTGCGGGTCGTCGTCGTCCACGTCGATCAGGAAGCGGGCCGCGGTGGCGCCGCGCAACACGGTGGCGAGCCGGCCGTGGTGCAGCACCTCCACGTCGCCGTTCTTGCGGACACGGTAGGTGAATCCCTCGGGTGCGCCGGGCATCACCGCATCCTGCCGCCGGGCCCGATCCCCGCGCCACCGATTTGCGGCGGCGGCCGCTCGATCACGCGGCCGGCTCGATCACGCGGCCAGCTCGATCAGGCGGCCAGCAGCTCCTTCACCCGGGGGATGACCTGTGTGCCGTACATCTCGATGTTTTTCATCAGCTTCTCGTGCGGCAGCGTGCCCACCGAGTACTTCAGCACGAACCGCTGGATGCCCAGGTCGGTGATCGTCCTGGCGACCTTGCGGGCCACCGTCTCCGGGGAGCCGGCATGCCACGCGCCCTCGCGGACGTCCTCCTCGAAGCGGTCGCGGGCCAGCGGCGGCCAGCCCCGCTCGCGGCCGATCCGGTTCATCGACACCCGCACGTGCGGCCACAGCGTCTCGATGGCCTCCTCGTCGGAGTCGGCGACGAAACCGGGGCTGTGCACGGCGACCGGCAGGTCGGGCTGCTCGAACTCCTTCAGCGCACGGCGGTAGAGATCGACGTAGGGGGCGAACCGGGCCGGCTCGCCGCCGATGATGGCCAGCACCAGCGGCAGGCCGTACTGGGCGGTGCGGACCACCGACTCGGGGCTGCCGCCGACACCCACCCAGGTCCTGATGTGGCCGGACTCCGTCTTCGGGTACACCTGCTGGTCGGTCAGCGGCGGCCGGACGGAGCCGGACCAGGTGACCGCCTTCTCGGTGAGCAGGTGCGACATCAGGTCGAGCTTCTCGGAGAACAGGCGGTCGTAATCGGTCAGGTCGTACCCGAACAGCGGGAACGACTCGGTGAACGAGCCCCGGCCCAGGATGATCTCGGCGCGGCCGGACGAGACCGCGTCCAGCGTCGCGAACCGTTCGTAGACGCGCACCGGGTCGTCGGAGCTGAGCACGGTGACCGCGGTGCCCAGCTTGATCCGCGAGGTGCGGGCCGCGATGGCGGCCAGCACGATCTCGGGCGACGAGATCGCGAAGTCGTCGCGGTGGTGCTCGCCCACGCCGAACGAGTCGATGCCGACCTGCTCGGCGAGTTCCGCCTCGGCGACCACGTTGCGGATGACCTGCGCGTACGGAAGCTTCTTGCCGTCTTCGCCGACCGTCACGTCGCCGAAGGTGTCTATGCCGAATTCCACGCCGATCATGCTACGCGCGGCCCTTGAGCCGCCGGCCCATCGCGCGCGCTATCTCCTTGTCGGCGTCCCGCTTGGCGAGGACCTGCCTTTTGTCGTACGACTTGAGGCCGCGCGCCATACCCAGTTCGACCTTCGCCCACCCGCCGCTGAAATACATCGACAACGGTACGAGCGTGAGGCCGTTCCCGTCGCGCAATTGATTCAGGATCTTCGCTATTTCGGATCGGTGCAGCAACAGCTTGCGGGTGCGGCGCGGCGCGTGATTCGTCCAGCTGCCGTACCCGTACTCCGCTATGTGCAGCCCGTACAGCAGGATTTCGCCCTGATACTCCTGCGCGAAGGCATCGACGAGCGACGCTCTGCCCTCGCGCAGGGACTTCACCTCGGTCCCGGCCAGCACGATGCCCGCCTCGTACGTCTTGAGGATCGCGTAGTCGTGCCGCGCCTTCTTGTTCGAGGCGATCAGGGTGCGCCCGGTCTCCTTAGCTGCCACGCCCAGAGACTAGGGCACGGGTCTGCGCATGGCGTACGTCACACTGCTCAGCCGGTGCGGCTCGTCCTTCACGTGGATGGCCGCCCGCGCGTACGCCTGCCAGCCCGCCGCGCCCGCCCGGTTGAGGTGGCGCAGATCGTCGAAGCGCTCGTCGGTGCCCCAGCGCAGAACCCCGCCAGGATGGTGGAAAGTGGCCGTCCAGTCCATGTATCGGTCGCCGCCGAGGGTGCCCGCAGCGCGGTACTCCAGCCGCGCGTACTCCCAATTCGTCACCCCCTTGATTATGCCGAATGGGAAAAGTTCTCGCTGTCCGATGTCGAGTCCCCGTCATCTCTCCCTGAGATAACCCTGAGATCAGGCGAAACGCGGTTGGGGACGCCAACGCCGAGGGCTTACGCTGCGCCGGTCAGGCACTGTCTTCGGGGGGAGACGCGATGGCAACGGGTGGGGTGGCCAAGCTGGTCTGCGGCCGCTGGACGAAATGGATCGTGCTGGCCTTCTGGGTCGTGGTGCTGGCGCTCGCCGCACCGCTGGCCGGAAAGCTCACCGGGGTGGAGAAGAACGACAATTCGGCGTGGCTGCCGGGCAACGCGGAGGCCACCCAGGTCGCCGACGAGTCGCGGGCGTTCCAGCCGGACGACATCATCCCGGCCGTGCTCGTCTACGAGCGCACCGGCGGGCTCACCGCCGCCGACCTGCAGAAGGCGCAGGCGGACGTCAAACAGATGGCCACCGTGCCCGGGGTCACCGGCCAGGTGACCGGGCCGGTCCCGTCGGCGGACAAGGCCGCCGTCGAGATCATCGTGCCGATCAAGGTCGATGCGGACGGCTGGGACAAGATCGTCGACGTGGTCGACGGGGTGAAGGCCGTCGCCGGGCCCGGCGCCAACGGGCTGAACGTCTACCTGACCGGTCCGGCGGGCACCGCAGCCGACTCGGCGTCGGCGTTCCAGGGCATCGACGGCACGCTGCTGTACACCACGCTCATCGTGGTCACGGTGATCCTGCTCATCACCTACCGCAGCCCGGTGCTGTGGCTGCTGCCCATCGCGACCGCGGGGGTGGCGCTGACCAGCGCGCAGGCCGTCATCTACCTGCTCGCCAAGCACGCCGGGCTGGTGGTGAACGCGCAGAGCGCGGGCATCCTGACCGTGCTGGTGTTCGGCGCCGGCACCGACTACGCGCTGCTGCTGGTCGCCCGGTACCGCGAGGAGCTCCGCCGCCACGAGGACCGGCACGAGGCGATGATGATGGCCCTGCACCGGGCCGGACCGGCGATCATCGCGAGCGCCGCGACCGTCGCGATCGGCATGTCGATCCTGACCGTGGCCGAGGTGAACTCGACCAGCGGACTCGGGCCGGTGGCGGCGCTGGGTGTCGTGGTCGGCCTGCTCGCGATGATCACGCTGCTGCCGGCGCTGCTGGTCATTTTCGGACGGTGGCTGTTCTGGCCGGTCAAGCCGAGGAACGGCACGGCCGAGCCGACCGCGACCGGCGTCTGGGCCCGGCTGGGCGGCCGCATCGCACGCCGGCCCCGCTCGGTCTGGATCGTCACCGCGCTCGCGCTCGGCGCGCTGTCGCTCGGGTTGTTCCAGCTCAACGCGAACGGGCTGTCGACCGGTGACTCGTTCACCACCGAGCAGCCCTCGGTGGTCGGCGAACAGGCGCTGGCCCGGCACTTCGCGGCCGGTGGCGGCCAGCCGGTCACGGTCATCGCCGATGCCGCGCAGGCCACCGGGGTGCGTGAGGCGATCGCGAGCACGCCGGGCATCACCGCGGTGACCGACCCGGTGGTGAGGGGCGGCAAGGTCCTGCTCGACGGCACCCTGCAGGACGCGCCGGACTCGAAGGCCGCGCAGGCGACCGTGGAACGGGTGCGCGAGGCGGTGCGGCAGGTGCCCGGCGCGGACGCCAAGGTCGGCGGCATGACCGCGCTGACCGTGGACATCAACAACGCGAACCGGCACGACAACCGGTTGATCATTCCGTTGGTGCTGCTGGCCGTCCTGGTGATCCTCGGCCTGCTGCTGCGGGCGGTCGTCGCGCCGCTGATCCTGATCGCCACCGTGGTGCTGTCGTTCATGG
Organism: uncultured Actinoplanes sp.; assembly: GCF_934643405.1. Classification (GTDB taxonomy): domain Bacteria; phylum Actinomycetota; class Actinomycetes; order Mycobacteriales; family Micromonosporaceae; genus Actinoplanes. Next base: position 18,767 of record NZ_CAKUCL010000009.1, read on the forward strand.
CGGCGCTGGGCGTCAGCGCGCTGGTCTTCCGGCACATCTTCGACTTCGCCGGCGAGGACACGTCGTTCCCGCTGTACGTGTTCGTGTTCCTGGTCGCCCTCGGCATCGACTACAACATCTTCCTGATGACCCGGGTGCGCGAGGAGGCGCACCACCACGGCACCCGGCGCGGCGCCCTGGTCGGTCTCGCCGCCACCGGCGGGGTGATCACCTCGGCCGGCATCGTGCTGGCCGGCACGTTCGCGGCCCTGGCCACCCTGCCGCTGGTCGCGTTCGCCGAGATCGGGTTCGCCGTGGCGTTCGGGGTCCTGCTCGACACCCTGATCGTCCGGTCGGTGCTGGTGACCGCGCTCAACCTGGACCTCGGCCGGTGGATGTGGTGGCCGCACAAGTTGCACCACGTCAAGGATCCCGCACCGGACGAGACGGCCGGCGAGCCGTTGTCACCATCTGAACCCGAACTTACGCACTGATCGCCTCGCCTTGCAGGGTCTCGAGGAGGCGGGACCCGCGAGGCGAGGAGACGAGGCCGATGAAGGCCGTACGAGTTCATTCCTACGGAAAACGACCTTCGGTGGACGAGATACCGGAACCGAAGGTGACCGGACCGCTCGACGTGCTGGTCCAGGTCGGTGCGGCCGGGTTGTGCCGCACCGACCTGCACATCGTCGAGGGCCAGTGGGCCGACAAGTCCGGCGTCCAGCTCCCGTACGTGATCGGGCACGAGAACGCCGGCTGGGTGCGCGAGGTCGGCCCGGCCGTCACCAACGTCGCGCCCGGCGACGCGGTCATCCTGCACCCGCTGGTCACCTGCGGGCTGTGCCGGGCCTGCCGCTCCGGCGACGACGTGCACTGCGAGAACTCGAAGTTCCCGGGCATCGACACCGACGGCGGCATGGCCGAGTACCTGCTGACCACCGCGCGGTCGGTGGTGAAGCTGGCGCCGGGCCTGGAACCGGCGGCCGTGGCGGCCCTGGCCGACGCGGGGCTGACCGCCTATCACGCGGTGCGCAAGGCGGTGCCCCTTCTCCATCCCGGTACGACGTGCGTCGTGATCGGCGCGGGCGGCCTGGGCCACATCGGCATCCAGTGCCTGCTCGCGATGACCGCCACCCAGGTGGTCGTGGTCGATCCGTCCGACCAGGCGCGCGGCCTGGCGTCGCAGCTCGGCGCGCACGAGGTCCGCCCGGACGGCGACGGCCTCGCCGACAGCGCGCACGTGGTCCTGGACTTCGTCGGCGAACAGGGCGCCGAGAAGGAGGGCCTGGCGATGACCCGGCGGGCCGGCAGCTACTTCGTGATCGGCTACGGCGGCTCGATCGACATCCCCACCATCGATCTGATCTCCACCGAGCGCAACATCATCGGCAACCTGGTCGGCTCGTACAACGACCTGGACGAGCTGATGACCCTCGCCGCGCAGGGCAAGGTCACCCTGCACACCCGGACCTACCCGCTGGCGGCGGTCAACGAGGCGATGGACGACCTGGAAGCCGGCCGGCTGGTCGGACGCGGAATTCTGGTCCCGTAGGAGGCGGACGTGTACAGCAAGGACGCTCAGAGCTACTACATCGTCGACGGGCACACGCACTTCTGGGACGGCAGCCCGGCGAACCAGATCAACCGGTACGGCGAGGGCTTCATCAAGTGCTTCTACGACTACCACTCGAACCTGTCGCCGGACGAGTACAAGTGGAGCCTCGAGGAGTTCGAGCGCTACCCCGAGGAGAAGATGATCCACGACCTGTTCGAGGTCGGCTACGACGACGTCGCCATTCTGCAGAGCACCTATCTGACCGACTGGTACGTCAACGGCTTCAACACCACCGAACAGAACGGCGAGATGGCGGCGCGGCACCCCGGCCGGTTCATCGTCAACGGGCGGTTCGACCCGCGTGACGGCGAGGCGGGCCTGGACAAGCTCGAGGAACTGCACGAACGCTGGCAGCTCAAGGGAGTCAAGGTCTACACCGCCGAGTGGAAGGGCGATTCGAAGGGCTGGAAGCTCAGCGACCCGTGGGCATACCGGTATCTCGAGAAATGCCTCGAACTGGGCATCAGGAACGTCCACGTGCACAAGGGCCCGACGGTCTATCCGATGAACCGCGACGCCTTCGACGTGGCCGACGTCGACGACGCGGCGACCGCGTTCCCCGATCTGCGCTTCATCGTCGAGCACGTCGGCCTGCCGCGGCTCGAGGACTTCTGCTGGATCGCGACGCAGGAACCGAACGTCTACGGCGGCATGGCGGTGGCGATGCCCTTCCTGCACACCCGGCCGCGCTATTTCGCGCAGATCATCGGCGAACTGCTGTACTGGCTCGACGAGAACCGCATCCTGTTCGGCAGCGACTACGCCATCTGGCAGCCGAAGTGGCTGGTGGAGAAGTTCGTCGACTTCCAGATCCCGGAGGACATGCAGAGCGAGTACGGCACCCTGACCCCGACGATCAAGAAGAAGATCCTCGGGTTGAACGCCGCGCGCCTCTACGGCCTGAAGGTCCCGGGCGAGTTCGACGTCGTCGACGAGCCGGCGGACAGCGGCGAGGCGATCGGCTCGGCACCGGCGTCGGCCTCGGCATGACGTCCTACGCTGCGGTCTGGGAGGCGCTTTCGTCCGTACGGGATCCGGAGCTCGACCGCCCGATAACGTCACTCGGTTTCGTCGCTTCGGTGACGGTCGCCGGCGAGATCCGGGTGGAGTTGCGCCTCCCGACCTATTTCTGCGCGCCGAACTTCGCCTGGCTGATGGTGGCCGACGCCCGCGACGCCGTGGCGGCGCTGCCGGGCGCCGCACAGGTGACCGTGGTGCTGCTCGAGCACTTCGTGTCCGCCGAGATCAACGAGGGCGTGGCCGCCGTGTCCGGCTTCGCCGCGAAGTTCGACGCGGACGGCCTCGACCCGGACCTGGAGTCGCTGCGGACGACGTTCGAGCGCAAGGCGCATCTGGCCGCCCAGGAGCGCCTGGCCCGCAAGCTGGCGCCCCAGGTCCCCGACCTCACGGCGGTGACCATGGCCGCCGCCGCCCGTCTGGCCCCGGCCGAGGCGTCGGCGGTGGCACGGCGGCGTTCGCGGGTGGGCATCACGAGTGAGTTCGCGCTGTGCGGCCCCTCCGGCGAGCGGTTGACCGAGGCGGACCTGCCCGGCTGGTTGCGTTTCGCCCGGACCGTGCGGGTGAGCATCGAGGGCAACGCCGGCTTCTGCCAGGGTTTGCTCCGGACCAGATACAACCTGGACTCCCCCGCCGCGTGACCGGCCCGGCCCGGCCTGCCCGCCCGGCAGGCCGGGCCGTCAGCTTGCTCGTCCGATGACGCCCACGAGCACCTGACGATCAGTAGGTGCGGCAGGGCGAGCAGCCACCACTTCACCAGGACCAGCCCCGGAAGAGGTGGCCCGGGTACGGCACGTGCAGCCGGGGCGGATAGCCGGCGACCTCGGCCAGGGTGAGGGGCGGATATCGGTCGGTGCCCAGCGCGCTGTAGGCGTCGTAGCCGACCCGCCGGCCTCAAAGCCCGCCGCCATTACCATCGTCGCGCATGCTCACCCGTTGGTCATCGGCGTGGACACCCACGCCCGTATTCACACCCTCGTCGTTCTGGTTGCCGCCACCGCCCGGATGGACGCACGAACCCTCCGCGGCACCGCCGCCCTGAGCACCGACGCCCGCAAGCCCTTGACGGGCAAACAGGTCAGCGATGTCGCCCGCTGGCGCGCCCAGGCCGAAGACCTTGCCACGCTCACCGCTCGCGTCGAAGCCGTCCGGCCGGCCAAGCGGGTTGTCGACCTCGACGAGGAACTCGCGGCGAACCGGACGTTGAGTCGCCGCGCCGCCGCGGCGAGCCAGACGCAGTCTGCCTCGTTCGGTCAAGGGTGCAATAGACCGTTCCGCCACCCGGCGCAATGGCCAGCCGGTTGCCCGACGTCGCCGGACAGCACGGCTAGAGCGATCTGGTCAGGCCGCCGTCGATGATGATGTCGGCGCCGGTCAGGTTGCCGACGCGGGTGCTCGCCAGGAACACCACCAGCGCGGCGACCTCGTCGGGCCGGGTGAAGCGGCCGGTCACCGAGTCGCCGGCGGCCATGGCCTCGATGCGGTCCGGGGCCGTGCCGGCCGCGCCGGCCACCGTCTCGGCCACGCCGCCCTTGCCCAGCCACAGGTCGGTGGCGACCGGGCCGGGGCTGACCGTGTTGACCCGCACGCCCTTCGGCCCGACCTCCTTCGACAGCGACTTGAAGAAGCTCAGGCACGCCGCCTTCGCCGCGCTGTAGTCGATGACCAGCGGGTCGGGCAGTGTCGCGTTCACCGAGCAGACGGTGACGATCGCGCCGCCGCGCTCGATCAGCGACGGCAGGGCCGCCCGGGTCTGCCGGACCGCCGACATCAGGTCGAGGTTGAACGTGGCCAGCCAGTCGTCGTCGGTCACCGAGGCGGAGCCGCCGGGCCGGGGATGGACGGCGCCGACGTTGTTGACCAGGATGTCGACGTCGCCGGCCGCCTCGGCCAGCCGGGCCGGGCCGTCCGGCGTGCTCAGGTCGACCGCGACCGCCTGGACCGGGAGCGAGGCGAGGTCGCCGTCGACGTTGCGCGCCCCGGCGACGACCTTGACGCCCTCGTCGACGAAGGCCTTGACCACGGCCAGGCCGATGCCCCGGCTGGCGCCGGTCACGAGCGCGGTCCTGCCCCGCAGCTGAAGATCCATGCGTGTCACCCCCGTCGGCGTGTCGTCCGGGTCAGGCTAGTGGCCGCGCCCGCCCCTCGTCGTCAGCGATGTAAGTCAGGTCACCTCAACCGCCGCGGGTCGTGGTGGCCAGGGCGATCGCCCTCGTCACCCGGACCGCGCCGAGCCGGACCGCGCGCTCGACCGACCAGCGGTCCGTGCGCATCCGGCCGGTCGGCATCGAGATCGCGAGCGCGCCGACGAATCTGCCCGCGGCGTCGGTGACCGGGGCCGCCATGCAGCTCAGCCCGTACTGGAACTCGTCCACCTCGACCGCCAGGCCGGTCCCGCGCACCTGCAGCAACTGCCGCCGCAGGACCTCACGGTCGGTCACCGTCCCGGAAGTCACCGAGGCCATGCCGGTGTGGTCGAGCACCGCCTCGCGATCCTCCGGGTCCAGCGTCGACAACATCAGCTTCCCGAACGCGGTGGCGTGCGGCGCCTGGTGGAAACCCACGTCGAGGGGCTGGATGCGGGGATGCTCCGGGCATTCGGCCACGTGCGACACGATCATCTCGGCGTTGCGCAGAGCCGCGTAGTAGGCCGCAGCGCGCGCCTCCCGGTGCACGACCGAGGCCACCCGGCGCACCTCGGGCGGCACCGCGATCTGACGGTGCAGGCTCCGGGCGAGGTCGTCCACGCGGTGGCCCAGCCCGTACGCACGGTCCTCGGTCAGATGAACGAGATAGCCGCCGTTGACCAGGGTGGTGAGCAGATGATAGGTCGTCGGCAGGGTCAGACCGAGCGCCTTGGCGAGGTCCTTGGCGGCGACCGCACCGGACGCCCCGGCGATATGGTCGAGCACCCGCATCGCCCGCTCGACGGACTGCAGGACGCCGGTGCCCTTGCCGTTCATCACCCCAGACTCCGTCCCGGGCGAGGATAGGGGAAGACCGATGGCTGATCGCGCGAAAGGCGGCCCACAATGATCTTCATAACGGCGAAGTTCCAGATCAAGCCCGAGTACGCCGGGAGGTGGCCGGAGCTGGCGGCGTCCTTCACCCGGGCCACGCGCGACGAGCCCGGTTGCCTGTGGTTCGACTGGTACCGCAGCCTGGACGACCCGGACGAGTACGTGCTGGTGGAGGCCTTCCGCGACGGGGACGCCGGCGGCGCGCACGTGAACTCGGCCCACTTCAAGCAGGCCCAGCAGGAGCTGCCGCGGTACCTGGTGGCGACCCCGAAGATCATCAGCCAGACCGTCGACCAGGACGACTGGTCGGAGCTGGGCGAGCTGGCGGTCGAGCAGTAGCCGTGGCGGCGGCTGGCCTAGAGTGCAGGGATGGGTGAACGGCTGGACTGGAGCGATCCGACCCTGCGCGAGTGGGACTGCACCGTGGTGTGGTCCGACCCGGCCGACCCGGAGGCGGGCATCGTGCTCGACCGGTCGGCCTTCTATCCGGGCGGGGGCGGCCAGCCGCCCGACCACGGGGTGCTGCTCTGGCAAGGGGTGCAGACGCGGATCGTGGACACCCGCAAGGGCGACGACTTCCATCTGATCCCGGCGCCCGGGGACCCGGTGCCGCCCGCCGGCACGGCGGTGCGCGGGGCGATCGACGACGAGCGGCGCAGCACGCTGATGCGGACGCACTCGGGGTTGCACATCCTGTGCGGCACGGTGTTCCGGGACTTCGGGGCCCTGGTCACCGGCGGGAACATGCAGCCGGGCGAGGCCCGGATGGACTTCAACCTGCCCGAGGTGCCGGCCGGGTTCAAGCAGTCGCTGGAGGACGCGGTCAACGCGGAGATCGCCGCGGACCGCAAGATCGTGGCCCGGGTGCTGCCCCGGGCGGAGGCGCTGGAGATCCCGACGCTGGTGCGCACGCAGGACGCGCTGCCGCCGCTGGAGGAGCCGGAGATCCGGGTGATCGACATCGTCGGGCTGGACGTGCAGGCCGACGGCGGCACGCACGTGGCGTCGACGGCTCAGGTGGGCCGGGTCCAGGTGGTCAAGGTGGAGAGCAAGGGCCGGCAGAACCGCCGCGTCCGCATCCGCCTCGCCGGCTAGCGATCCGGCCGCGGCGACGAGAAAGCCGGCCGGTCCGTGCGGACCGGCCGGCTTCTCCCGGCGTACCGGAAGGTCACTTGATGCCGTGCTGCTTGCAGAGCGCCGCGAACTTGCCGGTGCACAGCTGCTTCTTGGTGACGTAGCCGTCGTCGACCAGGCTCTTCACCTTGGTGATGTCGATCGAGGACGGTGGCAGGCTCACGAACGGGACATATCCGCCGGACTCGGGGTCCTTCAGGGGTTGGGTGTTCGCCGTCACCTTCTTGCCCTGGAACAGCTCGGTCGCCAGGTTCGCGGCCGTCTCCGCCAGCGGCTGGAACGGCTTGTAGACCGTCATGCACTGGTCGCCGGCCAGGATGTTCTGCAGGCCCTGCACGGTCGCGTCCTGACCGGTGACCGGGACCTTGCCGTTGAGGCCCTTCTTGCGCAGCACCTCGATCACCGCGTTGCCGAGACCGTCGTTGGCGGCCAGCACACCGCTGATCTTGGGCTGCTGGGAGAGCATCTGGCTGAAGATCTTGGCGCCCTCGTCGTTGTCCCAGTCCGGGACCCACTGGTCGGGGCCCTTCGTGTACGTCGAGTCGTCGAAGAAGGGCTGCAGGACACCGTCGTAGCCCTCCTTGAACAGGGTCGCGTTGTTGTCGGTCGGCGAGCCGTTGAGCTCGGCGATGACCGGGTCCGTCACCTTCTTCGCGGAGAGGCAGTTGCGCAGCCCGTACGCCTGCTGCTCGCCCACTTTGCCGCCGTCGAAGCTGACGTAGTAGTCGGCGTTGCCGTTGAGCGTGAGACGGTCGTAGTCGATGACCTTGACGTTCTTCGCGTGCGCGTCGTCGATCACCGCCTTGCCGCTGATCGAGTCCAGATTGGCCATGATCAGCACCTTGGCGCCGCCGGCGATCATGTCCTTGGCGATGCGCTTGAAGTTCTCCTTGTCGCCCTGGGCGTTCTGGATCTCGACCGGGACGCCGTTCTTGTCGAACGTCTGCTTCAGGTACTTCGGGTCGTCGGTGCTCCAGCGCGTCGAACTCTTGGTGTCCGGCATGATCACGCCGACCTTGGCCTTGCCCGAACCGCCGGTGCCGGTTCCGCCGTCACCGGCGTCGTCCGTGTCACCCGAGCCGTCACAGGCCGTCATGGCCGCCGTTGCGAGCAAGCCGACCGCGGCCAAGGCCAGCAGTTTGGTGCGCATGGGGGTAAGTGTCCTCTCCAGATCAGCCCGGCCTGTACCGGACGCCGAACGGCCGGACAAGTATCGAGCAAGCCCCCGCGTCGTCGATGGGGGGTACGGGGACAGAGAGAAAAATAGTTCATTTCCCCGGAGTAAGCACCCTCCGATCACGGACGGTCGTAGCGTCCATGCTGACCGAACCGCTGCGTGAGATCATCCGTTCGGCCAGGGGTCAATCACGGTCATACCGCTCGCCATCGGACAAAACGCCGGCCGAAGATCACGATCAGTACGCCGCCGGCGACGAAACAGCCAGCTCACCCGGGCGAGGCAGCAGGAAGGCCGGGGCACCCGGCCCCGGCCTTGCCCGCGGGGTTCACCAGTTCACGGCGATGTACTTCGACTCCAGGTACTCCAGCAGACCCTCGTGGCCGCCCTCCCGGCCGACGCCGCTCTGCTTCACGCCGCCGAACGGGGCTGCCGGGTCGCTGACCAGCCCGCGGTTCAGCCCCACCATGCCGGCCTCGATCGCCTCGCTGACCCGCAGGCCGCGCGACAGATCGCCGGTGTAGACGTACGCCACCAGGCCGTACTCCGTGTCGTTGGCCAGCCGCACCGCCTCCTGCTCGGAGGTGAACGTGACGACCGGCGCGACCGGGCCGAAGATCTCCTCGCGCAGGATCGGCGCGTCCGCGGCCACCCCGGTCAGGACCGTCGGCGGGTAGTAGAAGCCCGGACCGTCCGGGCGGCTGCCCCCGGTGACCGCCTGCGCGCCCGCGTCGAGCGCGTCGCGCACCAGGTCGTCCACCTTGGCCACGGTGTCCTCGTTGACCAGCGGGCCGACCTGCGTCTTCTCGTCGGTGCCGGGGCCGACGACCAGGCCCGACATGCGTTCGGCCAGCCGCCGCGAGAACTCCTCGGCCACCGGCTGCTCGACGTAGAACCGGTTGGCCGCGGTGCACGCCTCGCCGCCGTTGCGCATCTTCGCGATCATCGCGCCGTCCAGCGCCGCGTCCAGGTCGGCGTCGGCGAAGACCAGGAACGGCGCGTTGCCGCCGAGCTCCATCGAGGTGTTCACGACCTGGTCGGCGGCCTGGGCGAGCAGGATCCGGCCGACCTCGGTGGAACCGGTGAAGGACAATTTCCGTACCCGGGGGTCGTGCAGCATCTTGTTGACGACCTTGCCGGAGCTGCGCGACGGCAGCACGTTGACCACGCCCTCGGGCACGCCCGCCTCGGCCAGGATCGCGGCCATCGCGAGCGCGGTCAGCGGGGTGTCGCTGGCCGGCTTCAGCACCACGGTGCAGCCCGCCGCGAGCGCCGGGCCGATCTTGCGGGTCGCCATGGCGGCCGGGAAGTTCCACGGCGTGACCAGGACGCAGACCCCGACCGGCTGCCGGACCACCAGGATCTTGTTGGTGCCGCCCGGCGCGGTGGTGGCCAGCCCGTCGATACGGACCGCCTCCTCGGCGAACCAGCGGAAGAACTCCGCGGCGTACGTCACCTCGCCCTTGGCGTCGACCAGCGCCTTGCCGTTCTCCAGGCTGATCAGCTTGGCCAGGTCGTCGGCCCGCTCGGTCATCAGCTCCCACGCCTTGCGCAACGCCTCGCCCCGCACCCGCGGCGGGGTCGCCGCCCAGCCGGCCTGCGCCGCCGCGGCCGCGTCGACCGCGGCGATCGCGTCGGTCTCGTCGCCGTCGGCGACCGAGGCGATCACGTCGCCGGTCGCGGGATCGAGCACGTCGAATCGGTTCCCCGCGGACGCCGGGACCCACTTGCCACCGATGAAGAGTTCAGTTTCCACGCCCCCCAGCATGGTCCCGGCGGAGGCAACGCGCCACGGGTCACAGAAAAGCGCAGATTCGAGCAGTTGTGTATCGGGTACGACGCGTGAATGACTGACCAGGCCACCATGGTCCAGCAGGACCGCGGGTTCTTCGGGCAACCGCGGATGCTGGCCAATCTCTTCGGGGTGGAGCTGTGGGAACGGTTCTCGTTCTACGGCATGCAGGGCATTCTGCTGATCTACCTCTACTTCGAGGCCTCGCGCGGCGGCCTCGGCATCAACCAGGACACGGCGACCAGCATCGTCGGGGCGTACGGCGGATCCGTCTACCTGGCCACGGTGATCGGGGCGTGGCTCTCCGACCGGATGTACGGGCCGGAGCGGGTGCTGTTCGGCAGCGCGATCCTGGTCATGTGCGGGCACATCGCGCTGTCGGTGGTGCCCGGCCTCATGGGCGTGGGGGTCGGCCTGATCCTGATCGCGCTGGGCAGCGGCGGCGTGAAGGCCACCGCGACGACGATCGTGGGCACGCTCTACGCGCCGGGCGACGAGCGCCGCGACGCCGGGTTCTCCCTCTTCTACCTGGGTATCAACCTCGGCGCGCTGGTCGGGCCGCTGCTGACCGGTCTGCTGCAGAAGGAGGCCGGCTTCCACTACGGCTTCGGTCTGGCGGCGGTCGGCATGGCGGTCGGTCTCACCCAGTACGCGCTCGGTCGCAAGCGGCTGACCGGAGCGGCCCGTGAGGTGGCCAACCCGCTGCCCGCGCGGCAACGTCCGATGGTGGCCGGCATCGCGCTCGCCGTGGTGGCGCTGATCGTGGTGCTGGCGCTGACCGGGCTGATCCCGGCGAACCACCTGTCGGACATCGTGGTGGTGCTGAGCATCCTGGCCGCGGTCGCCTACTTCGTGGTGATCCTGTCCAGCCGGCGGATCACCGGCGTGGAACGGCGCCGGGTGATCGCGTTCATCCCGCTGTTCATCGCCAGCGCCGCGTTCTGGTCGCTCTACCAGCAGCAGTTCACGGTGGTCACGGTCTACTCGGACAAGCGCCTGGACCGGAACCTGTTCGGCTGGGAGATGCCGATCTCCTGGGTGCAGTCGATCAACCCGGTCTTCATCATCATCCTGTCCGGCGTCTTCGCGGCGCTGTGGACCCGGCTCGGCCCGCGCCAGCCGTCCACGCCGGTCAAGTTCGGCCTGGGCACGATCGTGATGGGCGTGGCGTTCCTGCTCTTCCTGCCCTTCTCCGGCAGCGGGCCGAACAGCGTGCCGCTGCTCGGGCTGACCGGCATCATCCTCGTCTTCACGATCGCCGAGCTGCTGCTCTCACCGGTCGGGCTGTCGGTGTCGACGAAACTCGCGCCGGACGTGTTCCGTACCCAGATGGTTGCCCTGTTCTTCCTGTCGGTGGCCCTGGGCACGGCGTTGTCCGGCACGCTGGCGACCTACTACAGCGAGGACCACGAGGTCCCGTACTTCGGGCTGCTCGGTCTGATCGCGATCGTGCTGGGCGCCGTCGTCGTGGCGATCAGCGCGCCGCTGCGCAGGCTGATGGGCGGCGTGCGGTGACCTGGTGGCGGCAGGCCGTCGTCTACCAGGTGTACCCCCGCTCGTTCGCCGACTCCGACGGCGACGGGATCGGTGATCTCCCCGGCCTCACCGCGCGGCTCGGGCACATCGCCGGGCTCGGCGCCGACGCGATCTGGCTGACGCCGTTCCAGCGCTCGCCGCAGGCGGATCACGGGTACGACGTCAGCGACTACCGGGACGTCGATCCCCTCTTCGGCGACCTGGCCGCGTTCGACACGATGCTGGCCACGGCGCACCGCCTCGGGCTGCGGGTGATCATCGACCTGGTGCCGAACCACTGCTCGATCGAGCATCCGCTGTTCCAGGCGGCGCTGCGCGACGAGCCGGGGGCGCGGGAACGCTTCCACTTCGCCGCCGCGCCGAACAACTGGCCCAGCGTCTTCGGCGGCCCGGCCTGGTCCGCGGCGCCGGACGGGACGTTCTATCTCCATCTGTACGCACCGGAGCAGCCGGACTGGAACTGGCGCGACGAGCGCACCGGGCCGTTCTTCGACGACGTGCTGCGGTTCTGGCTCGGGCGCGGGGTCGACGGGCTTCGCATCGACGTCGCGCATGGGCTGGTCAAACGCGAAGGTCTGCCCGCACTGCCGGCCGGCGTGTCGCCGGCGCCGGGATTCCTCCGGACGAATCCGTATGCCTGCGATCAGGAGGAGGTGCACGAGATCTACCGCTCGTGGCGGCGGATCGCCGAGGAGTACGACCCACCGCGCGCGCTGATCGGCGAGGTGAACCTGCCGGCGGCCCGGGCGGCTCGATATGTCCGGCCGGACGAACTGCACCAGGCGTTCGCCTTCGACTTCGTGACCGCGCCCTGGTCCGCCCCGGCCTGGGCGGCCACCGGTGCCGAGCTGCTGGACCACCCGCCGGTCACCTGGGTCGTCGAGAACCACGACGTGACTCGCACGGCGACGCGGTACGGCAACGCGTCGCGGGCGCGGGCGGCGCTGCTCGCGATCCTCGGGTTGCCCGGCGCCGCGTACCTCTACCAGGGCCAGGAGCTGAGCCTGCCGGAGGCCGACGTGCCGCCCGCGGCCCGTCAGGACCCGGCGTGGAAGCGGTCGGGGCGCTCCCGCGACGGCTGCCGGGTGCCGCTGCCCTGGCACACCGACCCGGCCGGGGCGTACGGCTTCTCGCCGGCCGGCCCGTGCGGCGGGACGCCCTGGCTGCCGGTCCCGCACGGCTGGGGCGAGCATCTCGCGTCGCCCACGCTGCCGCTGACCCGGGCGGCCCTGACGCTGCGCCGGGAACTGCACGCCTGCGGTGGCCTCTCCCCCGACGACAAGGTCGAATGGACGGTCGACCTGGACGACCGCCTGATCGCGCGCCGCCCGGGCGGTTTCGCCCTGGTCGTGGCGATGGGCTCGGCGCCGGTCCCGCTGCCGCCCGGCGAGGTGCTGCTCGCCAGCGGGCCGCTCACCGACGACGCGCGGCTTCCGGCCGACCAGGCGGCCTGGGTCCAGGCCTGAATCCGGCGCCGGAAAACGGCGGCGTGCCCGGTCGCCGCGACCTACCGTGCAGGACATGACGGTGGGTTTTCTCGGGCTGGGCGTGATGGGTCTGCCGATGGCCACGAACCTGGCCCGGGCCGGCACCGACCTGGTCGTCTGGACCCGCAACCCCGGCACGCACACGCCGCCGCGGGCCCGGCGTGCCGCGGATCCGGGCGAGGTCTTCGACCGGGCCGACGTTGTGATCCTCATGCTGGCCAACGGCGACGCCATCGACAGCGTGCTGCGGCGGGGGACGCCGGCCTTCGCCGAGCACGTCGCCGGGCACACGATCGTGCACATGGGCACGACCGCCCCGGAGTACTCGACCGGCCTGGGCGAGGCGGTCACGACGGCCGGCGGGCGGTACGTCGAGGCGCCCGTCTCCGGTTCGCGCGGTCCCGCCGAGGCCGGGCACCTGGTGGCGATGCTGGCCGGAGACCCCGGAGACCTCGCTTCGGTACGCCCGTTGCTCGCGCCCCTCTGCCGCCAGACCGTCGACTGCGGACCCGTCCCGGGCGCGCTGCTGATGAAGCTGGCCGTCAACACCTTCCTGATCAGCATGGTCACCGGGCTGGCCGAGGCGTTCCACTTCGCGCGCGGCGCCGGGCTGGAACCGGCCGTCCTGGAGAAGGTCCTGGACGCCGGGCCGATGGCCAGTTACGTGTCCCGGGGCAAGGCCGCGAAGCTGACCGCCGGCGACTTCACCGTGCAGGCCGCGATCACCGACGTCGGCTACAACAACCGGCTGATCGTCGAGGCGGCGAAGGCCCGGGGGCTGGCCGTGCCGCTGCTCGAGGTCTGCGACGAGCTGCTCGCCGAGACCGAGGCGCTGGGGCACGGCGGCAGCGACATGGCCGCGGTCATCCACGCGATGGCGGCGCGAAGCGGGAGCGGTACCGGGTCGGCGAGCAGCCGAACCGCCGCTGGAAGTGCTGACGCAGCGACGCCGACGAGCTGAAACCGGCCCGGGCGGCGGTCTCCTCCACCGCCATCGCCGGGGCGGTCTCGAGGAGGCGTTGCGCCAGCTGCAACCTCTGCTCCAGCACCCACGCGTACGGCGAGGTGCCGGTGGCGGCCCGGAAACGCCGGGCGAACGAGCGCCGGGACTGCCGCACCCGCCGGGCGAGCAGGTCCACCGACAGGTCCTCGTGCAGGTTGCCGAGCGCCCAGCCGAGCAGCTCGGCGATGCCGTCGTCGTGGCGCGGCGCGGCCACCGGCGACCGCAGGTACTGGGCGTGCCCGCCGGGCCGGTGCGGGCCGGTCACCATGCCCCGCGCGACGGTGGCCGCGGCCGCCGCGCCGAAGTCCTTGGCGATCAGGTGCAGGCACAGGTCGATGCCGGCCGCGGTCCCGGCCGAGGTGAAGATCGGGTCGTCGTCGACGTAGAGCACGTCCGCGTCCACGCTCACCCGCGGGAACCAGGCGGCGAGGTCGGCCGCGTACCTCCAGTGGGTGGCCGCCCGGCGGCCGTCGAGCAGCCCGGCCGCGGCGAGCGTGAACGCGCCGGAGCAGACCGCGGCGATGCGGGCGCCGCGATCGACGGCGGCCCGCAGCGCGGCGGCGACGGCCGGGCTGATCTCGCGGGAGGGCTTCTCGGCCGGGGCGATCGCGATCAGGTCGGCCTCGGCCAGGCGGTCGAGGCCGGCCGCCGGCGTCACGGTCAGACCGCCCGCGACCGGCACCGGGATGCCGGGCCGCTCGGCGACCACGGCGTACCCGAAGGCGGGCAGCCCCGAGGCCGTCCGGTCGGTGCCGAAGACCTCGCCGTAGATCGACAGCTCGAACGGCCGGACGGTGGACTGCATCAGCACGGCCACGTTCCTCACCCCTCGACCCTGCCAGGGGCCCGGGGGAACACCGACGGCCACTTCGGAGGCGGTGGCCCGGGACCCGTCCGCCTTCCCTAGGCTTCAGTGGTGGCGAAGTACTTCGACGTGCATCCGGACAATCCGCAGGCCCGCTCGATCCGTCAGGTGGTGGACGTCGTCCGGTCCGACGGGCTGATCGCGTACCCGACGGACTCCTGTTTCGCCCTGGGCTGCCGGATGGGCAACAAGGACGGCCTGGACCGGATCCGGGAGATCCGGCACCTCGACGAGCGGCACCACTTCACGCTGATGTGCCAGAACTTCGCCCAGCTCGGCCAGTTCGTGCAGATCAACAACGCGGTGTTCCGCTCGGTCAAGGCGGCGACTCCCGGGCCGTACACGTTCATCCTGCCGGCCACCAGGGAGGTGCCGCGCCGGCTGCTGCACCCGCGGAAGAAGACGGTGGGCGTGCGCATCCCGGACCACCCGGTGGCCCAGGCGATCCTGGCCGAGCTGGGCGAGCCGCTGGTGTCCAGCACGCTGCTGCTGCCCGGCCAGGACGAGCCGATGACCATGGGCTGGGAGATCAAGGAGACCCTCGATCACGCGCTGGACGCGGTGGTCGACTCGGGTGACTGCGGCGTCGAGCCGACCACCGTGGTGGATCTGTCCGGCGGCGAGCCGGAAATCCTGCGGGTGGGCGCGGGCGACCCGGCCCGCTTCGAGTGATCAGGTGATCAGGCGGGCGGGCACGGCGCGGGCGAGCGCGCCGTAGCCGGCCGGATTCATGTGCAGATGATCTCCGGTGTCGTACGCCGTGAGCAGCCGCCCGGGCGCCGCCGGATCCCGGACCGCGGCGTCGAAGTCGATCACCGCGTCGAACAGGCGCCCGCCGCGGATCGCGGCGTTGACCGCCTGCCGTGACCGTTCCCGCAGGCCACCGGGGTCGTCGTAGCCTTCGTTACCACCGAACGGGGTGATCGTGGCGCCGTGGACCGGGATGCCCACGGCGTGCGCGCGCACCACGATCTGTTCGTACGCGACCAGCAGGTCGGCGACCAGCTGCCGCTGCGCCTCGTCGGTGGCGGCCGCCGTCCCGATGTCGTTGACCCCTTCGAACAGCAGCATCCGGTCGGCGCCGCTGGTGGCGAGGACGTCGCGATCGAGCCGGGCCAGCACACTGGGCCCGAGCCCGTCGTTGAGCACCCGGTTGCCGCCCGCCGCCTGGTTGAGGATCGCCACCCGGGGCAGGCGCGCGAACAACTGGTCGGGCCACCGGTCGTTGCCGTTGGTGGTGGACCCGCGCCCGTCGGTGAGCGAGTCGCCCACGACGACCAGCCCCACCGCCGACGACTCGACCTCCACGCCGCTGATCAGGTACCAGTGGTCCACCCCGACCGGCCCGCCCGGCATCTCCGGCTCGTCGGTGACGTCGCCATGGGCCAGCCAGGACGTCGTTCGCGAGCCGGGATGCGAGGTGAGCGCCACCGGGACCTGGCCCGGCGCGCCCGCCTGGCCCTGCCGCAGATGGACGGAGATGCTGAGATTGATGCCCGGACCCACCCGCGACGGCACCGGGTCGGAGACGATCTGCGCCCCCGGCGGCACGGTGACCGAGCGCCGGCCGCCGAAGGTGAGGGGCCGGCTCGTGCCCGGCTGGATGCCGGGCACGCCCGCCCGGCCGCCGGCCGGCAGCGCGACCGCGGCGGAGGTGATCGGCAGCGGTGTCGCGCCGAAGGCGTTGGAGAAGCGCACGCGCAGCACCGGCCCGCCGACCGTCAGGTGCACGGTCTGCCGGATCGTCGTGTCGGCGAGCACCACGCCGTCGGCCGTGAACGGCGCCGGCGGCATGTTGCCCGGCTCGGTGAGCTGGGGCATCGCCGTCCAGGTGTGGCGCCAGCGCCGCCGGCCGCCGGCCGATGCCGCCGCCGGAGCCGGGGCACCGCCCAGCGCGACCGCGGGAACCGCCACGCCCGCCGCGCCCAGAAGCGTCCTCCTACGCATGTCCGCCTCGCTTGCTCTCGGGCGGCCCCAGGTAGCTGTACCGGAGGCCGCCGGTGTCGACGACGAGCCGCTGCACGATGACCGTCGGGTCGACCATCCAGAACGTCAGCGTGTGCGTCCCGGGCCGGTCGATCGTGTGCGTGGTGGTGGTGACGTTGATGTTGTTCGAGGTGTTGCGGGCCCACTGCCGGTTCATCGTGGTGTCGTTCGCGCCGGTCGCGGTGGTGATGTTGACCGTCTGCGGCGCCGCGCCGTCCACCGAGATCGCGTACTTGAGACCGTCGGTGGGCCGCACGTTGTTGCGCGGCGACAGGTACGCGGAGACCTGGACCGGCCCGGAGGTGGTCAGCGTCATCGTGTAATCCAGCCGCGCGCCGGTGCCGCCCAGCGGGGTCATCCCGTTACCGGTGCGCCCGATGCCGGGCAGCAGCCGCCAGTCACCGGTCTTGCGGCTGTAGTGGTCGGCCTCCATCGCGACATAGCCGTCCGCCTCGAGGAAGCCGGCCGGTCGCAGCGCCGGGTTCGACACCGGGGCCTGGACGACCACGCTGGCCCCGGCGCCGGTGATGGTCAGGGGCACCGTCGTCGTGCCGGACGGGGCCCGCCGCCAGTCGACCGTGACCTTGGCCCGCACCTGGTCGGTCACCCGGCCCGCGGCGGGCGTGACGTGGATCCACGGCGCGCCGGGCCTCATCCCGTACGCGAACGGGGTGGTGCCCTTGTTGTAGATCTCCACGAACCGGTCCGGGCCGCTCTGCCAGGGGCTCAGCTGCGGGAGCGTCACCGGGTCGCCGCCGTCGAGCGCGACGCCCAGGGACGACCCGGACGGCACGGTGATCCGCTTGAGGTACGGGAAGATCTCGTCGGGCAGCGCCACGTTGTCCTTCTCGGGCTGCTGCCACGGCGCGTTCGGGCCGTAGCGCTCGACGTTCCCGTACCCGATCTTGGGCTGGGTCTGCCAGCCGTTCCACTTCCCGCCGGCCAGCTCGGTGTTGTAGTACCGGCTCATCGCCTGGTCCTGCGCGAACAGCGCCTCGGCCCGGTCGGCGAGCTGGTTGGTGGCGGCGCGCCCCTGAGCGGCGTACAGGATGTTGGTGAATTCGGCCCGGCGCAGGTCGTAGACGATCGCCGTGTCCTTCACCTGGTAGTAGAGCAGCTGGTAGAAGGCGTCCTGCCAGGCCGCCGGCACCCGCGTCCGCAGACGCTCGGCCTGGGCGGCGAGCCTCAGCCAGTCGTCGGTGACGCGATCCATCTCCCCGTACGCCGTGAGACTGAACGGCGTCTGCTGGTCGTCGTAGACCACGGCCGTCGGGTCGGTGCGGATGTCCTTGGCCGGGTCCACCGTGATGCGGCGGTTGAGCAGCTCGGGCTTGCGGCGCGACTGCAACCGCCCGTACTGCTCGAGGATCTGCGCGACGGCCGGCGCGAGCCTCTCGCCGAAGTTCTGCGCCGCGTAGCCCCGCGTCCAGTCGTCGAGCCTGCTCACCGGCAGCGCCGACGGGTTCCAGGCGTAGTCCAGGAAGAACTGGGTGGGCAGCTCCTCGTTCTTGAGGTCGCCGACGTTGACCATCCACAGGCGATCCACCCCGGAGGTGTACGCGAGGTGCAGCTGCTCCCAGGTGTTGGTGAGGTTCACCGTGTCGGCCCACTTGTAGTTGCGGCCGTCGCCCACGTAGTCGAAGTGGTAGTACATGCCGTAGCCGCCGCTGCGGGGCGGGAGATCCGGGCTGGGCAGCTTGCGCATGTTGCCCCAGTTGTCGTCGCAGAACACGACCGTGACGTCGTCCGGCGGCCGGTAACCCTGGTCCCAGTAGCGCTGCACCTCCTTGTAGAGGGTCTGCACCTGGGGTGCGCCGATCATGCCCTCCTCGCGCAGGATCTGCCGCTGACTGTCGATGATGGAGCTCATCAGGTCGATGCCGTCGCCGTCCGGCAGGCTGACGTCGCCGTTGCCGCGCATGCCGAGGGTGACCACGCCCTCGATGTTCTGCTCGCGCATCCGCTCGATGCCGTCGCGCCAGTACGCCTTGATCGCGTCGGCGTTGCGCCGGAAGCTCCACTCGCCGGTGCCGGCGGGGTGCCGGTTCCACTCCTCGATGCCGCGCATCATCGGCGCCTCGTGCGAGGTGCCCATGACCACGCCGTAGAAGCTGGCGGTGGCGTGGTTCTGCGGGTCGTCCTCGGCGAACGCCCGGCCCCAGACGGCCGGCCAGAGGTAGTTGGCCTTCAGCCGCAGCATGGTCTCGAAGACCTTGGCGTAGTAGGCCGCGTTGAGGCCGCCGGGGTACCCGGGGGCCTTGCCGGGACCGAAGTACCTGGGCGCCCAGGTGCCGGTCGCCGGGTTCTCGTCGTTGATGAAGAAGCCGCGGTACTTGACCGCCGGGGTGCCCTGGCTGTGCCGTCCGGGCGTCACGTAGAGCCGGTCGTGGTGCTGGGCCGGCACGTCGTCCCAGAAGGACCAGGGCGAGACGCCGATGTTCCGGGAGAGGTCGTACGCGCCGTAGATCGTGCCGCGCTGGTCGCTGCCGGCGATGACGAAGGCCCGGCGCACGCCCGGCAGCGGATCGGTGACCACCTGCTCGACGGTGGTCTCCCACTTGCCGCGGATGTCGCCGACGTCGAGCTTGCCGCGCTCGATGATCCGGTCGACCAGCGGGCTCTTGCCGATGGTGCCGACGATGATCGGGTCGCGCCCGGCGGGCAGCCGGTCGTGGGTGACGGCCGGCTCGGCGCCGCTGACCTTCTTGATGTCGGCCTGCAAGTCGTCGGCGACCCGGATGACGCCGGCGTAGTCGGCCGCGCTGACCACGATCGGCGCCGCCTTGCCGTGCTCCACCAGCGGGAACCGGCCGTGGCCGTCCCGGAACGCCACATAGCTCGGCGCGGAGCTCCCGCCGCCGTGCCCGAAGCCGGCGCCCGCGCCGTCGCTCGAGCCGGCGTGGGCCGGGACCGCCAGCAGCGGGCCGATCAGGGCGAGCGCCACCGCGGCCCTCATCGGAAGTACCTCAGCGGCACCGCGGCCGCCATGACGGCCATGCCGGCGTCGTTCGGGTGCAGGCCGTCGCCGCTGTCGTAGGCCGGGTTCAGCCGCAGCGGATCGGCCGGGTCCCGCATCGCGCGGTCGAAGTCGATCACGCCGTCGTACTCCCCCGACGTCCGGATCCAGCGGTTGAACGCCTCGCGCTTGCGTTCGTTCTCCTCGCTGTAGAAGCCCAGCGTGTCGCCCTTGAACGGCAGGATCGTGGCGCCGAACGCGCGCAGCCCGGCCTCGTGCGCGCGGGCGATCAGCTGCCGGTGGCCGTAGATGAGGTCGTCCGCGGTGACCACCTCGGCGGGCGGCGCGACCGTGCCGGGATGGCCGAGGTCGTTGACGCCGAGCAGCACGATCAGGAACCGCGCGCCGGGCTGGGCGACCACGTCGCGGTCGAAGCGGCGCAGGGCGCTGTGGCCGAAGTAGTTCGCGAACGCCACCGCGTCGCTGCCGGCCGGCGGGTTCGGGTCGTGCAGCAGCCGGTTGCCGGAGATGCCGACGTTCGCGACGCCGCGGTCCAGCCCGGCGGCGCGGAACCGGGCCGCGAGCAGGTCGGGCCAGCGGTGGTTCAGGTTGTTCCGGGTGTTCGCGCCGTTGGTGATCGAGTCGCCGAGCGTGACGACCGCTTCGGCGCGGGCACGGACCGCGACGCCGGACAGGAACAGGTACTGGGTCACGGTGGAGACTGCGGTGACCGTCCGCGCCGCGGTGACGTCACCGTCGGCGATCACGTTGTCCTGGAACGAGAAGGCCGCGAGGGTCGTCACCGGTGTGCGGCCGGGCAGGTAGAGGCTGACGGCGAGGTCGGCCCCGGCCGGCAGGCGCAGCCGCACCGGGTCGCTGACCAGCGGCGCGCCGGCCGGGATGGCCACGTCGGCGCGGCCCGAGAAGGTGACCCGGCGGTCGGTGCCGGCGACCGTCGCGGTGCTCGCGCCGCTGCCCGCGCGCAGCGCCACGTGGACGGCGCCGACGTGCAGCGGGGTGTCGCCGAACTCGTTGGTGAGCCGGATGCGCAGCTCGTCGCCGCCGGCGCTGGTGTGCACCACCTGCCGCACGGTCTGCCGCTCGAGGACGGCCGGCGGCGTGGGCGGGATCGTGGTGGGCGCGGCGGCCCAGGTGGCGACCCAGCCGTCGCGCGCGTCGTGGGCGAGAGCCGGAGTGGACACTCCGGCGGTGGCGGCGCCGACCACGGCGCCGGAGGTCATCGCGAGCAGATTCCGTCGCGTAGGCATGGCGGCTCCCTGACGAATGCCATTTCCGGAAGTTTCGGTAACACGTCAGTCAGACCCTCGTAACGTAGAGGCAGCTATCGATGGGGTCAAGTCTCTGCCTCCGCAATCGTCTGTTCTTTACGAACCCATTGACCGTTGACGTGCGACGGTAGAGACGCCTAGGTTCCGGAAATCATCGGAACTTTCGGTTCCACGGATACGAGCTTTCGAGAAAGGACATTCCATGAGAAAGCTCCGAACCGGACTGGGCGCTGCCGCCGCCGGCACGTTGCTCATGCTCGGTCTGGTCGTCACGCCCGGCGCGGCGGCCCGCGACGACACCCTGCGGTCCGCCGCCCACGGCACCGGCACCCGGATCGGCACGGCCGTCGACATGACGGCACTGAACCAGGACACGACGTACCGGGAGATAGTCGGCCGTGAGTTCGACACGGTGACCCCGGAGAACGTCATGAAGTGGGCCGAGGTCGAACCGGTGCAGGGCCAGTACAACTGGGGACCGGCGGACCAGCTGATCGACTTCGCCCGGGCCCACGGCCAGAAGGTGCGGGGCCACACCCTGGTCTGGCACAGCCAGAACCCGGCCTGGCTCACCGAGGACGCGTTCACCCCCGCGCAGCTGCGCAGCCTGCTGCGCAAGCACATCTTCGACGAGGTCGGCCACTTCAAGGGCCGGATCTGGGCCTGGGACGTGGCCAACGAGGTCTTCAACGACGACGGCACCCTGCGGGACACCATCTGGCTGCGCGCGCTCGGCCCCGGCTACATCGCCGACGCGTTCCGCTGGGCCCACCAGGCCGACCCGCACGCCCTGCTGTTCCTCAACGACTACAACGCCGAATGGATCAACCCGAAGACCGACGCCTACTACAACCTGATCCGGACGCTGCGCCGGCAGGGGGTGCCGGTGCACGGCATGGGGATGCAGGGTCACCTCGCTCTCCAGTACGGGCTACCCACCACCGTTCTGGAGAACGCGCGCCGGTTCGACTCGCTGGGCATCAAGACCGCCTACACCGAGGTGGACATCCGCATGCAGCTGCCGGCCGATCCGATCAAGACGGCCGCGCAGTCCGAGGGCTTCGGCACCCTGCTGCGCGCCTGCCTGCTGGTGCGCAACTGCGTGTCGTACACCCTGTGGGGCTTCACCGACAAGTACTCCTGGGTTCCGGGCGTCTTCGCCGGCGAGGGCTCGGCCACGCCGTACGACGAGAACTTCCAGCCCAAGCCCGCCTACTACACCATCCGCGAGACGTTGCAGCTCGCCGGTCACTGACCCGGACGTGAGGCGGTGTCCCGCGTGGGCGCGGGGCATCGCCTCCCGGGCCGGCAAGTCATACACTTCGATGAGCCATGCCGAGGAGGGGTCATGAAGCGCCTGGTGACGTTGCTGATCGCGGTGGTCGTTGCGGTGGGGCTCGCCGGCCCGGCCGCCGCGTCCGGACATTCCCGGTTCCACGCGCTCGTCTTCTCGAAGACCGCGGCGTTCCGGCACGACTCCATCCCGGCCGGGGTGGCCGCGATCCGGCAGCTCGGCGCCCGGCACCACTTCACGGTGGACGCGACCGAGGACGCCGCGGCGTTCACCGACGCGAACCTGGCCCGGTACGACGTCGTCATCTGGCTGAGCACCACCGGCGACGTGCTGACCGGCGAGCAGCAGGCAGCCTTCGAGCGCTACATCCGGGCGGGCGGCGGCTATGCGGGCATCCACGCCGCCTCCGACACCGAGTACGACTGGCCCTGGTACGGCGGGCTGGTCGGGGCGTACTTCCGGGACCACCCCGGCTCGGTCAACGCCCAGTTCCAGGTCGCCACGGTCAAGGTCCTCGGCCACGGCACCGCCGCCACCCGGCCGCTGCCGCACCGCTGGGTGCGCGAGGACGAGTGGTACAACTTCCGCACCAACCCCCGCGGCACCGTCCGGGTCCTCGCCGAAGTGGACGAGCGCACCTACGACCCGCGCG
Source organism: uncultured Actinoplanes sp. (assembly GCF_934643405.1). Taxonomy (GTDB): domain Bacteria; phylum Actinomycetota; class Actinomycetes; order Mycobacteriales; family Micromonosporaceae; genus Actinoplanes. The sequence goes on from NZ_CAKUCL010000009.1 coordinate 41,569, forward strand.
GCTACAGCGTGCCCGGTGGCTCGCCCGGCATGGGCCGGCACCACCCGATCTCCTGGTGCCAGCCGTACGACGGCGGCCGGGCCTTCTACACCGCGATGGGCCACAAGAGCGAGTACTACTCCGATCCGCTGCTGCTGGCCCACCTCCTCGGTGGCATCCGGATGGCAGCCGGCGTGGCGCCGTTCCCCTGCGGCCGGGAGGACTGAGCCGGGCCCGACCAGCCCGGCGGTCACGTCCCGGCGCGCCATTTCGCTCCGTCCGCGCTGCCGGCAACTCCCCCGGGCCGGTCTACAACGACCACAGCAGCATCTGGCCGGCCCGCCCGCTACGGTGCAGTCATGGCTCACTTCGTACTCGTGGCGGGCGCGCGGCTCGGGGCGTGGGCGTGGGATGACGTGGTGCCGCACCTGCGCGCGGCCGGCCACGGCGCCCACCCGCTGACGCTGTCCGGCCTCGCCGACAAGCAGGGCGTGCCGGCCGGGCAGCAGACCCACGTCCAGGACGTCGTCGGCGCGGTCGAGCGCCAGGACCTTCGCGATGTCGTCCTGGTGGGTCACAGCTACTCGGGCATCCCGGTCGGTCAGGCCGCGGAGCGGATCGGCGACCGGCTGACCCGGGTGGTCTTCGTCGACTCCAGTGTTCCGGTCGATGGCGAGTCGTTCGTCTCGGCGTGGCCGGACGGCGGGGCGACGGTCACGGCGTCGATCGCCGCGAACGGAGGATTCTGGCCGCTCGTGGCCGCATCCCACTTCGACGGCCACGGTCTCACCGACGCGCAGATCGCACGGATCATGGACGGTTCGACGCCGCACCCGGGCGCCACGCTGACCGAGCCGGCCGTGCTGGCCCGGCCGGTCGGCGACCTTCCCGCGACGTACGTCCGGTGCCTGCTGCCCGCGGCCGAGCCCGACGACGAGCTGGACAAGCTGCTGGCCGGCGGGCGCTGGCGGCTGGCCGAGATGAACACCGGCCACTGGCCGATGTTCTCCCAGCCGCGTGAACTGGCGCGGATCCTCCTCGACGCCGCCCGGCAGTGACCGCGGGCCGGGGGCCGACGGACCGGGACTACCGCGTTGCGTCCGCCGGCAGGAGCGCCGGCAATCCGAGCCGGGGGAACCGGTCGCCGTGGAACGTGACGATCTCGGTGATCGCCCCGCCGGTGATGCGCAGGACGTCGATCGTCAGCGGCAGGTACGCACCCGCCGGCTCCCGCCGGTGGTAGAAGGCGACGGCGGGCTGCCGGTTCACCGACGTGGGGACGGCGCGCAGGTGTTCCATGTCCGCGAAGCCGCCGGCCACCCAGTCCCGCACCACCGCGTCGCGGCCGACGTACCGGCCGGGCGTGGGCGGCATCGAGCAGCGGACGTCGTCGCGCAGCAGCGCCGCGATCCTCGCGATGTCCGTGGCGACGCTGGCCTCGGTGTACCGGCGCACCAGCTCGCGGGTCGCGGCGTCCTCCTCGCCGCCGGTCCAGTCCTGCCGCTCGGCGGGCAGATGCTCCCGCATGCCGGCCCGGGCCCGCTGCAGCGCGCTGTTCACCGAGTTGACGGAGTCCCCCAGCAGCTCCGCGACGTCTTTGGCCGGCCAGCCGAGCACGTCGCGCAGGATCAGCACGGCCCGCGGCCGCGGCGCGAGGTGCTGGACGGCGACCAGGTACGCCAGCTCGATCGTCTCCCGCGCGACGGCGACGGTCTCCGGCTCGTCCGCGCCGGCCGCGGGCAGCTCGTCGAGCAGCCGGTCCGGGTAGGGCTGCAGCCACCGCACCTCGCCGCCGGTCGCGGGCTCCGGACGGATCTTGGCGAGCAGGTCCAGGCAGGCGTTGGTGGCGATCCGGTACAGCCAGGCCCGGAACGTCGAGCGCCCCTGGAAGGTCTCGCGGCGCCGCCAGGCGCGCAGGAACGTCTCCTGCACGGTGTCCTCGGCGTCCTCGAACGACCCGAGCATGCGGTAGCAGTGCACGTGCAGCTCCCGCCGGTGCCGCTCCGCCCGCCTCCAGAACGCCGGCTCGCCGGCCTCCCCCGGACCGCTCACGCCCCACTCCTCCAGCCGCGTGTCCGCACCCATGACGTCATCCTCCCGCCTCGTCGTGTCCCGTCGCAGGTATGACGGGTGCGGGCGCGACAACTCATCACCCGGGCCGGCCGGGGGAGGCGGCCGGCGCGAGCAGCATGGTGGTCCAGAGCTGCCCGAGCCAGGCGGCGTAGGCGTCGTCGGACCAGCCGCGCCGGTGGACCAGGTTGAGCCACAGCGAGCCGTCGGTGGTGGCGAACAGGACGTCGCGGCAGGCGTCCTCGGGCACCGCCAGCCGGCCGGTGGCCTGCGCGGCGCGGGCGTGGCGGCCCATGCCTGCCAGGCGCGCCTGATCGATCTCGGCCAGCAGGCCGGCCGCCGCAGCCTCGCCGCCGGCGGCTTCCTGGATGGCCAGGCGCAGCCGGGCCGTGCGCCGCATGATCGCCGTGTGGACGACGGCGAACCGCGCGAGCCGGGTGGGGAGGTCCGGTTCGGCGAAGACGGCGCGAAGCTCGGGCCGGTCCAGCAGGTGCACGTCACGCTCGTCACCACCCACGGCGAGATCCCACGCACGGTGCAGCACGGTGGGTTTGTTGCGGAACGCGGCATAGACGGTCTCCACCGCGACCCCCGCCGCCGCGGCGATGTCGGTGATCGTCGTGCCGCCGTAGCCCTTGGTCACGAACAGCTCGTGGGCGGCCTCGAGGATGCGCCGGCGGTTCTCCCCGGCCTGCTGACGACGCCGGCTGGAGTCGTAGCGCCTCTTGACGCCCTCAGACATCGGGTACATCCTCCCTGTATTGGATACTGTTCTACTGTATCGGAGGCTGGGCGCCATGGCCGAGGTGGACGACTTCCTGAAGGAGATGCTGCCGCGCCAGCTGGACGGCGAACACGCGATGTGCCGGGGGCACGCCGAGGCGCGCACGAGGACGTGGTCGCAGAGCGACCCGGTCACCCTCTTCGGAGCGGCCGTGCCGGTGCGGCGCGGCTGGGACGAGGTGAACGGGACCTTCCAGTGGCTCGCCGGGCGCTTCTCGGGCCGGCGTCTGCGCGACTACGATTTCGAGCTCGTCGCGGCCGGGGCCAGCGGCGACCTGGCGTACACCGTCGGCTTCGAACACAAGACGTTCGTCGTCGACGGCCGGGCGACGAGTTACACGCTGCGGGTCACCCACGTGTACCGGCGGGAGGACGGCGAGTGGCGCATCGTGCACCGGCACGGCGACCACCCGCCGGCGGACGAGGCCGCCGGCGGGCCACCAGCCTGACCGGGGCCGCTCCCAGCAGCAGCACGGAGGCGCCCCGGGCCCCGGGGCGCCTCCGCTGCACTCCGCTACGCGGTGCTGCAGCTCAGGTTGTTCACCGACGGCGGGGCGGTGCCGGAGCCGAGCAGGCCGAACGTGGTGTGCTGGCCGGCCGCCACCGTGCCGTTCGAATTCACGTTCTTGGCAGTGACCAGGGAACCGCTGGTGGTCGCGGTCGCGTTCCAGGCCTGCGCCAGGGTCTGCGCGCCGGGCCAGGTCCAGGTCACCGTCCACTTGCCGATGGACGCGGCGGACGGTGCGTGCACCATCACCTCGGCCTGGAAACCGCCGCTCCAGGTCTGGGTGATGGTGAACATCGCGGTGCAGTCACCGCCCGCCGGGGGCGGGTTGCTCGGCGGCGGACTGCTGGGCGGCGGGCTGCTGGGCGGCGGGCTGCTCGGGGGCGGCGTCGTGCCGCCGCCGCGGATCCCGGTCACCTCGCCGTTGCCGCCGTCGAACACCACGTCGGAGCAGCCGTAGAACGTCTCCGTGCTGTCCGAGCGCGACCACACCGAGTAGATCAGGTGCCGTCCGCTCTTGCCGGACGGCAACCTGCCGTCCCACCAGTAGTGGCCGTCGTCGGTGCCCGGCCCGCCGTCCGCCGGCGGGTTCGTCACCTGGGAGAACGGCGTCGACTCGAGGTCGCTCCAGGCCAGCGCCCGGGTCGGGCTCCAGCTGTCCTTGGTGATGTAGAGCGAGAACGTGCCCGGGTGCTTCGCCCAGTCGTTGTACTGGAAGCGCATCGACGCGCCGGCCGTCAGGTGGGTCACCGGCCAGTCGTTGCGGGCCAGGTTGAACCCGGTGAAGTTGTACGGTCCGCCGGTCCCGCCGCTGCACAGCTGGCCGTCCGGGATGAACCCCGCCATCCGGCCCGCGCCGTCCGAACGCAGCACCGCGAACCAGTTGTACAGCGGGGTCGTGCCGCCCTGCGCGACCGCGGCCGCGCAGGCCGGGTTGGTCGGCTCGATCGCCCCGGTCGTCGGGTTCCGGCCGTCCTTGTAACACAGGAACGTCCGGCTGCCGGGCACCATCATCGCACCGTGGGCGCTGGCCGCGCCCGGCAGCACGAGCGCGCCCAGGCCCGCCGCCAGCAGGGCTGCCACGGCGTACGAAAGCAGCTTCTTCCTTCTCATCGGTCCTCCCCTCAGCCGTTCGGGAACAGGCGCGCGTAGTCGGCGTAGCCGGTGGCGACGTCGACCTGCGCCCAGAAGCGGTGGTAGTTGAATGTGGGCGCCGGTCCGCCGTCGAGGTACGCCTGGACCTTCGGGAAGTCCGGGTCGTTGCGGTAGAAGGAGCGGATGTCCAGGAAGGACTTGCCCGGGGCGATCACGTCGCCGTTGGGCATCTTGCCGCTCCAGCCCGGCGGGATGTAGAGGCCCTGGCCGGTCGAGGCGTTGTAGACGTCGTCGAACCGGTTGTAGTCGGCGCGGGTCTCGGTGACCGAGACGCCCTTGGCGTCCTTGTGCGTCCAGATCGCGTCGAGCAGGTTCTTCGCCGCGGTCTTGGCGGTGGCACTGCCCGACTTGGCGGCGTAGTAGGTCAGCAGCTTGGCGAACGAGCCGGCGACACCCAGGTCGGTGCCCTTGCTCTTGACCGTCACGTGCAGGCCGGTGTTCGCGGCCGGGCTGGACGGGTTCCAGGTGGCCGGAGCGCCGGACCAGGTGAGGTCGGACGGGATCTCGAAGCTGCTCGCGGTGATGGTGGAGTTCGCCAGGGCCCAGGTCACCCACTTGTCGAGGATGGACTTGGCCTTGGCGTCACCGGTCGTGTAGTAGTACTCGGCCAGCCGCTCCAGCGACCAGGTCTGCATGCCGAACCACTGGTTGGACGGCGGGTCGGCGTACACCGGCGCCTCGACGTAGGCCAGGCCGTAGAACGTCGGGGTGCCCGACGGCGGTGCCGAGTAGTTGCCGTTCCAGCTGTTCGTGGCGCCACCGGCGATCGCGCCCTCGGACGACTGCAGCCACTGGTAGAACTCCAGCTGCCGGTTCAGGCTGGCCTGCCAGTCGGCCTTGGCGGTCGGCGACTTCGGGGCCAGCGCGCCGACGTTCGACAGCACGTAGGCGGCCATCGGGTTCTGGTATCCGAAGTGGCTGGTGCTGGAGCCGATCCGCCACGCCCAGCCGGCGCTGGTGTCGTACGCGCCGCCCCAGGCGTAATACCAGGACATCAGGTTGTTCGAGCTGCTCTTGCCGGTGCCCGCGGCGCAGCCGGTGGACGTGCAGCCCGGGTTCTTGAAGTACTTGTCGTAGAAGGAGTAGCGCAGGTAGTCACCCATCTTCGCGGCGTTCGCCACGGCCGCGGAGATCTGCGACGCCTTGCCCTGCTGCGAGGCCCAGGTGTACGCCCAGTACGCCGCCTGCACCGCGCGCGAGTCCGCGTCCGGCGCGTTGGTGTACTTCCACTGCTTGGCGTAGCTGGAGTCCTTGGTGAACAGGTCGAGGTAGCCGTTGGGGCCGCCGTGCTTGAACGTGTCGCAGGACGGCTGCGGCACGGTCTCCCAGGTCGACTCCTGCGGCCCGCGCTGGAAGGTGTTGATGTAGACGACCCGGCTGGTGCCGTCGCCGCAGTGGCCGAAGCCGTAGGTGTTGTCCACGTCCAGCAGCCAGTGCATGCCGTAGATGTCGTCGGTGCCGTACGCGCTCCTCAGCTCGGCGGCGAGGGGGTCCTGGCCGACCGAGACGCTGGTGTCGAGCTGCGACGGGTACTGCGACGGCAACGGGTGCTCGGCCGCGTAGGTGGCCGGCTTGGACGCGTTGTAGTTCGCGTTGGTCGGCTGGTCGGCGTGCGACGGGATGATGTACTTCTCCATCGTCGACCAGGCGCTGTTGAACGGCGCCCACTCGCCGGTGGCCTGCCCGTGCTCGGCCTCCAGCCACAACCAGTAGCTGAACGCCTCGGACGTGGTCTCGTGGCCCTGGTCCGGCGCCTCGTCGATCAGCGTCTCGATCGAGTGGTAGGGCACGCCCTCGGGGCTGAAGTAGCCGTTCGACGGGTTCTTGATGTCGTTGTAGAGCTGCGCGAACCTGTCCGGCTTGTCCGAGACCGTGATGTTCACCGCCGCGGCGGTGTAGCCGCTGCTGGTGGCGCTGATCGTCGCGGTCGTGCTCAGAGCCGCGGTACTGGCCGCCGAGACCGTCACGGTCTGGCCGGTGCTCCAGTTCGCCGGGGTGAAGGTGAGCGAGGCGGGCGCGGCCGAGACGGTGGTGGCTCCGGCGCTGCGCGCGACCGCGACGGTCACGTCACTCGTGGGCGCCTTGGACAGGGCGACCTTGAAGGTGGCGCTCGCCCCCGGCGCGACGGTCAGCGACGACGCGTCCGCGACGATCGCCGGGGTGGTGCTGGCGTCGACGAAGACGGGGACGTCGGCCGTGGTGCTCTTGACGCCGTTCGCGTCGTAGGCGATGGCCTGGACGTGGTACGCCGCCGACTGCGCGGGGACCCCGGTCCAGGTGTACGAGTACGGCGCGGCCGTGTCGGTGCCGAGCAGCAGCCCGTCGTGGTAGAACTCGACCTTGCCGATGCTGCCGCCGCTCGCCGCCGCCGCGGTCGCGGTGATCGGGATCGAGGCGGGCGCGGTGTAGCGGGTGTTCGCCGCCGGGCCGGTGATCTGCACGGTCGGCGCGGCCACCGAGCCGTTGCACGGCGTGCCGTTGAGGGTGAACGCGGTGGGCACCGGGTTGGCCGAGGTGAACGTTCCGTTGAAGCCGGTGCTCAAGGTCTGGCCGGTGCCCAGCGAGCCGTTCCAGCCGGCGTTGGTGACGGTCACGTGCCGGGCGCTCTGCGCGTACGTGCCGCTCCAGCCCTGGGTGACCTTCTGGCCGGCGTCCGGGAAGTCGTACTCGAGACGCCAGCCGGTCACCGGGTCACCGGCGTTGGTGATCGCGATGTCGCCGGTGAAGCCACCGGACCACTGACTTTGCACCTTGTACACGACGGTGCAGGCGGCGGCCGCCTGGGCCGGTACGCCGGCCACGAGGGCCGCGCCGGCGCCGAGGACGGCGGCGCCGGTGACGGCCATGACTCTTCGTCTCACGGGGAGTTTCCCTTCCATTGACGGGCGTACATATGGGAGCGCTCCCAGCAGCGTCCGGCTTACGTCGCATCTGTGTCAAGGGTCCTTTTTTGCGGGGTCACCGGGGGACGCGTAGGTTCGACGCATGTTCCCCGGGATCGACACCCTCACCGATGCCGACGTTCTGGCGAGCCTCGCCCACGACGACGCCGAATGGGCCCCGGTGGGCAGGCCGGTCGCCGCGGTCCGGGCGCGCAGCACCGCCGAGGTGCAGCAGGTCGTGCGGCAGTGCGCCGAGCGCGGCATCCCGGTGGTCCCGCGCGGCGCCGGCACCGGGCTCTCCGGCGGCGCCAACGCGGTCGACGGCTGCGTGATCCTCGACCTCAGCCGGATGAACAAGATCGTCGAGATCGACACCGACAACATGGTCGCGGTGGTGCAGCCCGGCGTGGTCAACGACGATCTCAAGGCGGCGGTCGCCGAGCACGGCCTGTGGTATCCGCCCGACCCGGCCAGCGCGCCCTGGTCGACCATCGGCGGGAACGTCGCGACCAACGCCGGCGGGCTCTGCTGCCTCAAGTACGGCGTGACCCGTGACTACGTCCTGGGGCTCGAGGCCGTGGTCGGCGGGCCGGCGGGAGCGTACGGGACGGCCGTGCGGCTCGGCCGGCGCACCACCAAGGGTGTGGCCGGCTACGACCTCACCGGCCTGTTCGTCGGCTCCGAGGGGACGCTCGGCGTGATCACGGAGATCACCCTGCGGTTGCGGCCGGCCCGGCGCGACGCACCCCGTACGGTCGTGGGAGCCTTTCCCGACGTTGTGACCGCGGGCGAGGCCGTCGCCGCGAGCACCCGGCGGGGCCTGCTGCCCGCCGCGCTGGAACTGCTGGACCGCGCCTGCCTGGAGGCCGTCGAGCAGTGGAAACAGCTGGGCGTGACCGCCGACGCCGACGCGTTGCTGCTGGCACAGATCGACAGCCCGGGCGCGGCCGGCGACGCCGAGGCGGCCGCGATGGCCGAGACGTTCCGGGCGGCCGGGGCGGTCTGGGCCGAGCAGTCGACCGACCCGGTGGAGGCCGAGCAGCTGTTCGCCGCGCGCCGGCTGGCGTACCCGGCGATGGAACGTCTCGGGCCGGTGCTGACCGAGGACGTCTGTGTGCCCCGCTCCGAGGTGCCGCGGATGCTGGCGGCGATCACCGGGATCGCCGGCCGGTACGACCTGCGGATCGCCACCATCGCGCATGCCGGCGACGGCAACCTGCACCCGCTGATCATCACGCCGGTCGGTGACGACGCCGCCCGCGAGGCGGCGCAGGCGGCGTTCGAGGAGATCCTGACCGCGGCGATCGGGGCGGGCGGCACGGTGACCGGCGAGCACGGCGTCGGCCTGCTCAAGCGGGCCGGGATGCGCCGCGAATTGTCGCCATCGGTGCTCGCCATGCAACAGGCCGTCAAGGATTCGCTCGACCCCGGGAACCTATTCAACCCCGGCAAAATTGTCGACGACCCAGCGAAATGATTTGAATACCGTCCGTCATTGATTCGTGGCGCATTTTCCCGTGATGTGTATCATCTGGCGGGATCGCGCGGGCGCCCCATGGCGCCATGGAGGAGCGTTTACATGAAGGTTTGCGTTGTCGGCACGGGTTATGTCGGCCTCACCACCGGGGTCAGCCTGGCCTTCCTCGGTCACGAGGTCACCTGCATCGACCTGGATCAAAACAAGATCGACATGCTCCGCGGCGGGCATTGCCCGATCTACGAGCCGGGCATGGACGAGCTACTGGCCGAGGCCGCGCCGAACCTTCATTTCACCACCAGTTACGCCGAGGGCGTGCCCGGCGCGGACGTCGTGTTCGTGGCCGTGCAGACCCCGTCCGCCGACGACGGCAGCCCCGACCTGCGTTATCTGCGGTCGGCCGCGGAGAGCGTCGCCCGCAATCTGGCGCACACGTTCACCGTGGTGGTGAACAAATCCACCGTTCCGATCGGCAGCGGCAACTGGGTCGACGCGATTCTGCGCGAGTCGTTCGCGCAGCGCGACGACCGCCCGGAGAACTGCGAATTCTCGGTCGCCTCGAATCCGGAGTTCCTGCGCGAGGGCAATGCCATCCACGACACGCTGTTCCCGGACCGGATCGTCATCGGCTCGGACAATCCGCGCAGCCTCGAGGTGCTGAACCGGTTGTACCGGCCGATCATCAATCAGACCTTCACGGCGCCCAGCTTCTCGCCGCGGCCGGACGACATCGGCGCGGTGCCGCTGGTCTCCACCGACCTCGCCTCGGCCGAGCTGATCAAGTACGCGGCGAACGCGTTCCTGGCCCTGAAGATCAGCTACGTGAACGAGATCGGTCAGCTCGCCGGCCGGGTCGGCGCCGACATCACCGAGGTCGCCCGCGGCATGGGCCTGGACCAGCGGATCGGCTCGCGGTTCCTGCAGCCCGGCGTCGGCTGGGGCGGCTCCTGCTTCGGCAAGGACACCAAGGCGCTGATCGCGACCGCGTCGGAGTACAACTACGAGATGCCGATCGTGCGGGCCGCGCGCGACGTCAACCAGCGGCAGCGGGTCATCGCCGTGGAGCGCCTGCAGGACGAGCTGCGCATCCTCAAGGGCCGCAAGATCGGCCTGCTCGGCATCGCGTTCAAGCCCAACACCGACGACCTGCGTGACTCCCCCGCGCTGGACATCGCGAACCTGCTGATCGCGCGCGGCGCCCGGGTGCGGCTGCACGACCCGATCGCCCTCGACCGGTTCCGCACCGAGCAGCCCGACCTCGCGCCGTACGGATCGGAGACGCTCGACGGCGTGTTCGACGACGCCGACGCGGTGGTCCTGGTGACCGAATGGGCGCAATACCTCGAATTGGACTGGAGCAAGTTCGTCGGCCTCATGCGGACCCCGATCATTCTCGACGGCCGTCTCGTGCTGGACGCCGATCGGATGGGCCGGATGGGCTATCGCTACCTCGCGGTGGCGGGCTGACGCCGGCACATTCACATCGACCGAACAGGCCATCCCGCCTCGGGTATCCGTTGATATCCGGCGCGGGGTGGCCTGTTTGCGACTAGGGTCACAACCAAGGTGCCCAAGCCGTCTGACCAGCGTGTCTACCTTAACCGGTTAAGGTCCAGGTGAGGCCGCAGCCGTATCGTTACCGAGTCGATCAACCGGAAATCATTGCGCAACGTCCCGGTTACCTCTTGACTGTGAGCCAAGTAGCGCTTCGGACGGCGGCGTCGTAAGACGCCGGAGGCGCGATTTGACATAGGGAGCGGTATGTTCGGTCAACCCAGGAGCCCGCGTTTCCGGGCCGCGCTCGCCGGCACGTTGAGTGCCGGGCTGCTGTTCGGCGTGGCAGCGTGCGGCGGCAGCGATGACGACTCCGAAGGTGGCACGTCCGGGAACGCCTCGGCGTCGGCCATCGACTGTGCGCCATACACGAAGTTCGGTGATCTCAAGGGCAAGACGGTGTCGGTCTACACCAGCATCGTGACCCCCGAGGACACCCCGCACATCAAGTCCTACAAGCCTTTCGAGGACTGCACCGGCGCCACCATCAAGTACGAGGGCGACAAGGCCTTCGAGACGCAGATCCTGGTCCGCGCCCGGGCCGGCAACCCGCCGGACATCGGGTTCGTGCCCCAGCCCGGTCTGGTGAAGCAGCTGGTGGCGACCGGCAAGGCCGTGCCCGCCCCGCAGGAGGTCGCGGACAACACCGACAAGTACTGGGACAAGGCCTGGAAGGCCTACACCACGGTCGGTGGCAAGTTCTACGGCGCCCCGCTGGGCGCCAACGTGAAGTCCCTGGTCTGGTACTCGCCGAGCGAGTTCAAGGACAGCGGCTACCAGGTGCCCACCACGCTCGACGAGCTCAAGGCCCTCAGCGACAAGATGGTCGCCGACGGCAAGAAGCCGTGGTGCGCGGGCATCAGCAGCGGTGACGCGACCGGCTGGCCGCTCACCGACTGGGACGAGGACATGATGCTCCGGCTGTACGGCCCGGAGACGTACGACAAGTGGGTCAACCACCAGATCCCGTTCAACGGGCCGGAGTCGGCCGCGGCGCTGGACGCCGTCGGCGCCTACCTGAAGAACGACAAGTACGTCAACGGCGGTCTCGGCGACGTCAAGAGCATCGCGTCGACCACCTTCCAGGACGGCGGTCTGCCGATCCTCGACGGCACCTGCTCGCTGCACCGGCAGGCCAGCTTCTACGCGGCGAACTTCCCCAAGGGCACCAAGATCAGTGAGGACGGCGACATCTTCGCCTTCTACCTGCCCAGCAAGGACGCCAACACCAAGCCGGTCCTCGGCGCCGGTGAGTTCACGATCGCGTTCTCGGACCGCCCGGAGGTCAAGGCGTTCCAGACGTACCTGTCCAGCCCCGAGTGGGCCAACACCAAGGCAAAGCTGTCGTCCGGCTGGGTCAGCGCCAACAAGGGTCTCGACCCGAACAACCTGACCAACCCGATCGACAAGCTCGCCGCGACGATCCTGCTCGACCCGAAGGCGCAGTTCCGCTTCGACGGCTCGGACCAGATGCCGGCGGCCGTGGGCTCGGACGCGTTCTGGAAGCAGGCGACCAGCTGGATCACCGGTCAGGACACCAAGACCACGGTGAACAACATCGAACGGGCTTGGCCGAAGTGATCTGACCCGCTCCACCGGGGCCGGCCGGGACTCCAACGTCCCGGCCGGCCTCACCCTCTCTCCTCTCCAGCGCACAAGGAGGTACGGGTCGCGTGTTCAACACCGCCTCCACCACCCCCGAGAAACTTCTTCAGATGCTCGCCGCGCTGCTGCTGTTCGCCGCGGTCCTGGGCGTCATCCTGTTCATCGCCGGCCGGCTGGGCGGCAGGCGCGGCGACAAGTGGGTCGGCTACCTCTACCTGCTGCCCGTCCTGCTGATGCTCGCGGTCGGTCTCGTCTACCCCGGTCTGCGCACCATCTATGAGTCGTTCTTCGACGCCGCCGGCAAGGCGTTCATCGGGTTCGACAACTACAAGACCATCTTCTCGGACAAGGATCAGCTCACCGTTCTGCGCAACACCGTGTTCTGGGTCGTGTTCACCCCGTTCGTGGCGACCGGCATCGGCCTGGTCTACGCGATCCTGGTGGACAAGTCACGGTACGAGCGATTCGCCAAGGCGCTGATCTTCCTGCCGACGTCGATCTCGTTCGTCGCGGCCTCGGTGATCTGGAAGTTCGTCTACGAGTACCGGCCCGACCAGGGCCGGGTCAAGCAGATCGGTCTGGTCAACCAGATCCTCGTGTGGCTCGGCGGCAAGCCGCAGCAGCTGCTGATCGAGTCGCCGCTCAACACGTTCCTGCTGATCATCGTGCTGATCTGGATCCAGGCCGGCTTCGCGATGACCATTCTGTCCGCGGCGATCAAGGCGATCCCGGACGACATCGTCGAGGCGGCCCGGCTCGACGGCGTCAGCCCCTGGACCATGTTCAAGAACATCACGCTGCCGAGCGTGCGCCCGACCGTGGTGGTCGTGCTGACCACGATCGGCATCGCCACGCTGAAGGTGTTCGACATCGTCCGGACCATGACCGGCGGCCAGTTCAAGACCAGCGTCGTGGCGAACGAGTTCTACAGCCAGACGTTCCGGGCCGACAACCAGGGCCTCGGCGCCGCGCTCGCGGTGCTGCTGTTCGTCCTGGTCATCCCGATCGTCGTCTACAACGTCCGTTCTCTTCGTCAGTCGGAGGCACGATGACCACCGCCGTACCTCTGCCGACCACCACCACCGAGGCGGCGGCGTCGAAGGTCAGCGCCGCCGAGGTGGCCCGCAAGAAGCTCAGCTCGCCGTGGGCGTCGCTCGCGGCGATCGTCATCGCGGTGCTGTGGACCCTGCCGACGTTCGGTCTGCTGGTGTCGTCGTTCCGCCCGGAGCGGGCGATCAAGACGACGGGCTGGTGGACGTTCTTCAGCGACCCGACGGTGACGTTCGACAACTACAAGGCGGTCTTCGGGGCCGAGGGCGGCGTCAACCTGGCGCAGTTCTTCGTGAACTCGCTGGTCATCTGCATCCCGTCGGTGTTCATCCCGCTGTCGCTGGCGGCCCTGGCCGCGTACGCGTTCGCCTGGGTGAACTTCCCCGGCCGCAACATCCTGTTCCTGGCGATCTTCGCGTTGCAGATCGTGCCCATCCAGGTCACGCTCCTGCCGCTGCTGAAGATCTTCGTGTCCTGGAACCTCAGCGGCACGTTCTGGACACTGTGGCTGGCGCACTCCACGTTCGCCCTGCCGCTGGCCATCTACCTGCTGCACAACTTCATGCGGGAGGTCCCGGCCGGCCTGATCGAGGCGGCCCGGGTGGACGGCGCGGGTCACGTGTCGATCTTCTTCCGGGTGATGCTGCCGCTGCTCACCCCCGCGCTGGCGGCGTTCGGTATCTTCCAGTTCCTGTGGGTGTGGAACGACCTGCTGGTCGCCCTGGTCTTCGCGGGCGGCGGCGACGAGGTCGCCCCGATCACCCTGGGCCTGGCGAACCTCAGCGGCACCCGGGGCACGGCCTGGCAGCTGCTGTCGGCCGGCGCATTCGTCTCGATCATCGTCCCGGTGACGGTGTTCCTGCTGCTGCAGCGCTACTTCGTGCGCGGCCTGCTGGCCGGCAGCGTCAAGGGCTGACCGTACGGCGAGGGACCGCCCGCGAGGGCGGCCCTCGCCCGGTCCTGCCCGTGTCGTCGAGGACGTCGCGGTGTCCACAGGTGCCGGCCTTCGACCCCGACGTCTACCGCCTGCGGCACGCGGTGGAGTGCGGCATCACCTAGCCATGCCTGCCTCCACGATCCATGCCGTGTTCACCCGCCCGGCCTGCAGCGGCCGGCCCGGTTGGATCGGCCACCGGCCGGCGCTCCCCCGCTACGAACGCCAGCGGCCCGGCGAACTGATCCATGTCGACTACAAGAAGATCGGCGGCTCCGCGACGGCGGTGGCCGGCGCGTGCACGACCGTGACAGCCTCGAACGCCGCCGCCCACGCCGTACCCGGCTGGCTCCACCCATCAAGCCGCGTCCACAACGGCGTGGTCGCCACGTCTAGCCGCGGCGGCCCTTGCGCTGGGCGGCTCGGCGCGGGCGCCGGGGCATGCCGCCCATCCGGATCAGGGCCCGCTCCCTGGTGTCGCGCACGTCCCGGGTCAGCGGATGGTCCGGTCCCAGCGTGCGGGTCAGCCGGTCCAGCGTCTCGTCGAGCAGCTGGCGGGCCGGGAGCACGCCGCCCGCGGCCAGCAGGGCGATCGCCACCGAGTGGGCCGAGCGCAGCGAATCCGGGTGGTCGGGGCCCAAGGCCTCCACGCGCCGGCTGAACACCTCCTGGTAGAGATGACGCGCCTCGGCGCGCGAGCCCATCGCGTACCGCAGGGTGGCCAGGCTGTGCCACGACGCCAGCGTGCGCGGGTGCGCCGAGCCGAGCACCCGCCGGCGCCGCATGAGGGTGTCCTCGCAGAGCGGCAGGGCGTCGATGTGCGCGCCCAGGGCCGTCAGGACGACGGCGAGGTCGGCGGCGGCACTCAGCGTGTCGGGATGATCCGGGCCCAGCACGCGGCGTGACCGGTCCAGGACGTCGGACAGCAACGCCCGGGCCGAGCCGTGGGATGCCCTCTGGTACAGGCAGCGGGCCAGGCCCCGGCCGGAGGCGAGCGTGTCCGGGTGGTCGGGTCCCAGCGTGCCGAGGCGGCCGGCCAGGGCCCGGCGGTGCAGGTCGTGTCCCCGTACCGGATCGCCCAGCGCGGTCACCGCGGTGGCGTGCGTGGCCAGGCAGCGCAACGCCTCCGGATGGCCGTCGCCGAAGGCCGCCGAGGCGAGCGGCAGGGCGTCCGCGGTGAGGGCGTGCGCCGCGCGCACCTCGCCGAGCTCCTGATGCGCCATGGCCAGCAGGGTCGTCATCCGCAGCGTGTCGCGATGAGACGGGCCGAGCTCGGCGAGCCACCGGGCGCGCAGGTCCGCGGCCACGGTCACGGCGTCGCGCGGGGAGGCTCGGCGCAGCAGGCAGGCGACCAGTCCGTACCCGCCGTCACGGCTGCCGGTCGCGAGCACGTGCGGTGACAGCGCCACCCAGCGCGCCCAGGACGCCGGCTCGTCCACGGAGGACGGCAGGGCGGCGGTGACCAGCTTCGACGCGTACGACCGGCAGACCTCCTCCGCCGCCGCGCCCAGCTGGTCGCGGACGGCCCGCTGCACGAGCGGATGTGTCCGCAGACCGTCGACGCCCGTGCTGACCAGTCCGTACGTCGCCAGCGTGTCGATCAGGCGGTAGAGGTCCTGCGGCGTCACCGAGCCGAGAGGCCCGGGCAGCAGATGCAGGGAACGGGTGAGCAGATCGACCGGTACGGGCGAGGCCGCGAGCACCGCGCACAGGCACAGCAGCTGGGCCGCGGCGGGATGGTCGCGGTCCAGCCGGTCGATGGCGATCCCGGTGCCGGCCGTCGGCGAGGTCAGCGGCGGCACGTCACCGAGCGCGAGCAGCGCGGCCGCCTGGTCCACCGCGAACGGCAGGTCCCGCAGAGCGGGCAGGTCGGCGGCCGGGCCCGGCACGCGCTGCAGCAGCAGGCTGGTCGTCTCCTCCGGGCGCAGCGGTCCCAGCGTCACCGCGCCCGAGCCGGCCGTGACGATCACGTGCGCGCCCGCGGGCAGCCGCGCCTCGAGCGAGGACAGGATCACCAGCCAGCGGTTGCCTTCGGCGATGTCCCGTTCCAGAGCCTCCAGCGCGGCCGGGTCGGTGGCGGACGGCGGCACCAGGCCGGCCGCGTACGCCGCCTGCGCCAGCTGACCGCCGATCAGGGCGGGATGGCCGGCGGTCAGCCACCAGACGCCGTCGTAGTCGTCGGCGGCCCGATGGGCGTACTCCAGGGCGAGAGTGGTCCGGCCGATGCCGGCGGGCCCGCCGACCACGACCCGGCCGGTGGTGCGCAGGGCCGTGCGGATGCGGTCGAGCTCGGCCTGCCGGCCGACGAAGCCGGTGCGGCGCGACGGCAGGTTGGACACAGCGCGGCGCAGCCCGTCGGACACCAGACCGTTATAACCGCCGGACGGTCGCGGCCATCGACCGCGCCCGCTCCTCGGACACACGCGCGCCGGACGCGGGGAGAAGGACGCTTGCGCAGGTCGGGGACGTATCGGGGAAGATCACCGCCGGACTGGTGCAGCGCCGGACCGGACAGCGGCAGTCACCGCGGACGGGGATCGTCCACCGATCGGGTGACGATGTCACCCCGTTCGATGCCGGGGTGCGCCGCCTCCGGGACGGCGGCCGGCCCGGCCCGCGGCTCAGACGCGGACCCGGTCGAGCGGCTGCCACGTGGTGACGCTGTTGGCGGGCGCGGGTGTTCACCGGGGACACCGCGATGCCGAGGCGCCGGCCGATCGCGGCGGCGGTCAGCCCGTGGCCGAGCAGCGTCACCCGGCGGGGGCACGTGTC
>NZ_CAKUCL010000010.1 GCF_934643405.1 uncultured Actinoplanes sp.
ACCCCGGCCGGCGGCCCCGGCGACCCCGGCGGCCCCGGCCCCCCGGGCCGCCGCGGACGCCCGCGACGAGGTCGTCGAGATGTCCCGGGTCCGGCTGGTCACCGCCGAGCGGATGGTCGAGTCGCGCCGCACCTCCGCGCACGTCTGGACCTCGATCGAGGTCGACCTGGAGGCGGTGGAACAGGTCCGGCAGAAGCACAAGGCCGCGTTCCGCAAGGCCGAGGGCGGCTCGCTGACGTATCTGCCGTTCATCGCTCGCGCGGTGTGCGACGGCCTGCGCGCGTACCCACCGCTGAACTGCTCGATCGACATGGCGAGCAAGACCATCACGCTGCACCACTACGTGAATCTCGGCATCGCGGTCGACGTGGCCGGGCTCGGCCTGATGGCCCCGGTGATCCGCGACGCCGACGGGCTCAACCTGCGCGGCCTGGCACGCGCGATCCGCGACGTCGGCACCCGGGCCAAGGACCGCAAGCTCGGCTCGGCCGACATGTCCGGCTCCACCTTCACCATCAGCAATCCGGGGCCGATGGGCACGTACGCCTCGGCCGCCGTCATCAATCAGCCCAACGTCGCCATCCTGACGACCGAGGGCGTGGCCCGGCGGGTGGTCGCGGTCGGTGACGCCATCGCCGTCCATCACACCTGTGTGCTGGGCCTGTCGTACGACCACCGCGCCCTCGACGGGGTGGTCGCCGCGCAGTTCCTCGCGTACGTGCGGGACGCGCTGGAGAACCGAGACTGGGAGGCCGAACTTGCCTGAGATCGTGGACTTCGGGGATCTGCCCTCGCTGAAGGGCCGGGACCTGGGGAGCAGCCGCTGGGTGGAGGTCACCCAGGACGACATCTCCACGTTCGCCACGCTGACCGGCGACGAGCAGTGGATCCACGTGGACGCCGAGCGGGCCAAGGACGGGCCGTTCGGGACCACCATCGCGCACGGCTTCTACGTGCTGTCCCGCGCGACCGGTCTGCTGTACGAGCTGATCGAGGTGCGCGGCGGCACGCAGATCCTCAACTACGGGCTGAACCGGGTGCGGTTCACCTCGCCCACCCCGGCCGGCAGCCGGTTCCGGATGGGTCTCACGGTCATCGACGTGACCCAGGTGGCCGGCGGCTATCAGGTCACCTTCGCGCTCGTCTTCGAACGCGAGGGGCAGGCGAAGCCGATCTGCGTGGCCGAGCTGCTGTTCCGCTACTACGGCCCGGAGGCGTGATGGACGACGAGGCCGCCGAGGCCGCGGGTGTGCTGGCACCCGAGGTCGATCTCTTCTCCGACAACGACCCGGCGCTGCTCGGCCGGGCGCTGACCGCCGCGGCCCGGGCGGCGATGCACAGCCCGCTGGCCGCGACGTCGCTGACCCTGCGCCTCGGCGAGCGGCTCCTCAACGCCGGCACGGCGACGGTCAGCCGGTTCGCCGGGCGGCAGGCCGACGGCCCCATGCCGGTGGACGCCCGCGACAAGCGGTTCACCGACCCGGCCTGGGAGGAGCACCCGGCCTTCTGGGGGCTGCGGCAGGCGTACCTGGCGTGGGGGCAATACGCCACCGACCTGCTGAACGCCTCGGACCTGGATCGGGTGCAGGCGGCGAAGGCCGAGCTGGCGGTGTCGTTCCTGCACGACACGTTGGCGCCGACGAATTTTCCGGCGACGAACCCGGCCGTACTCAAGCGGGCCTTCGAGACCGGCGGGCGCAGTCTGCTGGACGGGTGGCGCAACTTCGTCGACGACCTGGCGCACAACGGCGGGCGGCCGCGGCAGGTCGACACGTCGCCGTTCGAGGTGGGCCGCAATCTCGCGTGCACACCGGCCAAGGTGGTCTACCGCAACGACCTGATCGAGATCCTGCAGTACCTGCCGCAGACCGAGCGGGTGCACGAGGTCCCGCTGCTGTGCAGCCCGCCGTGGATCAACAAGTACTACGTGATGGACCTGGCGCCGCAGCGCAGCTTCATCGAGTGGGCGGTGCAGCACGAGCGGACCGTGTTCGCGATCAGCTACCGCAACCCGGACGCGTCGATGTCGCGCACCACGATGGACGACTATCTGGTCAAGGGCCCGCGGGCGGCGATGGACGTGATCACCGAGATCACCCGCGCCGACAAGATCGATTTTGTCGGGCTGTGCCTCGGCGGGGCGCTGACCATGATGACCGCGACCTACCTCGACGAGGTGGGCGACGACCGGCTCAACAGCATCACGCTGCTCAACACCATGGTCGACTACACCGAGCCGGGCGCGCTGGGCACCTTCACCGACGAGGAGACCGTCGCCAAGCTGGAACGCCGCATGCAGCGCCGCGGCTACCTCGAGGCGAAGGACATGGTCGGCACGTTCGACATCCTGCGGGCCAACGATCTGATCTTCAACTACGTGGTGTCGAACTGGCTCATGGGCAAGCAGCCCCCGGCCTTCGACATCCTGGCGTGGAACAGCGACGCCACCCGGATGCCGGCCGCCATGCACTCGTTCTACCTGCGCAACTTCTACCTGGAGAACAATTTCGTCCGGGGCCGGCTGCAGGTGCGCGGGCAGACGCTCGACCTCGGCGACGTCGACCAGGACCTCTACATCGTGTCCGCGATCAACGACCACATCGTCCCGTGGACCTCGTCCTACTCCACCCTCAAGCACATCAGCGGACAGGCGCGCTTCGTGCTGTCCAGCGGCGGCCACATCGCCGGGATCGTCAACCCGCCGTCGGCCAAGGCCTGGTACATCACCGGCGAGGAGTACCCGGAGGACCCGCGGCAGTGGCGCGAGCGGGGCGAGCGGCACTCCGGCTCGTGGTGGGAGGACTGGGCCGGGTGGGGCGCCAAGCGTTCCGGGCCGCTGATCGAGCCGCCGGGAATCGGTAGCGAGATCCATCCCCCGCTGGGCGACGGGCCCGGCGCGTACGTGAAGGAGAAGTGATCGAGATGAGCACCGACATGGGCGCCGACGCCGCCGCCAACGTGTCCGCCACCACCGACGAGGCCATCCGCCGCATCCGGGAGCTGACCGAACGGTTCATCGAGTCCAGCAAGGCCGCGGGCAACCAGAGCCTGGACGCGTACGAGCAGTCGCTGCGCAGCCTGGTCGAGTTCCAGGAGAAGGCGGCCGGCGCGACGCAGCTCGACTGGGTGTCCAACATCGCCCAGGCGCACGCCAAGTTCGTTCAGGACGTCAGCGCCGCGTACGTTTCCGCGGCTCGTGACATGCTCAAGTAGCCGGACGCGGGTATGCTCCGTAGAAAGCCTCACCGTCGAAACCGGTGAGGCTTTCGGCACCCCCGGGGGGCCCGATGGAACACGGTACGCACGTCTGCGTTCAGGGACTCCGCACGAGGGTCCAGGTCCTCGGCGACGGGCCACCCCTGCTGCTGGTCAACGGCATCTGGGGCGAGCTGGCCTCGTGGCGCCGGGCCCTGCCGTGGCTCACCGCGTTCCGCACCATCGCGTTCGACGCTCCGGGGATCGGCGACACCGAGATGCCGCCGTACCCGATGTCCCTGCCCGGCCTCGCGCGTTTCTGCCTCGGTGTGCTCGACGCGGTCGGCGTGCGCCGCGCGCACGTCCTCGGGGTGTCGTTCGGCGGCCTGGTCGCGCAGCAGGTGGCGACCCTCGCGCCGCCGCGGGTGGACCGTCTGGTGCTGGTCTCCACCACCTCGGGCCTGGTGCATCTGCCGGGCGAGCCGGCCGCCCTGATGCAGCTGCTGCACCCGCTGCCCCCGCATCGGGCCGGGGCGGCCGCGGGCCGTACGTTCGGCGGCCGGATCCGCCGCGAGCCGGCGCTGCTGCAGCGGCTGCAGCTCGCCGCGCCGCGCACCGCGGAGGCGTACTGGCACCGGCTGAGCGGGCTGACCGGCTGGTGGGGCACGCCCTGGTCGATCCGGCAGCCGACGCTGGTGCTGACCGGCGACGACGACCCGATCGTCCCGGCCGGCAACTCGCGCATCCTGGCGTCGATGATCCCCCGGTCCCGGCTGGAGGTGGTGGCCGACGGCGGTCACCTGATGCTGTTCGACAGCCCGGCCGAGGTGTTGCCGCGGGTCACCGGCTTCCTGGCCGGCCGTTCGGCCTCCCGGTGGCCGGATACGCTCGCCTCGTGAGTGATCGCCGTACCCCGCCGACCCTGGGCGAGATCATCCGTCAGCAGCGTGAGCTGGCCGAACTCCCGATGCGGCAGCTGGCCGCGATGGTCGGCATCTCCGGGCCGTACCTGTCGCAGATCGAACGCGGTCTGCGCGCGCCGTCGGAGCAGGTGCTGGGCGCCATCGCGAAGTCCCTGCGGACCTCCTCCGAGGCGCTGCAGACCCAGGCCGAGGCGCTGGCCCCGCCGGCCGCGCCGTCGGAGGTGGTGGCCGCGATCGAGCGCGACCCGGACCTGACCAGCCGGCAGCGGCAGGCGCTGATCGAGGTCTACACCGCGCTGACCGAGACGACGGTCGCGCGGCGGCGGCGCGGCCGGGGCCGGGACGCGCAAGAGCCCGGAACCGAGGACGGTTCCGGGCTCCGGCAGGAATGAGGTCAGCTCCAGACGGAGCGGACCGCACCCACGTACGCGGCGTTGACGTCGGCGACGAACGAGGCGTGCGCGCCGATGGCGGTCTTCAGCCACTCGGCGGGGGCGGCGTCGGCGGCGGCCCGCTCGAAGTCGACCGCGCTCTTGACGACCTGCTCGTAGGCGTCGATCGCCTGGCGGCCGAAGGCCCGAGTGGTCTCGGTGGCCTTCTCGTTGTACTCGCGAACCTGCTCGTTGGCGGCGAAGGGGTCGGTGGTCATCGGCTCTACCTTTCTCGGGGGCTTGTGTTAGCAACGTTAGCAAGGTCGTTGCTAACGTTGCACCATGAGCTGCGTCACCCCGGAGACCGCTATCCCGCCACCGCCTGGACCAGCGAGTCGAACTGACGGTCCGCGCTGACGGTCAGCAGGGACCGGGTGGCTCCGCTCTGCAGCTCCCGGGTCAGCGCCCGGCCGGCCACGATCAGCGACGGCCGGAACAGGCACAGGTCGGCGGCGTCGCGCAGCCCCAGCTCCAGCGACGCGACCACCCGGCCGCCCGGGCCGAAGACCGGGACCGCGGCCGTGCACAGTTCGGTGTCGTACTCGCGGCGGACCAGCGCCATCCGGGTCAGCCGGATCACCGCCAGCGCGTGCCGCAGCTCCTCCGGCTGAGTCGTGGTGAACGGCGTGTACCGCCGCAGCCCGCGGCCGATCACCACCTCGACGAACCCGGGGGGCGCGAACGCCAGCAGCGCCCGGCCCAGCGCCGTGGCGTGCAGCGGCACCGCGTCCGGCGCGAAGGCCACCGGCACCGGCCGGTCCCCCGGCTCCTTCTCCAGGCAGAGCGCCTCGACGCCGTGCACCACGCCGAGGCGTACGACCGCCCGCGACGCCGCGGCGGCGAGGTCCTCCATGGTGCGCCGGGCCCGTTCGTGCAGATTGGGCACCGCGCTCGAGGCCCGGTCGGCGATCGCGTGCAACTGGGTGCCGACCTGGAAGCGGCCCTCGCCGGTGCGCTGGAGCATGCCCCAGTCGACCAGTTCCATCGAGAGACGATGGGCGGTCGACACCGGCAGCCCGGTGAGCCTGGCGATCTCGGTGAGGGAGTAGGTCTCACCGGTGCGGAAGGTCATCAGAATCGCGATCACCTTGCTCGTCACCGATCGACCCGCGTCTGTGGAGTTACCCGCCATGCCGCCTCCCACCCATTCGCAAGTCGCTTTCCCGACCGTTGCATGAGGCACCGGGGAGCGAAAGCGAGCGTTGCCGTTGAGTGGAAACACTCCGTCATGGATCCGACACACAGACGTGACGGTCCCGCTCAGCAGAAGGGACGGTTGCCGCTTGCCGAGATCAGCAGCACCGTCGGTGGTGAGGCCCCTGTGGACGGAGTACGAGATGACTCAGACGGACCGGCCGGAGATCGGCAGCACGGTCGACGCCGGCGGTGTGCAGACCAACTACCTCGAGGCGGGTAACGGCTCTCCCGTGGTCCTCATCCATGGTTCCGGGCCGGGTGTCACGGCGTACGCGAACTGGCGGCTGGTGCTGCCCGCGCTGGCCGACCGCTTCCACGTGCTGGCGCCCGACATGGCCGGCTTCGGCTTCTCCGAACGGCCGGAGAAGGGCGACTACGGTGTGGATCTGTGGACCGACCAGGTCGTCGGCTTCATGGACGCGCTGAACCTGGACCGCGCGCACGTGGTCGGCAACAGCTTCGGCGGCGCGATCGCGCTGCGGCTGGCCGCCCGGCACCCGGAACGGGTCGGCAAGCTGGTGCTGATGGGCAGCATGGGCATCGACTTCCCGATCACCGAGGGCCTGGACAAGGTCTGGGGGTACGAGCCGTCGTTCGAGAACATGCGCGGCGTGCTCGACGTGTTTGCCTACGACCGCGCGCTGGTGCCGGACGAGCTGGCCGAGGTGCGGTACCGGGCCAGCATGCAGCCGGGCTTCCAGGAGTCGTTCGCCGCGATGTTCCCGGCGCCGCGGCAGCGCTGGGTCGAGGCGATGATGACCAGCGACGAGGAGATAAAGGCGCTTCCGCACAAGACGCTGATCGTGCACGGCCGCGAGGATCAGGTCATCCCGGTGGACAACTCGCTGCGGCTGATGCGGCTGCTGGAGAACGGCGACCTGCACGTGTTCTCGCACTGCGGGCACTGGGTGCAGATCGAGCGGTCCGCCGACTTCAACCGCCTGGTCGGCGACTTCCTGGCCGACGACGCCGCCTGAGCCGCAGGTGGCCGCGGTGCCGGAGCTCGGCCCCGGTCCGGAAAGGACTGCGCCATGACACCCCCGGAGACACCGGCCGTCGACGTCCACGCGCACGCCATGCCGATGCCGTTGCTGCGCCGGCTGCAGGACCGCGACCTGGCCGCCCTGGCCGACGGCGTGGTCCGGCTGGACCCGCGGGTCAGCGGCATCGCGGCCGGGGTGCCGCTGCCGCTGGCCCGATCCCAGTACGAGGTCGCCGACCGGCTGAGCGAGATGGACGCCGCCGGGATCAGCCACCAGGCGGTGTCCCTGCCGCCGTTTTTGTTCTGCTCCACCGCCGACGACGACGCGTTCGCCACCCAGATCGTCGCGCGGGGCAACGACGAGCTCGCCGATCACGTGACGCTGGCGCCCGGGCGCCTGGTCGGGCTCGGTTCGGTGCCGCTGGGGCGGCCGGGCGCCGCCGAGGAGGCCCGGCGCTGCCTGGACGACCTGGGCATGGCCGGCATCGCGATCGGCAGCCAGGGCGGCGGCCGCGACCTGGACGATCCGGTCAACGAGGAGTTGTGGGAGCTGCTCGCCGCCCGCGGGGTGCTGGTCCTGCTGCATCCCAGCGGGGTGCCGGACGCCCGCCGGCAACGCGACTTCTACCTGGCCCAGCTGGTCGGCTATCCGATGGAGACGGCGCTGGCGGTGGCCCGGCTGATCTTCGGCGGGGTGCTCGAACGGCACGACTTCGCGCTGTGCCTGGCGCACGGCGGCGGGTGCCTGCCGTCGCTGCGCGGGCGGATGGACATGGGCTGGCGCAACAAGGAGGTCGCGCACACCACGCCGCGGCCACCCAGCGCGTACGCCGACCGGATCTTCTACGACACCGCGACCTTCTCCACCCCGCTGCTGAGCCGGCTGGTGGCCGACGTGGGGCCGGGCCACGTGCTGCTGGGCAGCGACTTCCCGTTCGAACTGGCCGATCCGGACCCCCGCGGGTCGGTGCGCGCCCTGCACCTGGAGAGCTCGGCCGCCCGGACGATCGAATGGGAGACCGCGGCGAAGCTGCTGGGGCTCGTCTGAATCGGTCGTTGTCGCTGGGTGGAAGCTGCGCTCCCGGTTCCGGGCCCGGCTGCTCAGACTGGGGCCATGCCTGACGCCGATGTGATCGACCGGTTCGCCGCCGAGCTGTACACCGCGGTCGCCTCCCGGCAGCCGGTCGAGCCGCTGACCGGCCGTGCCCCCGGCCTGACGCTCGAGGATGCCTACGCCATCCAGACCCGGGTGATCGATCGGCGGGTCGAGGCCGGCGCGCGGATGATCGGCCGCAAGATCGGCCTGACCTCGGCGCCGATGCAGCAGATGCTCGGCGTGGACGAGCCGGACTTCGGGGTGCTGCTGGACGACATGGTCGTCGAGGACGGCGACCCGATCCCGCTCGACTCGCTGCTCCAGCCGCGGGTGGAGGCGGAGCTGGCCTTCGTGATGGACCGCGACCTGGCCGGTCCGGGCGTCACGACGGCGACGGCGCTGACCGCGATCGCGGGGGTGCTGCCGGCGATCGAGGTGGTGGACAGCCGGGTGGCCGACTGGCGGATCAAGCTGGTCGACACGGTGGCGGACAACGCCTCGTCCGGCCTGCTGGTGGTGGGCGGCCGGATGCGCCCGGTGACCGATCTCGACCTGCGCCTGGTGGGCGTCGTGGTCAGCCGCAACGGCGAGCTGCTGGACACCGGAGCGGGCGCGGCGGCGCTGGGCAATCCGGCGCGGTGCGTGGCGTGGCTGGCCAACAAGCTCGGCAGTCTCGGCTCGGGTCTGCGCGCCGGCGACGTGGTGCTGCCCGGTGCGGTGCACCGCATGGTCCCGGTGCGGCCCGGCGACGCGTTCCGGGCCGAGTTCTCCCGGCTGGGAGCGGTCACCGCCCGCTTCGGCTGAGCTATCCGGCGTCCTCCTCCGCCCGGAACGCCCGCTCGCGCAACCTCCGGGAGGCACACAGCGCCGCGGTGCGCACCGCCGGCGCCAGCCGCTGCGGATCCACCGACGTCGGCACCACGATCGACATCGCGGCCGCGGCCTGGCCCGCCGCGTCGATCAGCGGCGCGGCCACCGACAACCGGCCCACGGTCATCTCCTCGTGGGCGAACCCGATTCCGGTACGCCGTATCTCCGCGAGATTCCGCCGGAGGTGACCCGGAGCCACGATCGTGTACGGCGTGTACCGCGCGAGCCCCGCGTTCACCACCCGGTCGACGAACTGCGGGCTCGCGTACGCCAGCAGCACCTTGCCCACGCCGGTGGCGTGCAGCGGCATCCGTCCCCACCGCCGCGAGCGCACCGAGATCGACCGCAGGCCGGTGACCCGCTCGATGTAGAGCGCCTCGAGCCCGTCCAGCACGGCCAGGTGGACGTTCTGCCCGGTGGCGACGAACAGATCCTGCATGAACGGGACCGCGATCTCCTGCAGCCCGGCGCTGCGCGGGGCCCGGGCGCCGATCTCCAGCAGCCGCAGCCCGATCCGGTATCCCCCGCCGGCGACGCGTTCCAGACCGCCCCAGGACACCAGCTCCGAGGCCAGCCGGTACGCGGTGGACAGGGGCAGGCCGGTGCGGCGTGCCAACTCGTTGAGGCTCAGCTCCGGCTCGTCGAGAGCAAAGGCGTCGAGGAGCGCCACCGCCTTGCTGACCACCGACCGCCCACGACGATCGCCGGCGCCGGCCACCTCTAGCGCCATCCACCGATGGTAGAACCGGACACACCGGACCCGGCCGGCGCTCCCGCTGAGCAGAACGGCCGGCGGGTACGCTGCTGCGATGGCGGCTCTCGACCTGGTGGCGGACTGGCCCGCGGTGGCCGCGGTGACGGTGACCGACGCCGATCACACCCTCGCGTCCACCGGACCGGACGACGCCTTCGGCTGGGCCTCGGTCACCAAGCTGATCACCGCGCTGACCGTGCTGACCGCGGTGGAGCGCGGCGAGGCCGATCTGGACGAGCCGGCCGGCCCGCCCGGTTCCACCCTGCGGCACCTGCTGTCGCACGCCTCCGGCCTGGGCCCGGACAGCGACGACGTCCTCGCCGGGCCGGGCCGCCGCCGGATCTACTCCAACCGCGGCATCGAGGTGGCCGCGCAGCTGGTGGCGTCCCGCACCGGCGGCGACTTCGGCGCGGTGCTGCGCTCGCGGGTGCTGGCGCCGCTGGGCATGTCCGGCACGTCGCTCGACGGGTCGCCGGCGCACGGCGCGCGCGGGCCGGTGGGCGATCTGGCCAACCTGGGTCGTGAACTGCTGGCGCCGACGCTCGTGCCGTCGCTGATGGCCGAGGCGACCGCGCCCGTCTTCGGTGGCCTGGCCGGTGTGCTGCCCGGCTTCGGCCGGCAGGACCCGAACGACTGGGGCCTGGGCTTCGAGATCCGCGACGGCAAGAGCCCGCACTGGACCGGCCGGCGGAACTCCCCGGCGACGTTCGGCCACTTCGGCCAGTCCGGCAGTTTCCTGTGGGTCGATCCGGTGGCCGGGCTGGCGTGTGCCGGGCTGGCCGGCCGGGCGTTCGGCGAGTGGGCCGCCGAGGCCTGGCCCCCGCTGGCCGACGCGGTGCTGGCCGAGTTCCGTCCCTGACCGCACACCGCGCTCCGCCACTTCCGTCGAGTGGGATCACTGCTTGTCGTCCGTCGCCGCCGCCGCCGACGATGGTCCGATGACTGACCCTGCGCAAATCGCCCGGACGCTGGCGGCCGCCGAGCGGGAGCGCCGGGACATCTCGCCGTTCACCGACGCGAGCCCGGATCTGGACGAGAACACCGCGTACGACGCCCAGTGGGCCGGCGTCACCGCCAGACTCGACGCCGGCGAGACCCTGGCCGGCGCGAAGCTCGGGCTGACCAGCCGGGTCAAGCAGCAGGTCATGAAGGTCGACTCGCCGCTGTACGGCTGGGTCACCAGCGGCATGCTCCTGCCGTTCGGCGAGCCGGTCGAGCTGGCCCGCTTCATCCACCCCCGGGTCGAGCCGGAGATCGCCTTCCGCCTGGCCCGCGACGTGGCGACCCCGGCGACGGTGACCGGCGTGCTGGCCGCCACCGACGCGGTGTTCGCCGCCGTCGACGTGCTGGACTCGCGCTACGCCGACTTCCGGTTCCGGCTGCCGGACGTGATCGCGGACAACGCCAGCGCCGGCGCGTTCCTGATCGGACCGGTCGCCGTGCCCCCGGCCGAGCTGGAGGATCTGCGACTGCTCGGCTGCGTGCTGCGGGTGAACGGCGAGGTGGTGGCCACCGCCGCCGGCGCCGCCACGATGGGCCACCCGGCCGCGTCGGTCGCCTGGCTGGCCAACCGGCTCGCCGGCCGCGGTCAGGGACTGCGCGCCGGCATGCTGGTCTTCTCGGGCGGCCTGACCGAGCCGGTGCCGCTCACCCCGGGCACCTCGGTGACCGCCGAGATCGAGTCGCTGGGCACCATCGAGGTCAGCTGCCGATGAGGGTGATCCACACCGACGCCGCCCCCGCGCACAGCGGGCCGGTCCCGCAGGCGGTGGAGTCCGGTGGCTGGATCTTCGTCTCGGCGCTGTTCGGCGCCGACCCGGCCACCGGGCGCATCCCCGGCGAGGCCCGCGCCGAGGCCGAGCAGCTCCTCGACAACCTGACCGCGATCCTGGCCGAGGCCGGCGCCACGCTCACCGACGTGGTGCGGGCCGGCATCGTCATGCGTCACCTGCAACGCGACCGCCCGGTGTTCAACGAGGTGTGGCGCGCCCGGTTCGGCGAGCACCGCCCGGCCCGCTCGGCCGTCCAGTCGGCCGACTTCGGCCGCCCGCGCGACACGGTCCGCTACATGCTCGAGGTGACCGCCCACCGCGACGCCTGACCCGGGCCGGTCACGACTCAGCCGCCGGCGAGCCGCAGGTGGCGGTGGGCGGCCATGCGGACCGGGGCGTTGACCTCGCCGTAGCCGTCGTAGCCTCCCCGCCGCTCGAGGATCTCGAAGAACACCCGGCCGCCGTACACCGGCGTGTAGAGGTGCAGCAGCTCACCGCCGGTGGCGTCCCGGTCGTACAGGACGGCGTGCCGGCGCAGGCGGGCGGCGAAGTCGCCGGGCAGGGCGAACCGCGCCACCAGGTCGTCGTAGTAGTTGTCCGGCACCGGCAGGGTGTCGCCGCCCAACCGTTCCAGGGCGGCCGCGGTGGCGAAGATGTCGGCGGTGGCGAAGGAGACGTGCTGCGGGTCGGCGACGGCCGGCGCCCAGTCGCCCCGGCGCAGCAGCGAGACGGTCAGCAGCAGACGGACCCCGCGGTCGTCGGTGTGGAACGCCCGGGAGCGCATCAGCCCGTACGGGGCCGCGTATTCCTGCGGGGTCGCCCGGGTGAGCCCCAGCACCGAGCGGTAGAAGAGTCCCGCCTCGTCGAAGTGGTCGAACGGCTGAGCCAGCCCCACGTGGTCGGTCCGGGTGAGCCCGGCGTCGTCGGTGAGGCCGGCGCCGGTGGACAGGAAGTCCGCCCGCCAGTCGTTGTCGTCGCGGCTGAAGAACAGCGAGGTGCCGTCCGGCGCGGCGATCGCGGCGATGTCGGCCTCGCGCGGCCCGCGCACCCGGGGCAGGGCCGGTGCGAGCAGCGCCTCGGCCCGGGCCAGCGACCGCGCCGGGGCCGGCGTGGTCAGCGCGAACGCGTCCAGCGCGGCGGTGCCTGCCGCCCGGTCCCGGGTCACGCCGCTGTTCAGCAGGACCCGGCAGCTGCCCTGCTCCCAGAGCTGGACCGGCTTGGACCGGTGCTGCCCGGTGTGGGCGAACCCGAGACCGTGCAGGGCCGCCTGCAACGCCGGGCCGGATCGTCCGTCCACGGCGAACTCGGCGAACGCGTGCCCTCCCAGCGGCGGCGCCGGCGGCAGGTGGTCCTCCAGGGCGATCAGGGAACGCATCGCGTCGGCCGCGGTCCGCATCGGGTCGGACTGGCGGAAGACGTCGTTGAAGACCTCGAGCGACAGCGGCCCGGTGTAGCCGGCCGCGAGCACCAGATCGACGAAACCGGCCAGGTCGAACGAGCCCTGCCCGGGGAACAGCCGGTGGTGGCGGCTCCACTGCAGGACGTCCATGCTCAGGTGCGGCGCGTCGGCCAGCTGCAGGAAGAAGATCTTCCCGGGCGTGATGCCGGCGATCCCCTCGGGGCTGACCTCGCGGGACAGCACGTGGAACGAGTCGAGGCAGAGCCCGAGCGACGGGTGCCCGGCCTTCTGGACGATCCGCCACGAATGGTCCCAGGTGGAGACGTGCCGGCCCCACGCGAGCGCCTCGTACGCGATCCGCATCCCGCGCTCGGCGGCCCGGTCGGCGAGCCGGGTCAGCTGCTCGGCGGCCAGGTCGTCGTCGTCGATCGCGGCCGGCGCCACCGAGGAGCAGACCAGGATGGTGTCCGCGCCCAGGTCGGCCATCACGTCGAACTTGTGCTCGGCGCGCGTCAGGTTCGCCGCGAGCCGATCGGCGGGCACCGCCTCGAAGTCGCGGAACGGCTGGTACAGGTCGATGGCCAGGCCCAGGTCGGCGCACCGGGCCCGCACCTCGGCCGGCGACCAGGGCGCCACCACCAGGTCGTTCTCGAACAGCTCGATGCCGTCGAACCCGGCCGCGGCCGCCGCCTTGATCTTGTCGTCCAGCGTGCCCGACACGCAGACCGTGGCCATCGTGCGCCGGGACACGCGCTCAGTCCTCGATCAGCGCGACCGAGCGCAGCTCGTCGGCGGTCGTCGTGCCGAAACCGAAGAACTCCAGGTACGCCGGGATCTGCTCGAACAGCATGTCCTTGCCGACCTGGACCGGGCAGCCCCGATCCCGGGCCGCGCGCAGGAACGGGGTGATCTCGTGGGTCATCACCACCTCGCCGACGAAGGTCTCGGGCGCGATCCGGCTCACGTCGACCGGCAGCGGGTCGCCCGGGTTCATGCCCAGCGGCGTGGCGTTCACCACCAGGTCGTACCCGTCCGGGTCCTTGGTGCCCGCGGTCACCTCGATCTCCGGATAGTTCTTGGCGATCCGGTCGGCGAGCGCGTCGGACGCCGCCGGGTCCGCGTCGAACACGCCCAGCGCGGCCACCCCGGCGCCGGCCAGCGACGCCACGATCGCCGACCCGACGCCGCCGCTGCCGACCACCAGCGCCCGCTTGCCACCGAGGTCAAAACCCTTGCGCTGTACGCCGCGGACGAACCCGGCACCGTCGAACTGATCACCGAGCAGGGAACCGTCCTCGCGCCGCAGCACGGCATTGGCCGCGCCGGCGATCTGCACGGTCGTCGTCGTCTCGTCGACCAGGTCCACCGTGGTGACCTTGTGCGGCATCGTGATCAGCGCGCCGCGGATGTTCGTCAGCCGGAACAGCTGCCGGAAGAACGCCGGGTAGTCGGGCGCCCGTACCCCCATCGGCACCACCACGGCGTCGATTCGCTTGTGGTCGAACCAGGGGTTGTAGATCAGCGGCGCCTTGAAGCTGTGTGTCGGGTACCCCACATGGGCGATCAAGGTCGTGTTCCCGCTGATCATGGTCACTCCTTGGTGCGATCGGTCTCCCCCTGCGATCCTCGTGAGCACGACGTCCGTACGTAAGCGTGTTGCCGTTGAGCAGAAAGCCGGCGGTGTTCGTTGTCACGGTGAGTACCGGACGGTCGTGAGGAAGGCTTGACGGCATGACGGGGACGTATCTGATGGCGGCGGGTGTCGCCGTGGCCGGGTTCGCGATCACGTTCGTGCTGCTGGCCCTGCTGTTCCGGGCGCAGGTGCGCCGGTTCGACCGGATCGTGGCCACCGAGGTGCTGGACGACTGGGCCGCGCGACGCGACCCCTCCTCGACGCCGCCCGCGGAGGTGCTGGCCGCGATGGTCGCGCTGCCCTCCCGCGCCGGGCGTTAGCACCATCCGACGGCCCGCGCTACCGCCGCCGGGCCGGGCTCCCGTACGGTCGTCACACCGCCCGCGTGCGATACGGTGCCCGACCGGAGGCGACCCGTGCATCTGCTGATGAGCATTGCCGTACTGCTGGCCGGCCTGTGCGTCGCGCTGCTGCTGCACGCCTCCCCCGAGATGCAGGTCTTCGGCTACGTGCTGGCCGCGATCGGCGCGCTGGGCGTGGCCGGCGCCTTGGTGATCCGCATGCGCTCCCGCTGATCGCTGCCGCTGCGCGACGACGGCGGTCAGAGGCGGCCGCCGCTTCGTTCGATCCCGGCGCGCTGGGTCGCCTTCGCGTGCTCGTTGTGGGTCAGCAGCACCAGGCGCACGGCCGCCAGGTCCGCGCGTTCCAGGGCGTCGACCAGCTCGAAGTGCTCGCCGACCAGGTGCGCGTCCACTTTCATGTCGGAGGGCAGGGCGCGGGCCATCACGTCGGGGAGGCTCAGCTGCTCGTAGGCGTCGGCGAGGGCGCGCACGCCGGTGGCGTCCACGAAGAAGCGGTGGAACGCATGATTTGCCCGGATGTACCGATCGATGTCGTGGAAGTGCGACGCGGCCGTCTCCGCCAACGACCGCAACTCGCCCAGCTGCGCCGCGGAGAGCCGGCCCACCACCATGGCGGCCGCGCCCAGCTCGATGGCCAGCCGCGCGTCGTGGGTGTCGTCCGAGGTCGTGATGTCCAGCGGCGCCACCAGATGACCGCGCGACGGATCGCGCCGCACGAGTTTGTCGCCGACCAGCCGGGTGAGCGCGTAGAACACCGACGACGCCGGCATCTCGAGGCGGGTGGCCAGCGCGTCGACGTCCAGCACCGTGTCCGGCCCGAGCCGCCGGTCGAGCACCATCTGCCGCAGATGCCGATAGGCGTCGGCGTCCTGCGCCAGCTCGAACCGGCCGAACCTGCCGCGGAAATACGCCAGCGGCGCGCCCGCCCTCGCCGAGGCGTGCACCACCTCGGCCAGGAACACCCGATGCGTTCCCCCGCCGACCGTTTCGACCACCCGGCATTCCACAGTGGCCAGCGCCTCGGGCAGCAGGGGAACGCCGGTGCGGCCGGGTGAGGTCGCGACACCGGCGAACCGATCGCCGGGCCGCGCGAACCGGTCCGCGAGGTCGCCCTGATGCTCGGCCAGGATGTTCACCGCGAACCGGCCCGACCGGCTCACCGCCTTCTGGGTGGTGCTGGCCGAGTTGAGGCACACCAGCAGCATCGGCGGTTCGAGCGACAGCGAGCAGACCGCGCTGACCGTCATGCCGTAGCGGACGTCGTCGTGGCTGGCCGTGATCACCACGACGCCGCTCATGAAGTTGCCGATGACCTGCCGGAAGGCGGTCGTCATGGCGTCCAGGTCACGACCGCCATCCCGATGATCCACTCATAGATCGGCTCGTAGGCCAGGACCTTCATCTCGTGGCCACGCATCGCCCCGGCCAGGGCCACCCACGCGCGTACCTCCCCGGTCCCGTTGCCCGCCTCCATGAGCTCGTCATTCGGCAGGTCGAGCAGCTCGCCGCAGTCCTTCTTGCCCAGCTCGGACAGGAACCAGCGCTCGAAGTCCTCGTCGATGTCGCCGATGCGGGGCTCGCCGACGTAATGGCACAGCCCGCCGCCGCCGACCAGGGCGACCCGCTCCATGCCCTGGTACGCCCGCAGGATGTCACCCAGCGCGATGCCGAACTCGTAGCTCTGCCGCAGAGTGATCAGGGGCGGGGTGGTGCAGTTGAGCACCATCGGGACCAGCGGCGTCTGCCAGGCCGGGTCCAGCTGGTCGTAGACGGTGAGGAAGCCGTGGTCCGGCTCCATGTCGTAGGACAGTGTCGGCCACAGGTTCCGCTCGATCAGCCCGGCCACGATGTGCTCGCCCAGCTTCTGGTCGCCGGGCAGCACCGTGTGTTCCATCCGCAGCCAGCGCGCCGACGGCGTGTGGTACTTCTCGGCCAGCCCGATGCCCAGTTGCGGCAGCGAATCGAGGAAATAGTTGGTGAAATGCTCGCCGGACAGCATCGCGACGCTCTGCGGACGCACCCGTTCGGCCTGATTGCGCACCTGTTCCAGGGCGGCGAAGAAATTGTCCGCCTGATGCTTGGGCGCCGACTCCGGGTCGACCGCCTGCATCGGCGCGTGGGAGGCGCAGTACGCCGTCACGATTTCAGCCATCGCGGCTTCACCTTCCGCTCCGGTGGCATCGACCCCGCCAGCAGCGGGCGGTAGTCGGCCTTGCGGTAGCCCATGTTGCGGGCGAGTCCGTTGATGATTACCGGGTGGGTGCCCAGGGCGTAGAGCTTGCCCAGGTCCAGGTCCTCGACCGCCTTGCGCTCCTCGTCGTCGAGGTCGTAACCGCGCGCGACGACGGTGGCGATGTCGGGCTTCTCGTCCTTGGGAGCGTGCTCCCGGGCGCGCAGGTAATCGAACAGAACCTTCTGCATTTGGTACGTGCTCATTCGTCATCCCTCCGCGGATCCAGACTCGCATCGGACCGTCGCCGGCCCGGCCGCCCCTTCCGTTCAGTGAGACTCCTCGTCCGCCGGGATCACAGTGGAACCGGTGGATGCGGCGTACCGTGTCGGCATGGCGGAACCGAACAGGCAGCGTGGACGGAGCGTGATCGGCAAGGCCGTCGCCGTCCTGGAGGCCTTCCGCCGCGGTTCGCGCGAGCTGTCGCTCACGCAGCTCGCGACACGCACCGGGCTGCCGACGTCGACGGCGTTCCGGATCGCCAACGAGCTGGTCGCCGCGGGCGTGCTCGAGAAGGCGGAGGGCGGCGGGTACCGCGTCGGCATACGCACCTGGGAGATCGGCGCGCGCGCCGACCCGGCCACCTCGATGTACCAGGTGGTGGTCCCGTTCATGCAGGACCTGTACGAGGTGACGCACGAGAACATCCAGCTGGCGATCCGCGACCACCACGACGCGCTCTACATCGAGAAGATCTACGGCTCCCGGTCGGCGCGCATCCGCAACTCCCGGGGCGGGCGGCTCCCGCTGCACTGCACCGGCGCCGGCAAGCTGCTGCTGGCCCACGCGCCGCCGGAACTGGTCGACGAGCTGATCCGCGCGGGTCTCAAGGCGTACACGCCACACACGGTGACCACGCCCGAACGCCTCCACCGGACGCTGCGCGACATCCGCCGGACCGGCATCGCCTACCAGCGCGAGGAGATGGACCTGGGTCTGATGTCGGTGGCGGCCCCGATCCTCGACGCCACCGGAGCCGTGGTCAGCGCCCTGTCGGTGGTGCTGCGGTCCTCGCCGAGCACCCTGCACCACCTCACCCCGGCGGTGCGGACCGCGGCCGCGAGCGCTTCCCGCGAGATGCGCGAGTACGACATCCGCGGCGCGAACGTCGAGCAGATGATCCGCCTGTCGGACGAGTGGAACGGCCGCCGCCCCGGCTAGCCCCTGGATCTCCGGCAGCGGCCGGTTGCGGCGGGAGGCCGCGGCGGCTGCGGACGCGCTCCCCGGAGTGACGCCATCCGCAGCCCCCGGTGAGGCATCAGCAGCGACGACCTCAAGCCCGCCCGCAAGGATCCTCCCGTCGCCGTGGCACAGCTCGTCGAGCTGGCCAGTGCACCCGAGCTGGACCTCGTCCCCTGAGCGCTTCGTCGCTCCACCGCCGAATGGCGTTCGGGGCTGGTTCGCGGTCCGGTGCGTGACCCAGGCCGGCCGGCGCCCATGGCCGGTCAACCCAGCAGGCCGGGCAACGCGGTCAGGGCGACGACGGTGCCCAGGCCCGCGCCCATCGCGGCGAGCACCGACCGGGTGCGCCGGGTGACCAGCAGGGTGACCGCCGCGCCGGCGGCCAGGGCGGCCAGATCGGCGAGGCTGCCGGCGCCGGCCTCGGCACGCAGCGTCGCGCCCAGGATGGCCGCGATCGCCACCGGGAAGATCAGGTCGTTGATGCGCCCGGTCCAGGCCGGTAGGCGCAGATGACGACCGCCGATCAGAAACGCCAGGCGCAGCGCCAGGGTGCCGGCGGCGGCGAGCAGAACTGTGGTCCACATGAGCAGGTCACCTTTCCACATGAGCAGGTCACCTTTCGGAAGCGGCGGGCGGGACGGGCGCGGCCGGCGGGACAGGCGCGGCGGGGCGCGAGCGGCGGGCGCGACGCGCCAGCTCGCCGGCGGCTGTTCCGAGGACCATGGCGACCCCCAGGCCGGCACCGCCGGGCAGGGTGACCAGGGCGAACCCGGCGACCGACGCGGTCCCGGCGGCGGCCACCCCGCGGCGATCCTTGACCGCCCCGGCCAGCAGCGCGACGAAACACAGCGGCGCCGCGGCCGACAGAACGCGCAGATGCGGCACCACCGAGGGCAGCAGCACCCCGGCCGCGGTGACCCCCTGCCACCAGCAGAAGAGCAACACCGCCCCGCCGAGATAGTGCGCCGCGGCGGATCCGGGCGCACCCGGCCGCCCCTGCCGCTCCTGCGCGTGCGCGAACGACGGGTCGATCAGCAGATGCCCGGCCAGGACCCGCCAGCCGAGCGACCGGTCCCGCCAGTGCGGGGCCATCGCCGCGCTGTAGAACAGCAACCGGGCGTTGATCACCACGGCCACCAGCACCGCGGTCAGGCCGGCCCCGCCGGCGTACGCGCTCACCAGCGCGAGCTGCGCCGACCCGGAGTAGATCAACCCGGAGGTGGACCAGGCGGCCAGCCTGCCGGTGGGCAGCTGACCGAGCGCGAGCCCCAGCGTGAGCCCCTGCGGGGTGACCGCGAGCATCAGCGGAACCATGGCCCGCGCCCCGTCGAGAGCGGGAGGAGGAGTTCTCATGCCCAGGACTCTTCGCGGAACACCCGCCGCGACCTTGGCGACGACCTGACGATCGCGTGGAGACGACCTCCACCGGATCTGCATCCGGTCGCCAAGTTCCCCGGCGCCCGCCACGGCAGTGTCGACGGCGACGACGAAAGGAGCACCCCATGTACACGCCGTTCCTGCCCGAGCTCGCCAACGACCGCATCGCCCGCCGCCGTGCCGAGGCCGACCGTTACCGCCTGGTGCGCCGGGCACGCCGCAAGCAGCGTCAGTGAAGCACCCGGTAGGCCGAGTCACCGGCCGGTTCGAGCATCAACCCGGAACCGGCAACCAGGTCCCGTACGGTCGCCGAGGTCCACACCTCGGCGACCGGCGTCTCGTGGGCCGCGTGCTCGATCGCCCCGCGACGCGGGATCTCCCCGACGGTGACCCGGTAACCCACGGCGTCGTCGCGGTGCCGCAGGGCCAGCCGGATCGCCGTGGCCGGACCGTCGAACACCACGACCGTACGGCCGTCGGCAGTGACCCGGGGCCGCCCGCCGGAGCCGGTCAGCGCCGCCACGCCGCGCGCCGCCCCCGGGCCGGAGACCGCGACCAGCGCCGCCAGCACCCGCTCCGGCGGCTCCCCGGCCGCCGGCAGGGAGGCCAGGAAGTCCTCCACCGGGTCGAGGATCTGATCCGGGTCGACGCCGACGAAGTGGTCCGCGCCGGGCAGCTCCACGAACCGCGCGCCGGGGATGCGCGACGCCAGGAAGCGGCCCTCCTCCAGCACGCTGTCCCGGTCGCCGCGGCGATGCAGAACCAGCGTCGGCACCCGCACCGCGGACAGCACGTCACGCACGTCGACCAGCGAGTTCATCTCGACCAGGGCCCGCACCGTGGACGGCGTCGCGGCGGCCCGGGCACGCCGCCCCCACCATTGCGCCATCGGCTCGTCGGCCGACGGGCACATGAGGCGCATGTCGGCTTCCCAGCTCCAGTCGTCGGACAGCCGTTGCGCGTACCGGGAACGCTCTTGATCTGTGGGTGCCCAGGGATAGTCCGGCGCGCGCAATCGCTTGGCGTAGGAGCCGTAGAGGACGAGCGCCTCGACGAGGTCGGGGTGGGTCGCGGCGAAGAGGATGGCCATCGGGCCGCCCTCGCTGTACCCGAAAAGCGTCGCCCGCCGCGACCCGGCAGCCGCCATGACCGCGCGCACGTCGTGGATGCGGGTTTCCAGATCCGGTACGCCGTCGGGGCGATCGGACAGGCCGGTGCCCCGCTTGTCGAAGCGGATCAGCCGCCCCGACCCGGCCAGCCGTTCGAGGAAGTGGGCGTGCCGCGGGTCGGCCCAGTCGAGCTCGAGATGCGACACGAACCCGGGCACCAGAACGATGTCCCGGTCGCCCGAGCCGGTGATCTCGTACGCGATGTGCAGCCCGTCCGAGACGGCGTACCGGACCGGCCCGCGCTGCGCCGCCGGCGCCGTCGTCACCCGCTGCGCAACGGATGCGACATCGGCCACGAAGTGGTATCCCCGGCCGTGAACCGTACGGATCACCCGCTGCGCCTGCCCGTCGTCCCCCACCGCCTTGCGCGCCTGCTTGATCCGGCTGGTCACCGCGGTCTCGCTGACGAACCGCCCGCCCCAGACCTGATCCATCAGCTCTTCCTTGGAGACCACCCGCTCCCGGTGCTCCACGAGGTAGGCGAGCACGCTGAACGCCTGCGGCTCCATCGGAACCCGCACCCCGCCGCGGCGCAGCTCGAAGCGCGCCAGATCCAGCTCCAGGTCGCCGAACGCCAAGACCACACGCCGAGCCTGCCACATCCGTCACCGCCGGGCACCGGTGCCGGCGCGCGCCCACCGGCCTGGCGTGTCGCAGGGGATCGGGGACGCGGGGCCGGTGCCGGCCACGCTCCGCGGGGCCTTGTCGTGGCCGACGCGCTGGATGACGAGGCGTTGCTGACCGGTACGTTCGACCACCAACGGGACGCCTGGGAGGCCGTGCTCACGCCGGTGATCGGCGCTCTCGTGGCCCGCGCCGACGTGGACGCCGCCGCGTCGCAGGAGCTGTACGACCCGTCTGCCCGGCGAGAAACGCATCGTCCGCTCGACGGCGGCGACGGGGGCGACTGGCATTGCCAGCCGCTGGGCCGCCGGGCGACCCATTTCGCCATGTTCGACTTCCTCGCCGGGCGCCTGCCGGGCTAGCCGCCGGCCAGGCTGCGGGCGGCGTTCACCAGGCCGACGAGGGTGAACGCCTGCGGGGTGTTGCCCAGCTGCCGCCCGGCCGCGGGGTCGTACTCCTCGGACATCATGCCGACGTCGTTGCGCAGGCTGAGCAGCCGCTCGAACAGCGTCACCGCCTCGGTCCGGCGGCCGATCGCCTGCAACGCCTCGACCAGCCAGAAGGTGCACGCCAGGAACGCGC
This sequence comes from uncultured Actinoplanes sp., assembly GCF_934643405.1. Taxonomy (GTDB): domain Bacteria; phylum Actinomycetota; class Actinomycetes; order Mycobacteriales; family Micromonosporaceae; genus Actinoplanes. The sequence continues at coordinate 21,779 of NZ_CAKUCL010000010.1, forward strand.
CCTCGCCGCCGGGCAGCCCGTCCACCCCCTCATGCTCGGGGCGGTACCGCAGCAGCAGACCATCCTTCGAGAGCTCCTTGCGTACGGCGTCGACCGTGCCCACCACGCGAGGGTCGTCGTACGGCAGGAATCCCACCCTCGGTATCAGCAGCAGCGCCGCGTCGAGGCCCCGCGACCCGTAGTACTGCGTGAACGTGTTGCGGTGCGGGTCGAAGCCGTGGGCGCACACGTCGGCGTGGATGGCGGCACGGATCTGCCGCCACCGGTCGACCGGCCCGTCGAGCCCGAACCTCTCCACCGCCGTGACCGCGCGGTCGAACCCGGCCCAGGCCATCACCTTGGAGTGGACGAAGTGGCGCCGCGGCCCACGCACCTCCCACAGCCCGTTGTCCGGCTCCCGCCAATGGCCCTCGAGGAAGTCGAGCAGGGCTCGCTGGACGTCCCAGCCGTCCACGGTGGCGGAGATCCCGGCCTGCCGGCCCAGATGCAGCCCGTCGAGCACCTCACCCCAGACGTCGAGCTGGAACTGCTCGGCGGCGCCGTTGCCCATCCGCACCGGCGTGGCGCCCTGATAGCCGGGCAGCCAGTCCACGATGGACTCGGTGAGCCGGCGGGTGCCGTCCAGCCCGTACATGATCTGCAGGTCGGCCGGGTCGCCGGCGACCGCCCGCAGCAACCAGTCCCGCCACGCCCGCGCCTCGGTGACGTGGCCCTCGCCGAGCAGGGCCTGCAGGGTGAAGGTGGCGTCCCGCAGCCAGCAGTACCGGTAGTCCCAGTTGCGGGGGCCGCCGAGTTGCTCGGGCAGCGAGGTGGTGGCCGCCGCGACGATGCCGCCGGTCGGCGCGTAGGTCAGGGCCTTGAGCAGGATCAGCGACCGTCGCACCGCCTCCCGGTACGGCCCGTCGTGGTCCGGCCCGATCCAGCCGGACCAGAACCGCCGGGTCGCCTCGCGCGCCTGGCCGGGACGGGCCGGATCCGGCCGTGGCTCGTGCGACGCCCGGTGGGTGAGCACGAACGAGACTCGCTGGCCGGCGTTCACCGTGAACTCGGCGGTGACGATCTGGTCGTGATGATGCAGGGGCACGTCGGCGTGCAGCCAGACGGCGTCCGGCCCGGCGATCGCGGTGATGCCGCCGTCGTGGCGGCGGATCCACGGCACGACGTGCCCGTAGTCGAACCGCAGCGCCAGATCGAGCCGCATGCGCACCTGCCCGCTGACGCCCTCGACGACGCGCACCACATCGGCGGCCGCGCCGCGCGGCGGCATGAAATCGACCAGCCGGACGGTGCCCTCCCCGGTGTCCCACTCGGTTTCCAGAATCAGCGTGTCCTCGGCATAGCGCCGCCGCGCCGCGCCGTCCGCGCCGTCCGGCGCTATCCGCCACCGCCCGTGTTCCGGCCCGCCGAGCAGCGCGGCGAAACAGGCCGGCGAATCGAAGCGGGGCAGGCACAGCCAGTCGATCGACCCGTCGCGCCCGACCAGGGCCGCCGTGTGCAGATCGCCGATCAGCGCGTAGTCCTCGATGCGCGAAGCCACGGGCGTTCCTTCCTACCGGCCGGCGCCGGCGGCTTCGGCGTCGTTGTCGTGGCCGGCCCAGCCCAGCCACCAGTCCTGCTCGTCCGGCTCGCCGGCCGCCTGGGCGAACGCGGTCAGCGCCTCGGTGACGGCCGGCTGCCACAGGTTCGCGGTGGCGTCCACGAGACGCTGCAGTTCCGAACGGCGGCGGGCGAGCACCTGCTCGACGACGTCACGGCCCGCGTCGGTCAGCCGCAGCCGCACCTCCCGGCGGTCGTTGCTGGACCGGCTGCGCCGGACCAGCCCCTTGCGGATCAGCCGGTCCAGCATCCGGGTGCCGGTCGACGGGTTGACCCGCAGTTCCTCGGCGATGTCGGTGCCGCGCTGCGGGCCGCGCACGGCGAGCACCACGAGGGTGCGGAACTGCGGCAGCGTGACCTCGCCCTCGACGGCGGCCAGCGCCCGGGCGGTGAGGCCGACGAAGGCCCGGCTGGCCAGCATCAGCGCCTGGACGGCGGCCGCTCGTCCGGCGGCGGACGATGGTTGCATAGGGCCATCATTGCATTTCTCGACCACCGCGCGATCCGGGAAAGTCGCGAGGTGGCGAGGCGCTCGGTCAGTCCAGCAGCCAGCCGCTGATCGACTGGACCGCCGGCGTCAGCGACGCCGTCAAGACCAGCAGCATCGCCGTCGTGCTGCCGATCAGGCAGCGCGTCAGCGCGGGATGGCCCGCGGTGTATCCGCGCAGGAAAACAACGACAGAGAGAAGCAACGCGATGAGTGCCATCATCATCGCCGACGACACCACCACGGCTATGAGGCCGCACCGTCATGGACGCCGAGGATGTTCCGACGACCGGGCTACCGTGGCTTCCTCCATCAAGCGCCGCACCTCTTCCGGAGTGAGGTCGACCGGGCGGTCGGGGTCGTTGCGCTGCCCGGCGGATGACGGATCTGTCGTGCCAAGCTGATGTGAGACGCCGTCGCTGCTCGCGGGCATCGGCTCGCTGTCGCTGACGGTGGGCGCCGGCGGTTGACCGGCGTCCGCGGACCCGGCTACGCCGATGATTGCCGCCACCACCCCGATGGCCACGACACCCGGAGTCAGATGGGGCCTCGACGGGCGGACAACGTGCGCGATACCGGTGGGCTTGGACGGCATGGACCCGATCTTTGTCGCGCCCGAATCGGATGGTCAAGTGAATCTTGACGCCGGGGCGGATGCTGTTATCGACCGATCGGCGCGCGGAGCGGCCGGACCTCGCCGAACAGCCGCCCGGCGGCGAGTTCGCCCGCTGTCGCGGAGACCGGGCGGCCGCGCACCCGGGGAGCGGCGGCGGATCAGGCGGCTGCGGCCGGGCCTCCGGCCGGGGTGGGCGAGGAGGCGCCATGCCGGCGGGTGGACGACGGGGCGCCGCCCGGCGGGCGGCGGGTCAGGACCTGCGGGCCGCTGGCCGTCACGGCGACGGTGTGCTCGGAATGGGCGGTGCGGGAGCCGTCGGCCGAGCGGATCGTCCAGCCGTCCTCGTCGTACCTGATCCGGTCGGTGGAGCGGCAGAACCAGGGCTCGATCGCGATGGTCAGGCCCGGGTCGAGTCTCATGCCGCGGTGCGGACGGCCGCTGTTCGGGACGTGCGGAGCCTCGTGCATGGTGCGGCCGATGCCGTGGCCGCCGAACTCGCCGTTGACGCGGTAGCCGTAGGCGTGGGCGACCTCGCCGATCGCGGCGGAGACGTCGCCGAGGCGCCCGCCGGGCCGGGCGGCCGCGATGCCGGCCTCCAGGGCGACCTCGGTGGCCTCGATCAGCGTCAGGTCGGCCGGGTCGGGGGTGCCGACGACGACCGAGAGCGCCGAGTCGGCGGCCCAGCCGTCGATGCCGGCCGCCATGTCGATGCTGAGCAGGTCACCGTCGCGCAGGACGTAGTCGTGCGGCAGGCCGTGCAGCACCGCGTCGTTGACCGACAGGCAGAGCACGTTGCGGAACGGCCCGCGACCGAACGACGGGGCGTAGTCCCAGTAGCACGACTCGGCGCCGCGTCCGGCGATCCGGCGGCGGGCGTGGTGTTCGAGGTCCATCAGGTTGACGCCCACCGCGGCGACGCCGGCGAGCTCGGCGAGCAGCTCGCCGACGAACTGGCCGGTCACCGCCATCCGGCCGATCTCCTCGGCGGACTTGAGCTCGATCACGACAGTCTCCCCTCCGGACGCGGTATTTTAATACCGGTATTTTTATACCACGCCGGGCCGGCGACGCCCCGGCGGGATATCCTCCTCGCATGGTTCGCCAACCACTCACCGTCGAACAGATCGCAGCGGGCCAGCGTCTCGGGGCCGCCCTCCGGGCCGCGCGGGCCGGCCGCAGCCTCGGCGAGGTGGCCCTGGCCGCCGGCATCTCCCCCGAGACCCTGCGCAAGATCGAGGCGGGTCGCCTTCCCGCCCCGGCGTTCGGCACCGTCGTCTGCCTCAGCCAGGCCCTCGACGTCCCGCTGAGCGAGCTGGCCGACATCTGGCTGGCCGACATGCCCGTCCGCCAGGCGTCCTAGCGACCGGGCCGTGCGCCACTACGCCGTACAGCTGCAAGCGCCGGACGGCGCAACCGGGACGGTGGCCGTCTATGGCCACTGGGGTCGTCCCCTGCTGGTGTTTCCCACCGAGGGCGGTGACGCGGGGGAATGGTCCGCCAACGGCATGGTCGGCGCGGTGGAGCCGCTGATCGACGCGGGCCGGGTGAAGCTGTACTGCGTCGACTCGTTCGACGCGGGCACCTGGTCGGCCCGGCATCTGCCGCTGGAGGAACGGGCCCGGCGGCACGGCGGGTACGACGCCTGGGTGCTCGACGCCGTCGTGCCGCACATCCGCGCCGACACCGGCGACGGCATCGACATCGTGACGGCCGGCTGCTCACTGGGCGCGTTCCACGCCCTCAACTTCGCGTTCCGCCGGGCCGACCTGTTCCCGCAGGCGTTGTGCTTCTCGGGCAACTACGACCCGGGCAGCTGGGGCGCCTGGGGTGAGCGCGGCGACGCCGTCTACTTCAACAGCCCGATGGACTACGTGGCGAACCTGCACGGCGACCACCTCGCCTGGCTGCGCGAGAGGCTGTCCGTGCTGCTGGTCTGCGGGCAGGGCCAGTGGGAGGACACCACCGGCGCACTGGAGTCGACGCCGCGGATGGCCGCGCTGCTGGCCGCCAAGGGCATCCCGCACCGGCTCGACATGTGGGGCTGGGACGTGCCGCACGACTGGCCGTCCTGGCGAGCCCAGCTCGCCCTGCACCTGCCCGGCTACTGCTGAGCCCAGCCGGCCAGGTCGGCCGCGACGCGGAAGGTCGAGCGCAGGAAGCCGGCCAGGGCGGCGTCGGGATCGGCCGCGCCGGCCACCGCCTCGTAGGGCAGGACGTACTCGCCCAGGTCACGGTCGAAACCGGCCGCCGCCGAGGCGTATCCGGGCGGCGACGGATAGGCGTACGCGTAGAACGCGCCCTCCTCGCCACCGCCCGGCCAGAAACCGCAGCTGGCCAGCTCGTGCGAGTACCCCTCGTGCATCACCGACGGCGGGCAGTTCGGCGCGCCGCCCGGGTGCTGCGGCGCGGGCCGGCCGGAGAAACGGGTGTACGCCAGGTCCATCGCGCCCCAGAAGAAGTGCACCGGGCTGGCCTTGCCGTAGAACTCGGAACGGACCTGGCCCATGACGCGGCCCGCCTGCAGCAACTGCCGCCAGAACAGCTGCGCGGCCTGCGGGTCGTACGCGGCGTGGACGTGGTCCTCGGCGAACGGGACGGCCGGGTCGACCTCGTTGGGCACCGCGTGGATCTTCGTCGGCACGCCCAGGGCGGCCAGCGCGTCCATGGTCTCGGCATAGAACTCGGCGACCGACTTCGGTTCCAGAGCGACCGTACGGTCCCCGCCGTCGCTGCTGCGCAGACGCAGCCGGTGATCGAGGAAGTCGAACTCGATGTCGAACACCCCGGCCTCGTACGGGATCGCGGAGGTGGTCAAGCCGCGCGCGCTCGGGTAGAGCGTGACGTGCCACCAGTGGTTGACCGCCGGGGCGTGCGCCATCCGCACCTTGCCGACGATCTGGGTCCACATGTGCAGCGTGTCCCTGGTGTCGGTCCAGTCCGCCACCCGCAGTCGCGGCCACCCGTCGTTCGCCATCAACCCAGCGTGCCACAGCCACCGGGCGTGAACGCGGTGCGGGCGGTCCTCCTCGAGCCGCAGGAGCGCGAGCGGCCTGGTCGACGAGCTCTCGGCGCGCAGCGAACGCGGCGCTCGCGGCGGGCGGCCGGCGACGCGGCCGGAAAACCGGTGGAACGACGCCGCCGTGCGCCATTACCGTGCTGGCGACCACGTAGTCCAGGCGAAGGACGTGCCGTTGTACACCCTGTGAGACCTCCCGAGCGCTGATTCGTCGCGCGTCGCGCCTGCGCGCCGCGCTGCTTCTTGCTGCGGACTTCTCACAGGAACCGGTGTCCTTCTGTGCTCAAGAACTGGGTGGTCGCACCCACCTGCCTTCCGCTCGTCATCCGCCGCTGCCACGCGTGCGCGTCCGAGCGCTTCCGGGCGACCGGAAAATTCCGGGTCAACGCCAACCACAAACTGCTCGACGTCTGGCTCCTCGCGCGCTGTACCGCCTGCGAGGAAACGGCGAAGCTCACGGTGCTGGAACGGACGAATGTGCGCTCCGTACGGCCCGGGACGCTGGACCGGTTGCACGACAACGACCTGGGCCTGACCGCCGAGCTGCTGCAGGACCCGGTCCTGCAGCACCGGAACCGCATCGCCCTCGACTGGGACGGCGCCTGGCGCCTCGACACCGGCGGACCGATCCCCGCGGACGCCGAGGTGGTCGACGTGTCGGTCCGCTTCGCGGGGCGCATCCCGGTCCGGCCGGTGCGCCTGATCGCCGAGGGTTGCGGTCTCTCCCGAGCCGAGGTCGAGCGGCTGATCACCGAGGGCAGGCTGGTCTCGGCGGTCCGGCTGAGCGGCAGGCTCACCGGCGATTTCACCTTCACGCTGAAACGCTGACCCCTCCCCCGCCGCGCCGGGTCGTCCAGCGGACGCGTCGAGACGCTGGACGACCCGGCGCCATTGGGCATGATGGCGACATGACGATCGCCGACCGGCTGGCCGGGGCCCCGCGGATCGGGCTGGGGCTCGCGGCCCTCGGCCGGCCGGGCTACATCAACCTCGGCCGCGCCGACGACCTGCCCGCCGACCGGACGGTCGACGCGATGCGGGCCCGGGCGCACGACCTGCTCGACCGGGCGTACGCCGCCGGTGTCCGGTACTTCGACGCCGCCCGCTCGTACGGGCGCGCCGAGGAGTTCCTGGCGCAGTGGCTGCACGCCCGCCCGGAGGCCGCCGACGCCGTGATCGGCAGCAAATGGGGCTACACCTACGTCGCCGGGTGGCGGGTCGACGCGGAGGTGCACGAGGTCAAGGACCACAGCGTCGCCACCTTCGACCGGCAGCTGGGCGAGACACGGGCGCTGCTCGGCGACCGCCTCGACCTGTACCAGATCCACTCGGTCACCCCGGACAGTCCCGCCCTGACCGACACGGTCCTGCACCGGCGGCTGGCCGCCCTGGCCGCGTCCGGAGTGGTGATCGGCCTGTCCACCAGCGGCCCGTCGCAGGCCGCGGCGATCCGCGTGGCGCTCGGCGTCGAGGTGGACGGGCGGCCGCTGTTCCGCAGCGTGCAGGCCACCTGGAACCTGCTGGAGCCCAGCGCCGGCCCGGCGCTCGCCGAGGCCCACGACGCGGGCTGCCTGGTGATCGTCAAGGAGGCGCTGGCCAACGGCCGTCTCGCGGCGGACGACGCCGGCGCGCTCGCCGCGGTGCTGGATCAGCCGTGGGCGAGCATCGTGCTCTCCGGCGCGGTCACGGCGGACCAGCTCGAGTCGAACCTGCGCGCCCTGACCATCACCGCGCCCACCCGCGACCCGGCTCACGCCGAACCCGAGGCGCCCGAACGCTACTGGGCCGAACGCTCCCGGTTGCCGTGGACGTGAACGATGTCGGGCGGCCCCCACTACTGTCGGGCTTGGCGACGCTCGCGAGGAGAGCTGATGACTGTCGAAGTGCTACCGGCCAACCAGCCCGAGACCTTCTATCGCGGTGCGGGGCGGATCGCCGAGTTCCGCAACGTGCCGGCGCTGCCCGATCGGCCCGAGGACTGGGTGGGGTCGGTGACCAGCCGGTTCGGGCTGGCGCCGTCCGGGCTGTCGACGCTGTCCGACGGGCGGGTGCTGGCCGAGGCGATCGCCGCCGATCCGCGCTGGTGGCTCGGGCCGCGGCGGACCGACACGGGCGTGCTGGTGAAGCTGCTCGACGCCGGGCAGCGGCTGCCGTTGCACGTCCATCCCGATCGACGCTTCGCCCAGGCGCATCTGGCCACGCCGTACGGGAAGACCGAAGCGTGGGTGATCGTCTCCGCGCGACCCGGCGCGTACGTCCACCTGGGTTTTGCCCGTGATGTCGAGGCGGGTGAGCTGGCCGGGTGGGTGGCCGCGCAGGAGACGAAGCTGATGCTCGACGCCACCAACAAGATCCCGGTCGCGGCCGGCGACGCCATCCTGTGCCCGGCCGGGCTGCCGCACGCGATCGGCGACGGCATCCTGCTGGTCGAGGTCCAGGAGCCGACCGACTTCTCGGTGCTGCTGGAGTACGAGGGTTTCGGCCTGCCGGACGGCCACCTGGGTCTCGGCTACGACCTGGCGTTGCAGTGCGTCGACCGCAACGCGTGGACGCCGGAGCGCCTCGACGGCCTGCGCGGCGGCGATCGCCTGCTGCCCGCCGCCGCCGACGAGTTCTTCTCGGCGACCCGGCTGCGCGGCGGCGACCGCGTCGAGCAGGGCTTCAGCGTCCTCGTCGCGGTCTCCGGCGCGGGCCGGCTGGGCGACGATCTCCCGGTCCGGCGCGGCGACACCCTGCTTGTTCCGTACGCCGCGGGCCCGCTCGCCCTGACCGGTGAGATCGAGGTGATCCGTCTGGCCGCGGCCGCTAACTGATCGGGAACTCGAAATGCTGGTAGTCCTTCAGCGACGTCCAGTCCCCGCCCCACTCGAAGCCGTGCGCTTGGAAGGCCGTCCAGACCGTGTCGCCGTGCACGATCATGCCCGGCCGCACGTCGGAGCGGTCGGTGAAGGCCCGGCCGGCCGGCGGGAGCACGGTGCTGCCCTTGACGTACGGGTTCTCGACGGTGTTGATGTCGATGGCCTTGCCGTAGGAGTGCACCGAGAAGCCGTTGGCCGACCCGGTGATGGGCCGGCAGTTGAACGCCGAGGTGTTGTCGTCCGCCATGGACGCGTCGTCGCTGGCCCCGTAGAAGTCCACGCGCCGCATCTTGTTGATCGGGAAGTGCGCCTTGTACAGGGTGTGGAACACGTCGACGACACCGTTGGCCACGTCCTCGTGGACGATGAGCTCACCCCGGTGCCGCCTGCCGTCGAAGCCCCAGAAGGTCAGCCGGACCCGGCGCAGGTCGGCGATCGGCACCGGGCAACCCTCCTTCCAGGACACCCCGGTCATCTCCGCCGCCATCTCCGCGTCGATGGCCCGCACCGACGCCCGATAGCCGTCGGAGGAGGGGTGGGCGGACGCGGCGGCGGCGGATCCGGAGATCAGCACACCGACCAGAACGGGCAGGGCCATGGCGATACGGACAAGTCCCATAGACCGGCATCATGCCATATTTCGCCTGTCCCCTTGGCCGTCTCGCGTGATCCGGCTTGCAGGATGCGCCACCACCCGGCGCGACGCCCGGCCGGGCGGCATGATCGAAGGCATGACGATCACGGCGTACGGCGTGGACGCGCTGCTGGAACGGGCCCGGACCGGGATGCGGCGGCTCGGCCCGCACGAGGCGTGGGCCGCGGTGGCCGCAGGCGCCCTGCTCATCGACACCCGCACCGACCGGCAGCGCGCGGCCCAGGGGGATCTGCCCGGCGCCATCGTCATCGACCGCACGGTGCTGGAGTGGCGGCTCGACCCGGCGTCACCCCACCGCATCCCGGAGGCGACCGGGCCGGGCCGCCAGATCGTGGTGGTCTGCCGCCAGGGCTACAGCTCCAGCCTGGCGGCGGCCAGCCTGCGGGCGCTCGGCCTGCACCGGGCCACCGACCTGATCGGCGGCGTCGAGGCGTGGCTGGCAGCCGGCCTGCCGACCACCACCGCGCCGCCCGACATCCGCGAGTGAGACCGAGCGCTATTCGACAGCCGACAGCGACGTCGCGAGGATGTCGACGGCGATGATCACCGCACCGGTCAGCAGCGGCCACACCACCGACCCGAGGAAGGCGCCCACCGCGCTGTCCGGCCGGGACCTCAGCTGGTGAAGCCTGCCCAGCACCACGCAGGCCAGCAGACCGCCGACCAGGCACACCGACGTGACGACCGGGCCGGGAACCAGGTACACGATCAGCAGCGCGGCGGACCACAGCAGGAGCGCCTGCCCCATGCCGTCGATCAGCCGCCCGCGTCGCGTCACGGTATTCATCCTCTCCTACCCCTCAGCGTCCGGCGATCGGCCCGTATCCTTCGCCGATGGCATTGCGGTTCGAGACGCGGGCGTCCGACTCGCCGTGGGTGGACACGGTGTGGACCTGCACGAGCGAGAACGTCGAAGAGATGACCTCCGTCGCGACGGCGTCCTGGGGTCTGGTGTTCTGGGAGCGCCGGGGCCGGGCCTACGCGAGCATCTCCGGCCCGGAGACCAGGACCAGGACCTCCCCGGTGCCGGAGGGCGCCACCTTCGTCGGCATCGAGTTCGCGGTGGGCACCTCGCTGCGGTCCGTGCCGGTGCCGGCCCTGGTCGACGGCGGCGCCGACCTGCCCGACGCCACGCACCGCAGCTTCCGGCTGGACGGCTCCCGCTGGGAGACGCCCGGCCCCGACGACGCGGAGGCCCTGGTCGACCGGCTGGTCCGGGCCGGAGCGGTGATCCGGGACCGGCTGATCATCGACGTTCGCCGCGGCCACCGCCCAGCGGTCTCGCCCCGCACGGTGGAACGCCGGTTCCGGGCGGCGACCGGGCTCACCCAGGGGGCCGTCCGACAGATCGAACGCGCCCGCGATGCCGCGCGGCTGCTGGCCGCCGGTTCCCCGGTCGCCGAGGTCGTCGCCGGGCTCGGCTACTTCGACGAGCCGCACCTGGCCCGTGCGCTGCGCCGGTACGTCGGGCGCACGCCCCGGCAGCTGCGAGCGGGCAGCGGCGCGGCGATCGGCCTGGACCTGGGTCAGCCGACGACGTCGTAGATCATCTTCACGACGCCGTTGCCGTACGCCTCGCAGGTCCGCAGGTTCAGCATCTGCTTGTCCCTGTCGGCCCGGCTGAACAGGCTCTTGCCCGCGCCGAGCAGCACCGGGAAGACGAGCAGGTGGTACCGGTCGATCAGGCGAGCGTCGGACAGGCGCCGGGCGAGCTCCGCGCTGCCGTGGATGAAGATGCCGCCGCCCTCGCTCTTCTTGAGCGCGACGACGTCGTCGGCCGAGCGCAGGATCGTCGTCGGGCCCCATCCCTCGACGAGGTCGTCGTCGCGCAGCGTGGTCGACACCACGTACTTGGGCAGCTCCTTGTAGACGCTGTGATCCTCCGAGTCACGCCAGACCGGCGCGAACAGCTCGTAGCTGCGGCGGCCGAACAGCAGCGCGGTCGTGTCCGCCAGCTCCTCGGCCTTGAGCGAGAAGGCCTCGGGCAGGAAATCGATGTCCTGGGCGACCCAGCCGCCGCTGCGGTGCGGTTCGCCCGGCCCGCCACCGGGCGACTCCACCACGCCGTCGAGCGAAACGAATCCGGTATAGACCAGATCACGCATGTGCTGTTCCTTTCCTGGTCAGGCGATGCCATCGCCGAATGGATCCACGAGCCGGCCGGGGCGCCCCGGCCGCGACGATGGTAGGCAAGGCGGCGGCCGTGGTCTTGGACGAAAACGACGGCTCCACCGACCGTGGACGCCTCTTTTCATGCGTCGGCCCGCGGGTGACAATCGACGAGATCGCCCTGTCAGGTCAGGAGGCGGATGTGCCGACGACCACTTCTGCTCAGCGCTCGGTCAATCTCGTGGCGCGGCTCGCGACCGCGCTCAAGGCCGCCCTCCTGCCGGCAGCCGCCGCGGCGGAGCAGCCACCACCGGACGGCGTTCCGGTCGACCATCGGCGTCAGGACGCGCTGGCCGTGCTCACCGCGGCCCGCGGGGTGGTGCGCCGGGGATGGGTGCAGCGCACCTGGTACGCCCTGGACACCCCGGCGGGACGCCGCCACGTCCGGCAACGCTTCCTCCCGGGCCGCCTCGATCACCGTCAGGTGGCCGGCGCCTGCCTGGTCGGCGCGGTGATCCACGCGGCGTGGCAGCAGAGCCCGCGGTCCGAGCACGCGTATCCGGCCATCGACGCCCTGTGGCACGCGCTGTTCGACGTCGGCCCGGCGGGCGACGCGGCCGGCCGGCCGGGAGACCCCGACCCGGTCGGCCCGATGGCGCCGCCCCTGGTCCGCGCCGCCCGGGTCCGCGACCTGACCACCTGGAACGATCGGGAGCACCGGACCAGGGACGACGTGCTCCGCCTGCTCGACCGCGCCGCCGCCCGGGTCGCGGCGCCCCGGCCCAGCGTCAGCGGGTGACGCCGGCCGATCCGGGCCTGGTGTAGACAAGGTCCATCGTGTCGGTGTGGCCCGACCACCGCAGGGTCAGCCGCCAGCAGCCGGCCTCGGGCAGATCGACGATGGACGGGCCCGGGCCGCCGGTCACCTTGCGCTCCACCGTGTCGGTGGTTCCGTCCCGCTTCGCGGTGATCAGCAGGTCACCTCCGGACACCGGCGCGTGCGACACCCAGAGAATCTTGTTGTTGTGGTCCGGCGCCGGCGGGGCGTTCAACGGCGTACCGAAAAGCACGCCGAGGATGTCGCCTGCGCTGCTCATCACGTACGGAATGCCGTCGCCGTCGCCGGTGAAGCCGGCGCGGGCCCAGGTCGGCAGCGCATCGGTGCGCACGACGGGCCGGCACGGCGCTGCGGAGGCCGGGGACGCCGACGGCGACGCCGGAGACGGGGACGACGGCTGCCGCGAGCCGGTGCAGCCGGCGAGCAACAGCGGCAGCAGCAGGAGCAAGGCCCTGAGGGTCATGTCGTATCGACACCTCCGCTCGCGATCGGGTTCCCGGCAGCTCGGCATGATGCTCATCGTCGGGGTGCTCAAACGCACCGCGCCCGAGGTGTTCGCCTCGGACATCGGCGGGACCGCGACGCTGGTCGGCGACCCCCGAACATCATCATCGCCAGCCGGTCGGGCCTGAGTTTCAACGACTTCCTCAGCGTGCCGGCGCCGTTCATCGTCGTCGTTCTCGTCGTGCTGGCGGCGTTCCGCTACGACGCCGCCCGCGCGAAACGGATCATGGCGCTGCGGGAGGCCGACGCCCTCCGCGACCGGCGGCTGGTCGTGCTCAGCCTGTCGGTGCTCGGCGCGGGTGCTGGTGGCGTTCACCCTGCACACGCTGCTGGGCCACGAGCCGTCGGCGGTGGCGCTGCTCGGCGGCCTGCTGCTGCTCGCGCTCTCCCGGCTCGGCGCCCGCGAGGTCGCCCAAGACGTCGAGTGGCCGACGCTCATCTTCTTCGCCGGCCTGTTCGTGATGGTCGGCGCCCTGGTCGCCACCGGAGTCATCGACACGCCGGCCCGGGCCGCCACGGGCGCGGTCGAGGGCAGGCTGTGGCCGGCCACGGTGCTGCTGCTGGGCGCGCCGGCTGCGCTGTCGGCGATCGTGGACAACATCCCGTACGTGGCGACGATGAGCCCCATCGTCGGCGAGCTCGTCGACGCGGCGAGCGGCAACGATCACGCCCAGGTCCTGTGGTGGGCCCTCGCGCTGGGCGCCGACCTGGGCGGCAACGCCACCGCGGTCCGACATCGGCCGCGGCCTCGTCGACCACCCGGGCCAGCGCCGGATCATCCTGGCAGTACGACGGCAACGCCATCCGCAACACCTGCGTGCCGGCCAGCACCGTCAGCGGGCGACCCTTGCCGTCCACGACGATGAGGCCGGGCAGATCCTGAGCCGCGAGGACCTTCGCGGGCGGCGGCCGGCCGGATCAGGCGGCCCGGAGCAGCCGCTGCTCGATCAGGTCGGCGCCGCGCGCCACCCCGCCGGTCGCGGCGTATCCGGCGGCGACCCGGCGAGCACCGTCGGCCATCGCGATGGTCTTGCGGACCTTCTCACGCACCCGCGCCGGGGTGAGATCCTTGGTCAGCAGGCGGGTGCCGCATCCGGCCACCTCGACCCGCCGGGCGACCTCGAACTGGTCGCGCCCCTGCGGGGCCACGCACACCGGCACACCCCGGATCAGCGCCTTCTGGGTGGTGCCCATGCCGCCGTGGGTGATGGCGCACACCGCGCGGTCCAGCACCAGGCTGTGCGGCACGAATTCGCGGACGGTCGCGTTCGCCGGCACCTCGAGCCCGGACGGCACACCGGCCGGGAACGTCACCACGACGTGCACCGGCTCGTCGGCCAGCGCGGTGAGGGCGGTGAGCGCCACATCGGTGTCGCCCTGGAACTCCGAGGAGGTGGACACCAGCACGATCGGCTTGTCGATGGCGGCCAGCCAGTCCGGCACCTGCTCCGGCGCCGGGTCGTACGCGCACGCGCCGATCAGCTGGATCGAGTCGTCCCAGTCCGGATGCGCGTACTCGAACGGCTCCGCGGTGGCGACCAGCTTCAGCGGGGGCCGGCGCACGAACTCGTCGGCCGAGTCGATCGGCGGCACGCCCACCCGGGCGCGGACCCGGTTCAGCGGGCCCAGCATCGCCTCGTCGAACACGCCGCTCACCCTGGACCGCAGCAGCGCGTCGCGGATCCGGCCGGCGATGCCCGGCCACGGCCGCAGCCCGGGTCCGTACGGCGGTGCCGCCTTCGACCGCAGGTACGGCAGGAAGGCCCAGAAGGACAGCCACGGCAGGCCGCTGGCCTCGGCCACCGCGGCCGCGCCCCAGCAGTTGGCGTCGACGATGAGCACGTCCGGACGGACCTCGTCGATCGCCTTGCGCAGGTCGTCGACCTCGTACTCCGCGCGCCGCGCGAACGTGCCCAACGCTCGCCGCAGGGCATCCTCGGGGTCGGTGGCCTGCCAGTCGTCGAGGGGCATGGCCTCGATCTGCGGGTCCACGGCGGCCGTGTCGAAGCCCAGACCGCGGCCGAGTTCCACGCCCGCGGCGAGGGTGCGCAGGGCGATGTCGTGCCCGCGGTTGCGCAGTTCGGTCAGCAGCACACTGGTGGGAAAAAGGTGGCCCATCGCCGGGGTGTTGTAAGCAAGTACCTTCGCCATCTCTTGACTTCCCTAACCAGACGGCGAGGCATCGCCGTCAATGTTTCCTGGTGTCGTCCTCCGCGACGCGGATGATCGTTTTGCCTTGGGTGCGCCGGTGGCCGGCGAACGCCTCGGGCGTCTCGGCCAGGGGTCGCACGTCCCCGACGATGGGCGTGAGCCGCCCGTCCCGTAGACGCTGCGCCAGATGGATCAGCCGGGCACGGTCGGCCTCGACCACGAAGAAGACGGCACGGCCCTCCCGGGGCTGCGTCGCCGGCGGTCCCGCGATGGTGACCGCGGTGCCGCCGGGGCGCAGCAGCCCGAGGGACCGCTCCAGCACCTCACCGCCGAGGACGTCGAAGATTACGTCGACCGCGCCGACGTCGTCCACGTCCTCGGTCGTCAGGTTGAGGAAGTCCTGGGCGCCGAGACCGAGAACGACGTCGCGGTGGTCGGTGCGGCCGGTGCCGATCACGTGCGCGCCGGCCTCCCGGGCGAGCTGGACGGCGATCGACCCGACGGCGCCCGCGGCGCCGTGGATCAGCACGGTCTGGCCGGCGGTGAGCCGGGCGTGGTCGGAGAGTCCCTGCCACGCGGTCAGCCCGGAGATGGGCAGCGCGGCGGCCACGACGTGGTCGACGTCGGCGGCGAGCGGCGCGAGGTTACGCGCCTCCACCGCGGTGAACTCGGCCAGCGAGCCGTTGCGGCTCCAGTCGGTCAGCCCGAAGACCCGCTGGCCGACGCTGAGGCCGGTGGTGCCGTAGCCGAGTTCGACCACGACCCCGGACAGCTCGTGCCCGGGGATGCTGGGGGTACGGTCGTGGCCCGCCCGGTCGGTCCAGGTTCCGGGCCAGGTCAGTTCACCCGGCGTGAAACCGGCGGCGTGGACACGCACGATGACGTCGTTCTCGCTGAGGTGCGGATAGGGCATCTCGGTCAGGGCGAGGCCGTCGATGGCGGCGTCCCGATCCCGTACGGTGATGGCTTGCATGCCGGCTCCTCTCGTCGGACGGTGCCTACGAGTGTGATCGTTCCGGCGAGCCGGCGCATCACCCTGCCACAGCGAGATTTCGCTGGTGAGCGTGGGTGCGGGCGGCATGAACCGCGGCCAGCGTGGACAGCAGTCCGATGAACCCGATGTACAGGTAGCCCGTCGTGAGCAGTCCCCATCGAGGCGCCACCAGACCGGCCGCCAGCGCCGGGATGCTCAGCGCGGCGTAGCTGACCACGTACGCGGCCGAGAACACCTCCGAGCGCGACCTCGCGGTGGTGGCCGCGCTGATGCCGCGCAGGCTGCCGTTGAAGGTCAGCCCGACGCCCAGTCCCGCCACCACCGATCCGGCGATGAAGACGGCCGGCGAGGCGAAGAACATGGCGAGGGCCAGGACCACCGCGCCGGAGATCAGCAGGAGCGAACCCAGCAACGTGGCCGTCCGCGGCGCGTGCCGCACCGCCCACAGACCGCCCGCGCAGTTCGCGATGAACAGCACGGCGATGCTCAGACCGCCGGCGGCGCCGAACCGCACGTGCAGGACGTCGCTCACCAGGGAGGGAGCGAGCGCGAGGAACAATCCGGTGACCGCCCAGCCGGCCACGATGGCGGGAACCGAGGCGAGGAACTCCGACCGGGTCTCCCGGGGCACCCGGACCCTCGGCCGCAGCGAGGCCAGTCCCCCGGGACGCCGGACGTGGTCCTCCTTGACCGCCAGGACCAGCACGGCGAGAACCAGGAAGGCCACCGTCAGCACGGGAAAGACGAACGCGTCGGGCCGCGAGGTGACCTCGACGATCAGGCCGACCACACCGCCGCCGGCGGCCAGGCCGAAGCTCGTGCCCACCGTCGTCATCGTGGGCCCGAGGTGCGGCCGCTGCCGGGGTGAGAACTCGACCAGCCCGGCGGCGAGAGCACCGGTCGCCATCCCGGTGGCGATGCCCTGCACGATCCGCGCGATGACGAGCGAGACCACCCCGCCGGCCGTCCAGAAGATCGCGGTGCTGGCCGCCCCCACCAGAAGGGAGGCGATCAGCACCGGACGACGACCCAGGTGGTCGCTCAGCGATCCGACGGTCAGCAGGGCGAGGAGCAACCCGCCCACGTACACCGCGAAGATCACCGTCAGCATGGTGACGGAGAAGCCCCACCGCTGCAGGTAAAGCGGGTAGATCGGGGACGGCGAGCTGGCGGACGCCATCATCAGAACGGTGGCGGCGACGAGGACCGTGAACGAGGTTCCCCGTCCGAAACGACTTACCGAATTCATAACGTGATCTCTGTCATACGGTCAGCTCGGCCACGCCGAGTCGAACACCAGGTCGACGGTGGATACACGCTGGAATCCGGGGACGAAGCGCTCCATGAAGTCGGCGTTGACGGTCCATTGGGTGGTGTCCGGGCGGTTCTTGATGCCCTCGACGGTGACCCGCAGGTAATCGTCCTTGAAGTCGCCCCGCGGATGCGCGTCGAGGATTTCCTTCACCTGGTCGGGTTCGAGCACGTCCATGCCGAATCCGATGACGTCGGTCAGCACGCCGAGCTGCGTGGTGGCGATCTCCGGGGCCATCCGGCCGGGAATTCCGGGCGTGGTGTGCAGGGCGATCGCCGTCCACACGGTGTCGGCGGCGGCGGCCGGGAAATCGTGCTCCAGCAGGAACTTGCGGGCGTGGTCGGCCCCGTCGACCTCGAACCGCTGCTCCACGTCCGAGAACGGCGTCAGGAGCCCGGAGTCGTGGAAGAGGGAGGCCAGGTAGAGCAGTTCGGGATCCGGTGTCACGCCGAGCTTGCGGGCGTGAATCTCACCGAAGAGGAAAACCCGGCGGGAGTGGTGGTAGATGGAGGGGCTGATGGTTTCCTGGATGAGGCGGGTCGCTTCGGCGACCGCCGCGGTCTCCGGAATCTCCACCCCGGCGATGACTTCTGACATGGGCTCTCCGCTTTCTGGCGAATCGATGTGACGGCACCCATGGTCCGGGGAATCGACGCTCGAAACCGCCTCGGTCGAGCCAGGAATCCCTCACATCCGGACGGCATACAATGATTTGTGCCTTCGCCTTCCACAGTCGGAATCCTGGTCTACGACGGAGTGACGTTGCTCGACGTCGCCGGTCCCGCGGAGGTCTTCAAGGAGGCCGACAAGTTCGGCGCCGACTACCGCATCGTGCTGCTGTCGCCGTCCGGCGACGACGTCACGTCGAACCTCGGGATCAGGATCTCGGTCGACGGTGCGGTGTCCGCGGAGCCGCCGCTCGACACGTTCCTGGTGCCCGGCTCGGACCTTTTCCCCCGCACCCCCGTGCCGTGGGACCTCGCGGAGGCCGCGCAGGGGCCGGCCGCGAAGGCGAGGCGGGTCGCGTCGATCTGCACCGGGGCTTTCGTCCTCGCCGCCGCGGGCCTGCTCGACGGCAAGCGGGCGACCACGCACTGGCAGGTGACGCACGAGCTCGCCGCCCGGTGCCCGAGCTGCCAGGTCGAGAAGGACCCGATCTACGTACGGGACGGCAGCATCTACACCTCGGCGGGCGTGACCGCCGGCATCGACCTGGCCCTCGCACTCGTCGAGGAGGACCACGGCCCGGACCTGACCCGCGACGTCGCCCGCGCCCTGGTGGTCTACCTGCAGCGCGCCGGCGGGCAGTCCCAGTTCTCCGCGCCGCTGCAGGGGCCGCCGCCCCGCTCGCCGGCCCTCCGCAAGATCACCGACCTGGTGACGGCGAACCCCCGGGGGAACTACTCCCTCGGCGAGCTCGCGAAGCACCTGAACGTGAGCACCCGGCAGCTCACCCGGCTCTTCCGCGACGAGCTGTCCACCACACCGGCGCGCTATGTGGAGAACATCCGGTTCGATCTGGCCCGGGCGTTCCTGGACCAGGGACGCAGCGCGACGCAGGCCGCCACCCTGTCCGGGTTCCCCAGCTACGAGAGCATGCGGCGGGTGTTCGCGAAGAAGTTGTCCCTGAGCCCGGCCGCCTACCAGCGCCGCTTCAGCACGGCACGCCGGGCCGGCGCCGCCTGACCCGGACCCCGGCGATCGGCCCACCTCACGGGCCGGCGATCGGGCCGCCTCACGGGCCGGTGATCAACGAGGCGAACCTGGTCGCGAGCCATGGCTTGCGACCGCCCGCCACCAGCCGGCCACGGGCGATCTGCCCCCACTGCCCGACCCGGCCGAAGCCGACCAGCAGGAACGCCTCCGGGTCGGCCGAGATCCAGCAGTCCGCCCTCGCCGGGGTGGACGGCAGCAGCCCGGCGGTCGCCTTCCGGCCGTCGACCTCGACGAGGTAGCGCGGCCCGCCCCGTAGCCGCAGCTCGAAGCTCGCGTGAAGGTTCGCGCGCTCATCGAGGTACTGCGGCACCATCGTCATCACACCCTCGATCACCAGCAGCGCGTCCGCCCGGTCGATGCGCCACGGCTGCCCACCGGCGCGCGCGATGTCGCGGCCGTGGACGAGCAACTCGCCGAGCAGCGCCGAGCTCATCGTCTCCCAGCTCATCGCGATGCCGTTGCTGACCGTCACCCGCCCGGCCGGCGGCTCGACGGTCAGGAAGCCCTCCACCGCCGGGAGCAGCCGGTCGGCCAGGCCGGCGAGCTCCCGGTCGGGATCGGCGCGCAGCTGTGCGGCGTTCGCCGCGGCATTCAACCGCGACGGCCGGTCACCCTCGGCGGCCTTCCGGCTCCCTTGCGCGTACGCCGCGTAGTCGCGGAACTCGTTCACCAGGTGGGCCGCCGTCTCGCCGACCGTCCACGTCAGACCCGGCACCGGCGCGCCGGACGCCCCCGCGGCCCGGATCACCGCCGCGGCACGAGGAGCGGCCGCGCGCAGTGCCCTCGCATACTTCGACGTAGCTTCGATATCTGACATAGCGTCACTATGTCAGATGGGTCGGCGGGAGGCAACGGGGAGGAGCGGCTATACATGCGGGGTGACTCCAGCGTCGTCCCGATCCCGGCGGAACCCGACCCTGCGCGACGAGCAGGTGGCCCAGACCCGGGCCGCGCTGGTCGAGGCCGGGCGTGGCCTGTTCGGCCGGCAGGGTTACGCCGCGACCTCGGTCGACGACCTGGCCCGCGAGGCCCGGGTGACGACCGGCGCGCTCTATCACCACTTCCCCACCAAGACCGCGCTGTTCGAGACCGTCTTCGAGCAGGTGCACACCGAGCTGCTGACCCGCTCGGCCGACGCGGCCTCCCGAGCCCCGGACGAGATCGCCGCGCTGGGCGTCGGCTTCGAGGCGTTCCTGGACGGCATGCTCGTGCCCGAGGTGCAGCGCATCCTGGTGACCGACGCCCCGGCCGTGCTCGGCCTGGCCCGCTTCACCGAGCTGGACGAGCGCTACGCCTTCGCCACCATCGCCGCCGAGCTGCGGGCCGCGGCCGAGGCCGGCCGGCTGCGGGCGGACGACCCGGACACCCTGGCCCGCCTGCTGCTCGGCGCGCTCACCCGGGGCAGCATGCTGATCGCCGGCGCGCCCGACCCGCGCCAGGCGCGCGACGCCGTCGTGCAGGCTCTCCGGCTGCTCCTGGCCGGACTGACCGCCTGACTCCCGGCGGCCGATGGCGTGAACGGCGTATGGCCCGAGGGCCGCGGCACGGTCATGCTGTCGGTGGATCCGCCGCGAAGGAGCAGCCCATGACGTACGCAACCCGCCCGCTCGACGGCCGTGTCGCCGTCGTCACCGGCGCCGCCCGGGGCATCGGCCGCGCCGCCGCCGTGGCCCTGGCCGCCACCGGCGCCGACGTGGCCGGCCTGGACATCGCCGCGCCGGTCAGCCCGATCCTCGACTTCTCGCCGGCCGCCCCCGAGGACCTCGCCGAGACCGGCCGGCTGGTCGAGCAGGCCGGCGCACGCTGGCTCGCCCACCGGGTCGACCAGCGCGACATCGGCGCGTTGCGGGAGGCGGCCGCGGCGATCGTGAGCCGGTGGGGCGGGGTCGACATCGTGCACGCCAACGCCGGCATCCAGGCGTTCAAGCCGTTGCTGGAGATGGACGACCCGGACTGGCACGACCAGATCGACGTCAACCTCTCCGGCACCGCGAACGTGGTGCGGGTGTTCGCCCCGCTGCTGGTCGACCGCGGCGGCGGCCGGATCATCATCACCTCGTCCACCCAGGGCCAGCACGGGACGAGGAACGGCTCGGCGTACTCGGCCTCGAAGTGGGGTCTGCTGGGGCTGATGAAGTCCGCCGCGCTGGAGCTCGGTGCTCACGGCATCACGGTGAACGCCGTCATCCCGGGCCTGGTCGACACCGTGCTGACCCGGCACGAGCAGCGTTACGCCCAGGCCATCGCCGAGTCGGGCGGCACGCCGACCGGTGACGCCGGCGCGGACGAGCGGACCGCGGTCGAGGCGCTGACCGCGAAGACACCGCTCGGCGTGCCGTGGCTGCAACCGCAGGACGTGGCGCCGCTGGTGGTCTTCCTCGCCTCGGACGCCGCGCGCATGGTGTCCGGCACGTCGTTCGCGGCCACCGGCGGGGACAGCGCCCACGTCACCGCGTGACCGGCGGCCGGGACGCTACGACACCCGATGCGACGGCGCTGCGGCCTCCTGGCGGCGGACCGCGCCGGCGCTGCCGGCCAGCGTCCCGGCCAGGCCGATCACCAGGGCGACGAGGATGCCCAGCCCGGCGAAGGCCCAGGCGCCCTCCTTGCCGCCCAGCCCGAACGGGCCGAGCAGGTAACCCTGCCAGCCCAGCCACCCGGCGTACGTGTTGGTGACCAGGCCCCAGCCGACCGCGGTGCCCACCACGACGAGCGTCAGGGGCAGCAGGCGCACGTTGCCGTAGCGGCCGCGCGGGTCGAACAGCTCGTCCTCGGCGTAGTCCCGGCGGCGCAGCGCCACGTCGGCCACCATCACGCCGCACCACGCCGCGATCGGGACGCCCAGCGTGATCAGGAAGCCCTGGAACTCGCCGATGAAGCTGCTGCCGAAGAAGACCACGTAGATCGTTCCGGCGATCATCAGCACGCCGTCCACGCCGGCCGCCGCGTACCGCGGGATGCGGACGCCGGTGCTCAGCAGGGACAGGCCGGAGGAGTAGATGTCGAGCACCGCGCCGCCGATCAGGCCCAGTACGGCGGCGATCGCGAACGGGACCAGGAACCAGGTCGGCAGCAGCGCGGTCAGGGCGCCGATCGGGTCGGCACCGATCGCGTCGGAGAGACTCGCCGACGAGCCGGCCAGCAGCAGGCCGAAGATCAGCAGCACCACCGGGCCGAGCGCGGCGCCGAAGGTGGTCCAGCCGAACACCCCGCGGCCGGACGCCGACCGGGGCAGATAGCGCGAGTAGTCCGCGGCCGCGTTGACCCAGCCCAGGCCGAATCCGGTCATCAGGAAGACCAGCGCGCCGAGCACCTCCTGGGCGGAGCCGCCCGGGATCGCCGAAACCGTCGGCCAGTGGATGTCGCCGGCGGCGAGGATCACGTAGATCACGGTCAGCACGGCGGTGACGATCGTGATCACCGCCTGCAGGCGCATCACCGCGGCGAAACCCGCGACGCCGGCCGCCACGGTGATCGCCGAGACGACGATGAGGGCGACGACCTTCGTGCCGGTGCCGCCGCCCCAGCCCAGCCGGGTGAACACGGTCGAGGTGGCCAGCGTGGCCAGGATGACGAGCACCGTCTCCCAGCCCACGGTGAGCAGCCAGGACAGCGCGGCGGTGAGGCGGTTGCCGTTCACGCCGAACGCGGCCCGCGACAGCACCATGGTCGGCGCCGAGCCGCGTTTGCCGGCCAGCGCGATCACGCCGCACAGCGCGAACGAGACCACGATGCCCACCACCCCGGCGATCACCGCCTGCCCGAACGAGACGCCGAAGCCGAGCACGAACGCGCCGTAGCTGACGCCGAGCACCGAGATGTTCGAGGCGAACCACGGCCAGAACAGCGACCGGGGCCGCCCGGTCCGCTCGTTCTCGGCAATAACCTCGATGCCGTTGAGCTCGATCCCGGTGCCGGCCGGTGCGGCCGGTGCCATCTCTTCCGTACGGGTCATCGTCCACCGCCTCGCGCGGGCCCCTGGTCGGGGCATCTATGGTCATCCTGCCGCACAGACAGACGATCACAGATGTACGAGCGGTCACAGATCGTCTCGGGAACCGACAGGGCCGCGGCCATCGACACCGCACCCGGAAGCCGGCGGTCGACATCACCGTCCGGGGGCGCGCGCCGGTGCCGATGCGGCGGGGGAGGACCCGCCCAGCACACCGACCGCGGTGGCGTCGGTCGGCGCCACCCCGGCGCCCAGCACCCAGGCCGGACCCCACGGCATCCCCGGCGCGCGTCCGTCCGCCGCCGGAGCCCGCCGCTGCCCTTCACGCGCGGCGATGCCGGCGCACCCGCCACACCACCAGCGCGACAACCACCAGGACGACCCCGGCGATCACGTACGGCCGATACCGCAGCACGCCGTCCTTGATCTGCGTGAAGTGGTCGCCGGCCAGGTAGCCGGCCGCCGTCCACACGCCCACCCACAGGGCCGCGCCGATCACGTCCGCCACCAGGAACCGCGGCCACGGCATGCCGGTCGTCCCGGCCACCAGCCCGTTGAGCTGACGCAACCCCTCCACGAACCGGGCCACCACGACGACCTTGGCGCCGTTGCGGGTCATGAAGGACTCCACCCGGCCGAACCGCTCCGGGGTGAGCCGGACCAGCCGCCCGTAGCGCAGGATCAGCCGTCGCCCGGCGACCCGGCCGATCAGGTACCCGACGGCGTCGCCGCACACCGCGGCCGCGAAGGCGATCACGCCCAGCGTCACGACGTCGAGCTGTCCGCGCCCGGCGGCTCCGGCGCCCGCGATGATCGCGGTCTCGCCCGCGGCCGGCACCCCGAAGCCCTCCACGAACACCGTGACGGCCACACCCAGGTAGCCGTACCGGATCACGTCCACGCCCACCCCCGTACGGCCGGATGGATCCAGGCTAAGCCGTCAGCGGGTGCAGACCACCGTCGCGGAGGAGGCGTTCGGGGTGCTGCAACGCCCATGCCTTCGCGGCGGCCCTGTTCGACAACGGCGCAGCGGCTTTCCTCCGCAACGCCTTCCACGCCACGTCAGCCGCGGTTCACGCTCCGGCCACCGTGACATCGGCGGCCGTGACCGGTCCGGGCGAGCGGCGACGATCGTCGAACGTCCGCACGTCGCGCTGAAGCAGCGGGACGACGGTGGTGGCGGCGAGCACCGCGGTCGCCGCCAGCAGCACGGTCCGGTCGCCCCAGGCGCTGAGCGCCAGCGGGGCGAGGGCCAGGCCGACGGGGGCCAGGCCGAAGGTGCCGAGCATGTCCACCGACATGACCCGGCCGCGCAGTTCCTCGGGGATGGACCTCTGGAGCGCGGTGTACCAGAGCACGCCGAACACCGCGTAACCGGCGCCGGTCGCCACCATCGCCGCGCCCAGCAGGGACAGCGGCAGGTTCAGGGCCAGCGCCACCAGTTGCAGACCCAGCAGCGCCAGGGCCGACACGGCTACCACCCCGGGCAGCCGCGGCTTCCAGGAGGCGATCAGCATCCCGCCGAGGATCGCGCCCACCGCCTGGAGCCCGGTCATCAGGCCGTAGTAGGCGAGCAGGCCGCGTTCCTGGAGCAGGATCGGCAGCAGGACCATGGCGGGCGACATGACCAGCAGCAACTGCAGTGTCCCCTGCAGAATGATCGTCAGAACCCAGCGGCGTTCCAGCACCAGCGTGAGGCCTGCCTTCGCCTCGGTGAAGACGTTGCTGCCGGCCTGCCGCCGCGGCTGGGCGTCGCCCAGGCCGAGGAGCATGACCACGCTGACCGCGAAGGAGGCCGCGTCCAGCCAGAAGGCGAGCCCGGGCCCGGCGAACGCCAGGATCAGTCCGCCGACCGCCGGTCCGGCCACCAGCGCGAACCGGTTGGTGATCGAGACCAGGGCGTTGGCCCCGGCCAGGCCCTCCGGGGCAACCACCGACGGCACCAGGGCTCCGTACGCCGGCTGGAACAGCCCGAGCCCCACGCCCATCAGCGCGGCCAGCACGACGGCGAGCGGCAGCGGCGCGCAGGCCGCTCCCAGCCCGAACCCGACGGTCGCGCCGAAGCGGAGGACGTCCGCCCCGATCATCATCCGGCTGCGCCGGAACCGGTCGGCCAGCACACCGCCGAGCAGCGACACCGCGACGAGTCCGGCGCCGTCGGCGGCGAGCACGTAGCCCAGGTCGGCGGCGCGGTGCGCGTCCAGCACCGCGGCCGCGAGCGCGACGGTGAAGACGCCGTTGCCGGTCGAACTGAGGGCCTGCCCGAGCCATACCCGCCGGAAACGGGAGTGGCGCAGCGGCAGCAGGAAGGCGGGGGCTTTCACAGGACGTCCTTGGTCGCGGTCGGGTCGGCTGCGGCCGGTCAGGCCGAGCGGGGCTTGGCGTCGCGGGTCTCGTGCGGGCCCGGGGGGCTCACCGCCCGGGAGCGGCCGGGGTTTCCGGGGATGTCGTCCCGGGCAGCGCCGTGCCGGCCTCGTCGACGGCCACCTCGGCCTCGATCTCCACCGGGATGCCGAACGGCAGCTCGGCCAGTCCCACGGCGGACCGGGCGTGGCTGCCCGCCTCGGGGCCCCACAGCTCGACGATCAGATCGGAGAAGCCGTTGATCACCGCGGGCATGCGGTGGAAGCCCGGGGCGGCGTTCACCATGCCGAACACCTTGAGCCAGGCGGTGATCCGGTCGAGGTCGCCGAGCGCGCGGCGCAGGCTGGCCAGCACGGCCAGCGCGGTCAGCGCGGTCAGCCGGGCGGCGTGGTACGCCTGCTCCTCGCCGACCTCGGCGCCGACCTTGCCCAGTGGCCCGGCCAGCGACCCGTCGCGCAGCAGGGGACCATGACCCGACACGAAGACGCGGTTGCCGTACGCACGCACCCAGGGAAAGGAAAGCGTGACCCCCGGCGGCAGCCGGATCGGATCGGGCAGTTCCAGCCCCAGGTCCGCGAGCCGCTTCTCGATCAGCATCGGCCCCTCCGATTCTCGTGCTCGACACCGGCCTCCCGCAGTATTCCCGACTCCGCGGCGAACCGTCACAGCCGGGCGATCGCCGGGAGGATCTCGGGGAACGTGCCGACCGCCGCGGTCACGAGCAGCGGGTCGAACTCGTCGAGGCGGCGGACGCCGCTCTGCAGGCAGGCGATGAACCGGATGCCCGCGCCGCCGGCCGCCACCGCGTCGCCCGGTGAATCGCCCACGTAGACGCATTCCGGCGGCCGGAACCCGGTTTCCGCCAGCAGCTCGTCGAAGCTCGAACGAGGCCGCTTCGGTCAGGCACAGGGTGTCGTCGACGTCCACGATCACGGCGCGAATCACCTGGCCAGCGTAGAGAGAAGCCGAAGTCGGCCCGCGCTACCCCTTGACTTGCGCCTCAAGTGGATTAGTGTTCAGACCACCTGCTCACCAGATCAGACGCGGTGCCAGAGGAGGATCGATGTCGTCCCTCGACTACACCTACGAGAACATCGACAAGGTCATCGACCGGTCGACCTGGGTGGCTCCCACCCTCGACCCCGAGAGAACGATGCTGCTGGTCCTCGACATGCAGAAGGCATGTGCCGAGATCGGCGGCGCCATGTACATCCCGAGCGTCGGCGGCGCCCCGGAGGGCAAGGACGTCGTCCGGCCGGTCGTCACCGTGCTGGAGGCCGCCCGCGCCAAGGGCATCCCGGTCGTCTGGTCGCTGTGGGGGCTGCGCGGCGACGGCAAGGACGCGGGCAACGCCGACCGCAAGTGGGGCCTCGAGGGTCAGCTGGCCACCTTCCCCGGTGCCTGGGGCAACGGCGGCGACGAACTCGTCGACGAGCTCAAGCCGCTCGACGACGAGCCGGTGATGCGCAAGCACCGGTTCTCGTCGTTCTACGGCACGCCGCTGACCGAGTACCTGCGCCGC
This sequence comes from uncultured Actinoplanes sp., assembly GCF_934643405.1. Taxonomy (GTDB): domain Bacteria; phylum Actinomycetota; class Actinomycetes; order Mycobacteriales; family Micromonosporaceae; genus Actinoplanes. The sequence continues at coordinate 48,469 of NZ_CAKUCL010000010.1, forward strand.
GCCGGGCGCGACACCCTGGTCGTGGCCGGGCTGTCCACCGCCAACTGCCAGATCTCCACCGCCATCGACGGCAACAACCAGGACTTCAAGATGGTCGTCCTGGCCGACACCACCGCCGCGATCCCGGCCTCGATCCCCGGCGGTGAGCAGCAGCCGCCCGGCTTCGGCCAGCACTGGGAGGCGCTGCGCAACATCCAGGCCAACCACGGCGACGTCCGTACCAGCGTCGAGTTCCTGCGACTGATCGGTGCCTGATCATGACAAAGCTTGAAGGCAAGCGCGTGGCCCTGCTGATCGAGGACGAATACCAGATCCTCGAGGGCTGGTACCCCCTGTTGCGCTTGCAGGAGGCCGGCGCCGAGGTGCGGGTCGTCGGCAGCGGCACCAAGCAGTCGTACGACAGCAAGGAGCACTACCCGATGCCGGCCGACGCCGGCGCGCCGGACGTGTCCGCCGCCGAGTTCGACGCGGTGGTCATCCCCGGCGGGTTCGCCCCGGACAACATGCGGCTGCATCCCGAGATGGTCGACCTGGTCCGGGAGGCCTACGAGTCGGGCAAGCTGGTCGCCGCGATCTGCCACGGCGGCTGGATGCTCGCCTCGGCCGGGGCGACCAAGGGCCGCCGGATCACCGGCTACCTGCCCATCAGGACCGACGTCGAGAACGCCGGCGGCACCTGGGTGGACGAGCCGGTCGTCGAGGACGGCAACGTCATCACCTCCCGGACGCCGGTGGACCTGCCCCACTTCGGCCGGGCCATCGTCGAGTACCTCGGACGCTAGAGGAGACAGGCATGACGAAGTCCAAGCCGGAGCCGGTCGACGCGATCGTGGTGGGGCTCGGCGCGTCCGGCGGCACCGCGGTGAAGGTGCTGGCCGAGGCCGGGCTGAGGGTCGTCGGCTTCGACCGGGGCCCGTGGCTGCGGGCGCACGAGCACTACTCCGGCGACGAGATCAAGTACGTCAACCGCAACTACCTGTGGCCGGACCCGAAGCTGTTCCCCCGGACCCTGCGCCACGACGAGAACGCGGTCGCCGAGGTGTTCCCGTTCTCGCCGACCCCGCAGCTGGTGGGCGGCGGCACCAACCACTGGGCCGGCTGGGTGCCGCGGCCGCGCGAGTCCGACTTCATGCAGCGCTCCCTGCACGGCGACCTGCCCGGCGCGAGCCTCGCCGACTGGCCGATCCGCTATGAGCACCTCGAGCCGTACCTGACCAGGGTGGAGTGGGAGTTCGGCGTCTCCGGCGTGGCCGGCGCGGACAAGTGGGAGCCGTTCCGCAGCCGCCCGTACCCGAGCGCGCCGCTGCGCCCGACCCGCTTCGGCCGGCGCTTCTACGACGCCGCGAAGAAGATGGGTTTCAACGCGTTCCCGATTCCGCACGCCATGGTCACCAACCACCACAAGGGCCGCGACCCGTTCAACCGGACCAGCTTCTGGAACCAGTACGGCGACCCCAGCGGCGCGCGCTCGAACACCCTCACCACGTTCATCCCGGAGGCGGTCGCGACCGGCAACTTCGAGCTGCGCTCCGAGTGCTTCGTCCGGGAGATCAGGGTCGGCCGGGACGGCCGGGCGACCGGTGTCGTCTACATCGATCCGGAGGGGCACGAGGTGGAACAGGACGCCAGGGTCGTCGTCCTGGGCCTGGGCGCCATCGAATCGGCCCGGCTGATGCTGATGTCGCGTTCCCCGCAGCATCCGGACGGCCTGGCCAACTCCAGCGGCCTGGTCGGCCGCAACGCCACCTTCCACGAGTACGTCTTCGCCGTGGGCCTGTTCGACAAGGAGGTCGACGACCCGCTGTACGGATGGGCCGGCAACTACATCAGCGGCGGCACGTTCGAGTTCTACGAGACCGGCAAGGACCGCGGGCACATCGGCGGCTGCCTGATCTCGGCGTCGCAGACGGTCCACCCGGTCAACTGGGTGTTCCCGGGCCGGCCCAGCTGGGGCGACGCGCTCAAGGACGCCGACCGGAACTACTTCAACCACGCCATGAAGATCGGCGCGATCCTGCACGACATGCCGCGCGAGTCGAACCGGGTCGATCTCGACCCGACGGTCAAGGACGCGTGGGGCCTGCCGGTCGCGCGGATCACCCACCAGCCGCACGAGAACGACGTGCGGATGAGCAAGTGGCAGGTGGACAAGAACGTCGAGATCCTCGAGGTCGCCGGCGCGCGTAAGACGGTGCCGGTCTACCTGGACCGGATGACCGGCAACACCTGCCACCAGCACGGTACGGCGCGGATGGGCAACGATCCGGCGACGTCGGTGCTCAACGAGTGGTGCCAGACCCACGACATCGACAACCTGTTCGTCGTGGACGGTTCCGGGTTCCCCACCTCGACCGGCGTCAACCCGACGCTGACCATGATGGCGAATGCCTGGCGCGCGTGCGACTACATCGTCTCGACGTACGCCAAGGGCCGTGAGGAGCAGATCTCGATATGACTCTCAAGGCTGACTGGGAGATCGCCGGCGCGCCGGTCGATCCCGACACCACCGAGCGGCTGTTCTTCACCGAGCACGAGTGGGACACGATCGAGGCCGCGACCGCCCGCATCATCCCGGCCGACCACGACCCGGGTGCGCGGGAGGCGCGGGTGGTCGTGTTCATCGACCGGTACCTGTCCGGCATCGACTACGTCTTCGCCGCGGCCGACGGCAGCGGGTTCCTCAGGCTGACCGGCAAGTTCGCCGAGGCGTGGCGGGCCCGGATGTGGGACATGCAGGAGACGTACCGCCACGGCATCCGCGACCTCGACGCGCTGGCGCACCAGCAGCACGGCGCCGGCTTCAAGGATCTGAGCGAGCAGCAGCAGGACGCGGTGCTGGAGGCGTTCTCCGGCGCGCCGAAGCCGGCCAAGGTCACGCTGGGCACGACCGAGGCGGTGACCACGTTCCTGCAGGGCACGTTCGACGAGGGGATGACCTTCTTCCCGGCCCTGTGCCTGCACACCAAGCAGGGCTTCTACGGCGACCCGGTGTACGGCGGGAACAAGGACCACATCGGATGGAAGGTCATCGGTTTCGTCGGGCCGGAGTCGCTGAAGGACACCATGGACGGCACGTACGACACGACGCCGTACTTCATGGAGGGCGACTACACCTGGGAGGATCTGGTTCCGCATCTGCGCGACCACCCGTTCCGGGCAGCCGGAGACTAGATGGGTCGACGTCGATGCGGTACTGTTCAGGCCACCTGACCATTGCTCTGCACGGGATAAGGGGGTCATGGAGATGACCGGCCTCGGTCCCGGCGACATCGAGCCGGTCCGCCGGCTCAAGGTCGCCGACTCGGTCGCCGCCCAGCTGGAACAGCTGATCACCCGCGGCGACATCAAGCCGGGCGAGAAGCTGCCGCCGGAGCGGGTTCTCGCCGAGCGGTTCGGCGTCGGGCGCAGCTCGATGCGCGAGGCGATCCGCGTCGTGGAGGCGAGCGGCATGCTGCGCACCGACCACGGCCGCGGCGTCTTCGTGGTCAGCGACAAGAAGGCCATGCCGAAGCTGTCCGACCTGCTGGTGTTCGACGACTTCACGGTGCCGGAGCTGTTCGAGGTGCGCCTGTCGCTCGAACCGGACGCGGCGAGCCTGGCCGCCCGGCGGGTCACCGCGCCGGAGGTCGCCGACCTGCAGCGGATCCTGACCGAGGCGGAGAACCCGCAACTGAGCGACGACGCCTTCGTCAAGCTCGACGCCGAACTGCACCGCGCGATCGTCGCGGCCACGAAGAACACGTTGCTGCTGCGGCTCATGGAGAGCATCGAGCCGCTCTTCTTCAAGTATTCGCACCGCGTCATCAAGCTGCCCGGCCGTCGCGCGCACGCGCACGCCGGGCACATGGCGATCGTCGAGGCCATCGCCGCGCACCGGGTGCGCGACGCCCGCAGCGCGGCGCTGAGCCACATCCGCGACGTCGAGCGGGACATCGCCGAGCACCTGGGCCAGACCACCGAGCGCCCGTGAGGATCACGAAAGATCAAGCATCTCCCGTACGCGACCGGCCCGCGCGCCGATCGGCCGGCGTAACCGGTGCGGGGCCTTCGGCAGCGCCTCGAACTGGCTCAGGTCGTGCCCGGCCACCAGCAGGGCGTCGGTCGCGTCGGCCAGCGCGGTGAGCCGGTGCATCGACCGCACCGCCGCCAGGGTGTCGGTCGCGATGCCCGGCGGCAGGCCGTCGTCGATGCACCCGATGGTGTTGATGGCGTCCCCGGCCAGGATGACGTTGCCGAGGCCGGGGACGTCCCACAGCACCACCGACTGGTGCCCGGGCGTGTGACCCGGCGTCATCATGAGCTGGATGCCGGGCAGCACGTGCCAGTCCCCCTCGGCCAGCGTCCAGCCGGTGGTGGGGAAGTCGGCCGGCGCGTATCCCTTGCCGGCGTGCGCGTCCGGGCTGGTGGCCCACCGGTGTTCGGCGCGCTGCACGACGTGCACCGCCCGGGGAAAGAGCCGTCCGCCGCCCGCGTGGTCGTGGTGCAGATGCGTGTAGACCACGGCCCGCACGTCGCCCGGCGCGAGCCCCAGCAGCTCCAGTTGGCGGGCCGGGTGCTGGTACGGCAGCACGCGCGGGCGGGACGCCGCCGCCAGCTCCGGTCCCCAGGTGGCGACGGGGTCGTCGATGACGCCGGGGTCGTTGCCGGTGTCGACCAGGACGTGACCCGCGGTGGTGCCGACGAGGAACATCGGGACCGGTACGGCGATGCGGCGGCCGAAGCCGGTGCCGGGCACGACGACGCTCGACTCGACCTCCAGCACACCGCCGTCGAGCAGGTGCACGGAGGTCACCGAGGACTTCATGCGGCGGCCTCGCCGGCACTGGCGTGCAGGCAGCGCAACAGCATCGCCATCGAGGTCGCGCCGGCGTCGACGTGGCCGCGGCTGCGGTCGCCGAGGTAGCTGCCCCGGCCGGTCCGGGCCACCATGGCCGCGGTGGCGTCGCGGCCCCGCTCGGCCGCCGTGGCGGCCCGGTCGAGGGCGGCGACCAGCCCGCCGGATCGCCCGGCGGGTGAGTTCAGCTCGGTGACGGCCGGCTGGATCGCGTCGACGAGCGTCTTGTCGCCGGGCGCCGAGCCGCCCAGCTCTCGGATGCCGGCCAGCGCCCAGCCCAGCCCCTCGGTCAGCGCGGCGAGGTCGAGTGCGGTGCGGCCCTCGCCGACGTCGCTCAGACGCAGGAAGAACGTGCCGTACAGAGCGCCGCCGGCACCGCCGACCGAGTTGACGACGGCCATGCCGACCGCGGTCAGCTGTTCCTGGAGGTCGACGAAGGAACGCTCGCGCAGCAGCGCCCGCACCGCGGTGGCACCCTGGCGGAGATTGGAGCCGTGCTCGCCGTCGCCGGTGGCGGCGTCCAGCTGGTTGAGGTGGTCCTCGGCCGCGACGATCTGGGCACAGAAGCGTTCGAGCCATCCGTTCACGGCGTCCTGCGACAGTGTCGTCATCTCAGGCTTCCCAGCGCAGCGCCGGCGTGTGCACCGGCCGGTCCCACAGGTCGAGCAGCTCGTCGTCGGCGCGCAGCACGGTGAGCAGCGCACCGCGCGAGTCCAGCGACGTGAGGTAGTCACCGACCAGGCTGCGGACGAGCTCGGCGCCGTGCTTGCCGAGCCGGTCCAGGATCGCCGCGAACAACCCGTACAGCTCGATGGCCGGGGTCGAGCCGAGACCGCTGAGCAGGACCACGACGCGGTCGCCGGGCCGCAGGCCCAGCTCGTCGGTGACCCGTTCGAGCATGACGTCGGCGACGCCGTCGACGCCGGGCAGCGGCCGGCGTTCGTGGCCGCGGTCGCCGCCGATGCCCACGCCCACCTCGTACTCCCCCTCGGGCAGGTCGAACGTGCGCCGCCCGGTCCTGGGATGCGTGCAGGAGCTGAGCGCGACCCCGAACGTCCGGCTGCGCGCCACGACCCGGCGGGCGACGGCGGCCACCTCGTCGAGCGGGCGCCCCTGTTCGGCGGCGGCACCGGCGATCTTCTCGGTCAGCACGGTGGCGCCGAGACCGCGCCGCCGGTTCGCCAGCTGGGGCGGGAACGACGCGTCGTCGTCGACGAGCACCTTCTCGATCCGGATCCCACGGCGGCGCAGGATCTCCGCGGCCAGGCCGAAGTTCATCACCTCGCCGCCGAAGTTCTTGACGACGTACAGCACGCCGGCACCGTGGTCGGCGCGCCGGGTGGCGGCCATGATCTGGTCCGGCACGGGCGAGGAGAAGACCTCCCCGGGACACGCGGCGTCGAGCATGCCCAGCCCGACGTAGCCGGCGTGCAGCGGCTCGCAGCCCGAGCCGCCGCCGGAGACCAGCCCCACCTTCCGAGGCCGGACCGGCGCCCGGCGCACGACGACGCGGTGCTCCGCGTCGTACTCGACGACGGCCGGATGCGCCGCGGCCAGCCCGCGCAGGTAGTCCGGCACGACCGCGCCCGCATCGCCCATGATTTTCCGCATCCCGCCTGCTCCTCCCGCCGAAAAACCCGGCCGCGCCCCTTGACTTCCGGGTCGTCACCTCAGGATATTGGTCTGACCACCCGATCACAAGACCAGTTTTCCGGGGGTGGGGCCGGCCGGGTAAGGCGCGGCTGAGTCAGGACCCGTCCCCTGGGGCGCGGCCGGGCGGAAGGAGCGGGCATGGAGACGACCTCGTCGCCGGTGCAGGTTCCGCACCTGCGCATGTCGGACATCCACAAGCGTTTCCAGGGGGTGCACGCCCTCGACGGGGTGAGCCTGCTGGTGCGCGGCGGTGAGATCCACGCCCTGCTCGGCGGCAACGGCGCGGGCAAGTCGACCCTGCTGAACGTGTTGTCCGGCCTCGTCACGCCGGACTCCGGCACCATCGAGCTGGCCGGCCGGGAGGTGTCCATCGGGCATCCCAGCGAGGCGCAGGCCCTCGGCATCGGCACGATCCACCAGGAACTGTCCACGGTGCCGGACCTGACCGTGCTGGAGAACATCTCCCTCGGCCGCGAGCGGGAGCTGACCGGCAAGGGCGCGCTGCTGATGAACCGGCGGCAGATCGCCCGCCGCGTCCAGGAGCTCGCCGGCGAGTTCGGCATCAGCCGGTCCGAGCTGTGGCGCCCGGTCGGCGAGTTCGGGGCCCTCAAGAAGCGCGTGATCGAGATCGTGAAGGCCCTCGCCGTACCACCGGAGCTCCTGATCCTCGACGAGCCGACGTCGGGCCTGGAGGAGCACGAGAAGACGTTGCTCTTCGAGCACATGCGCAGCCTGCAGCGGCGCGGCGTGGCCCTGATCTGGGTCACCCACCACCTGGACGAGGTGTTCGGGCTCGCCGACGTGGTCACCGTGATGCGCGACGGGCGCACCATCGCCCGTACCGAGACCCGGGATCTCACCCGGCGCGAGCTGGCGGTGCAGATGTTCGGCGGCGACGCGATCGAGCTCATGGAGTCCGCCGAGACCGTGACGCCGCCGCGCCGGCGGCCCCGCGACGAGCACGACCGGCCGCGGCTGCGCGCGCGGAACCTGACCCGGCACGGGGTGCTGCGCGACATCTCCTTCGACGTGGAGCCCGGCGAGATCCTCGGCATCGCCGGGCTGGCCGGCGCCGGGCGGACCGAGCTGGTGCGGGCGCTGATGGGCCTGGACAAGCTGCACTCCGGCCGGATCGAGATCGACGGACGGCCGCGGCGGATCGGGCATCCCCGGGTGGCCTACAAGGCGGGGCTCGCGATGGTGCCGGAGGACCGCAAGCAGCTGGGCATCCTGCCGGACCTCTCGGTCGCCGAGAACATCTCGGTCTCCGGGCTCGGCTCGGTCACCTCGGCCGGGGTGCTGCGCAGCCGCAGCGAGCGCGCGCTGGCCGACTCGTACATCCGCGGCCTCGGGATCAAGACACCCGGCCCGGCCGAACCGATCCGCAACCTCAGCGGCGGCAACCAGCAGAAGGCGATCATCGCGCGCTGCCTGAACACCGAGCCGTCGATCCTCATCTTCGACGAGCCGACGCAGGGCATCGACGTCCACGCGAAGGCCGAGGTGCACCGCCTGATCCGCGACGTCGTGGAGAAGGGCACCTCGGTCATCCTCATCGCCTCGGAGTTCGCCGAGCTGATCAGCCTGTGCGACCGGGTGATCGTGCTGAACCGCGGAGCGCTCGTCGGCGAGATCCGCGACATTCCCCACCGGGTGGCGACCGAGGGCTACGACGCCGTCAAGCACGCCATCATCGACAAGGCATCGAGAGCTGACCGATGAAAAACTTCCGCTCCGGCGCCGCTCGGTTCCTCGGGATCGAGGGCGTACCCATCCTGCTGGCCGTCACCGCGGTCTTCGTCGTCTTCGCCCTGGGCGTGCCGTCGTTCGCCGAGGGGCAATCGATCAAGTACTACCTCAACGAAGAGGTGCCGATCTTCATCATCACGGCCGGGCTGGCCTTCGTCATCATCGCCGGCGGGATCGACCTGTCGGTCGGGGCCGTCCTCGGCCTGAGCGCCGGCACCTCGCTGTGGGCCTCGATGCAGGGCTTCGGCACGGTGATGTCGGTGCTGGCCGGCATCGGCACCGGACTGGCCTTCGGCCTGCTCAACGGCCTGGTGATCGTCAAGTTCCGGCTCAACGACTTCATCGTCACCCTGGGCACGCTCAACGTCGCGGCCGGGCTGCTCGTGGTCCTCACCGACCACGTCCAGCTGGTCGGCACGAAGGACGAGACCTTCCTCGGCATCGCGACGTCGTCGGTCGCCGGCCTCACCAGCGCCATGGTGCTGACCGCCGTGGCCGTCGCGGCCCTGCACCTGGTGCTGGTGCGGACCGCGTTCGGCCGCCGGATCCGCGCGTCCGGCATGGGCGGCGCCCCGGCGCTGGTCGCCGGCCTCCACGTGGGGCGGCTCAAGCTGTACGCCTACCTCGTGTCCGGCGCGCTGGCCGGCTTCGGCGGCGTCCTGCTGGCCGCCCGGCTCAACTCCGTGCAGGCCGGCATGGCCGGCGGCTACGAGCTGATCGCGGTGGCCGCCGCGGTGCTCGGCGGGGTGAGCCTCGCCGGCGGGCGGGGCGGGATCTGGCAGGCGGCGCTCGGCGCGCTGCTGCTGGTGACGCTCAAGCAGGGGTTCCGCCTGATGGGCATCGACCCGCTCATCTTCTCGATCATCACCGGCGTCTGCATCCTCGTCGGCGTGATCGTGGACCGCGGTGTCCGGCGCTTCGCCCTGACATTGCGCACTCCCCAGCCCGTACCGGCACCGGCCGGCGAGCTCCAGTCGGCGACAAGTAAGGGGCGATGATGGCCGTCCTCACCACCGACCAGGTGGCCGCACCCACCGATCGGGCCTCCGCGCTGCGCATGCGGATCCTGCGCGACCCGTCCTTCGGCATTCTTGCCCTGCTCGTGGTCGTGTGCGCCGTGATGACACTCATCGAGCCGACGTTCGCCACCGCCGGCAACCTCACCAACATCGTCAACGCGATGATGACCGTGAGTTTCCTGGCGATCGGCATGACCGTGGTCCTCATCGCCGGCGGCCTCGACCTGTCGGTCGGGTCGGTGATGGCGCTGTGTGCCGGCGTGGTGGCCGGCAATCTCAACAACGGGATGCCCCTGGCCGTCGCGTTCCTCGCGGCGCTGGGCGTCGGCGGCGGCATCGGCCTGATCAACGGGCTGCTCATCACCAAGCTCGGCATCCCCGACTTCATCGCGACCCTGGCCATGCTCGGTCTGGCCGGCGGGTTCCTGCTGTACTGGACGGCCGGCGTGCCGATCCTCGGCTACATGACCGACTCCTACTACTACATCGGCGGCCTGCGCCAGCTCCTCGGGCCGATCACCGTGCCGATGCTGCTCGTGCTCGCGGTCGGCGTCGCCGTCTCGTTCTTCCTGCGGCGCACC
>NZ_CAKUCL010000011.1 GCF_934643405.1 uncultured Actinoplanes sp.
GTGCTGGGCGAGCCCTACACGGTGCGCTCGCCCAGCGGCAAGGTGCACTGGCGGGTGGTGGTCGTGGTCGACCAGAACACCCAGGTCATCCAGGTCGGCGAGAAACTGTCGGTGATCGGCCTGGCGGTCAACCAGATGGTCTGGGTCGACCTGCTGGTGGGCGTCGGCGTGCTGATCGCGCTCGCCTCCATCGGCGCGGCCATCGTGCGCCAGAGCCTGATGCCGCTGCTCCAGATCGAGCGCACGGCGGCGGCGATCGCGGCCGGCGACCTGACCCAGCGCGTCCCCGACCCCGAACCGCACGGCGGCGAGCCCACCACCGAGCTGGGCCGGCTGGCCAAGGCGCTCAACGCGATGCTGGCCCAGATCGAGGCCGCGTTCAGCGCGCGGGCCCAGTCCGAGGCGGCGGCCCGTGCGGCCGAGGCGGCCGCGGTCGAGGCGGCCGACGCCGCTCAGCTCTCCGAGGCCCGGGCCGTGCGGTCCGAGGGCAAGATGCGGCAGTTCGTGGCGGACGCGTCCCACGAGCTGCGCACCCCGCTGACAACCATCCGCGGCTTCGCCGAGCTCTATCGTCAGGGCGCGGTCACCAATCCCGACGACGTCGCCAAGCTGGTGCGCCGCATCGAGGACGAGGCCGCCCGCATGGGCCTGCTCGTCGAGGACCTGCTGCTGCTGGCCCGGCTCGACCGGGAACGCCCGCTCACCCTGGGCCCGGTCGAGCTGCCGGTGCTCGCCCTCGACGCGGTCCAGGCCGCCGAGGCGATGGCCCCCGAGCGCACCATCGAGCTCGAGGTGCGCGACCAGCCCGACCAGCTGGTCGCCTACGGCGACGACGCCCGGCTGCGGCAGGTGATCGGCAACCTGATGACCAACGCGCTGGTCCACACCCCGCCCGAGGCGACCGTCTCGCTGCGGCTCTACGCCGAGCCGGGCGACCGGGCGGTGATCGAGGTGTCGGACACCGGTCCCGGCCTCACGCAGCAGCAGAAGGCGCACGTCTTCGAGCGGTTCTACCGGGCCGACGAGGCGCGCACCCGGCACACCGACCGGGCGGCGACCGGCACGGGCCTCGGTCTCGCCATCGTGGCGGCTATCGTCAGATCGCATCAGGGGACCGTCGAGGTGATCAGCGAACCCGGCGAGGGCGCCACCTTCAAAGTCACCCTGCCCACGGTGAATCCGGACAAAGGGTTCTCAGAAAACATCCAGGACTAGCACAGGTCGGTACGAGCGCGACGGGGCAAAGTGGTGGGCATGAACGAGAACGAGACCGACCCGCGACCCGCGGACGCCTCCACGGAGAGCAGCAGCCCGGACCGGGGACAGTCTGAGCAGCCGACCGCCGCGCAGCCCGCCGTTCCCCCGTCGGCCGCGCCCGCCGCCCCGCAGTGGGGCCGGCCGGTGTCGGACGCTTCCCACCCTGCCGCTCCCCAGCCGGGTGCTCCCCAGCCGGGTGTTCCGTCCGCCGCGCCGCAGTCCGCGATCCCTCAGTCCGGCGTCCCGCAGTCCGGCGACCCGCAGTCCGCCCCTCAGTCCGGGGTACCGCAGTCCGCGGCGCCTCAGCCGGCCGCCCCTCAGCCGGGTGGCGCGCCTCAGTGGCAGCATGCGTCCCCGTGGCAGCAGGGGGGCTACCAGCAGCCCCAGCACCCGGGCTACGGCCAGCAGCCCCAGCCCGGCTATCCGCAGCAGCCCGGCTACCAGCCGGGTTACGCGAGCGCCTGGGCGCCCGGCACGACACCGACCCAGACGCAGCCGCTCGCCGGCGCCGAGGGCCAGGCCTGGGGCGAGGGCCAGGCCTGGTCCCCGGGCGCCGACGGCCAGCCGACCTGGACCCCGGGCACCGAGGGGCAGCCCGCCTGGGCCCACTCCGTCGACCAGCAGCCCCGGGGCAACGGCCGCGGCCGCAAGATCTTCCTGGCCGGCGCGGCCGCCGTGCTGATCGCGCTCGGCGCGGGCGGCGTCGGCGCGGCGACGGCGCTCGCCTTCGACAACGACGGCGCCGCGCCCTCGGTGCAGACCGGCAACTCGTCGGTCACCCGCGTGGTCGACCGCTCCTCGCTCGCCCAGATCGCCGCGGCCGTGCAGGACAGCGTCGTCTCGATCACCACGCAGAACGGTGAGGGCTCCGGCGTCGTGCTGACTACGGACGGGTTCATCGTGACCAACAACCACGTGGTCGCGACCGCTCAGGGCGACACGGTGACGGTCATCTTCGCGGACGGGAAGAAGTCCTCGGCGAGGATCGTGGGCACCGACCCCCGTACGGACCTGGCCGTGGTGAAGGTCGACGGTGCCTCCGGGCTGCAGGCCGCGAAGTTCGGCAGCAGCGCGAAGATGCAGGTCGGCGACACCGTTCTCGCGATCGGCAGCCCGCTGGGCCTCGAGGGTTCGGTCACCGCCGGCATCATCAGCGCCAAGGACCGCACGATCCAGTCCAGCAGCGAGGACGACCAGCAGGGCTCCCCGTTCGGCGGCGGCAACTCGCAGCAGGGTTCGTCGACCACGATGTCCGGCCTGCTCCAGACCGACGCGCCGATCAACCCGGGCAACTCCGGCGGCGCGCTGGTCAACACGAACGGCGACGTCATCGGCATCAACTCGGCGATCGCCACCCAGGGTCAGGGCTCGGGCAACATCGGCCTCGGCTTCGCGATCCCCAGCGACAAGGCCCGCCAGGTCGCCGACGCGCTGATGGCCGGCCGCAAGGTCAGCCACCCGGCGCTGGGCGTCAGCGTCGCCGCCGCGGAGAACGGCGGCGCGCTGGTCAGCAGCGTCACGCCGAACAGCGCCGCGGCCAAGGCCGGCATCCAGCAGGGTGACGTCATCACCAAGGTGGACGGTAAGACGGTCTCCGATTCGGACGATCTGGTCGCGCTCGTCCAGGCCGGCGCGGTCGGTCAGAAGATGACGGTCACCTTCACCCGGGACGGGGCCGAGAAGCAGGCGACGGTCACGCTGGCCGAGGCGCAGTAGAAGACCTTTCCTCCCCTGGGTACGGCGGGTGGTGTGGCAAGGGGGTTGCCGCACCGCTCGCCGTACGCGTTTGTCCGGGGCAATTCGCAGCATTCCCCACGGTTCTGCCGCGAGGGCTCGCGCTGGCCGTAGTGGACCGCCTACTCTCCTTTCGCTATCGGCTTCGGTCACGCTTTTGCGCGGCGCCTTCGATGCAGGAGAGGCATCCCTTGACGTACGTCGACACCGGCATGAATGTCTGGGAGGCTCTGGCCGGGCGGGCTCCGGGCGAGCCGGCCGGCCCGGTCGACCCCGGCCTGTGGGGTGCCGTCGTCGACCGGCTCGACCCGTCGCGGGCGCGCCCGGTGCTCCGGGCCGGCATCGAGGCCGTCCAGCTGACCGGCGCGCGCGGCAACGACTACATCATGGTGCGGTCGCCATCGTCGGACGACCGCAGCGGATATCTCCGCATGACGCCGGAGGAGTGGCAGCTCGCAGTCCTGATGGACGGCGAGCACACGGTCACCCTGCTGGTCGCCGAGTTCGCCCGGATCGCCGGCCGGCTCGCCCCCGACCAGGTGCATCGCCTCGTCGCCGACCTGGCCGGCAACCGCATGCTCGACGAGCTGCCGATGGACGCGTTCCGGCCGGTGGAGGAGGCGCGCCGCAGGGCGCTGCCCGAGCGTGCGGGCAAATCCGCGCCAGCGCCCGTCCGCGGCCGGCGCATGCTGGTCTTCGATGTGGACGGTGTGATCACCGCGCTCTACCGGGCCGGTGGCGCGCTGCTCTTCGGCCGGGCCGGGGCCATCCTCGCCGCGGTGGTCGCCGTCGCGGGGCTCGCCCTGTTCCTCCCGACCTGGTCGCGTGGCAGTCGTTCGCTGTTCCTGACCGGTGGGTCCTATCTGGCCGGCGCGCTCGTCCTCGTCGTGCTGAACGTCCTCGTCCTGGCCCTGCACCAGCTCGCCCGGGCGCTCGCCGCGAAGCACGCCGGCCGTGAGGTCCCCGCCGCCGGCCTGCTCGTGTCCTTCGGCATCCCGTCGCTGTTCGTCGACACCAGTGACGTCTGGATGGCCGGGCGCCGGGCCCGCATGCTGGTCGCCGCGGCCGGTCCGCTCGGCGCGCTGCTGCTGGCCGGCCTCGTCCAGCTGGTCGGCCTGGCCCTGCCGATGCTCGCCGGGGTCGCCTTCAAGCTGGCCTTCCTCTGCTACCTGAACGCGTTCTTCCGGCTCAGCCCGCTGCTGCCGCTCGACGGCCAGTACCTGCTGACCGACTGGCTGGAGATCCCGCAGCTGCGGGCGCGGGCCCTGGCCTGGGTGGGTGGGCGGTTGCGGGGGCGGCCGCCGCGCTGGTCGTCGCTCGACCGCGAGGGCCGGCTCATCGCCCTGTACGGATACATCGCGGTCGCCTGGCTGGCCCTGGCCGTGGCGTTGGCCGTCCTGGTCTGGTCGGACCGCGTCTCAGGCCTGGCCACCGGGTTGTGGCACGACGGCGTACCGGGGAAACTGCTTTTCCTCCTGATCGTCCTCGGCGTCGCCGCGCCCGTGGTGCACTTCCTGCTCGCCCGCCTGGCCCGCTGGTGGGGCGCGTCGCGGCGGCGGCGCGCGGAGAACGACCGCGAGGCGGACAGCCCGCGCCGGCTCGCCGCGCTGCGCGCCTCCGACCTGGGCGGACTGCCCGAGCCCGCGTTGAACGGCCTGGCCGCCCGCGCCCGCTGGGAGCACCCGCCGACCGGCCGCCGGATCGTGCAGTCCGGCGACGCCCAGGCCGCCGTGTACGTGGTGGTCGACGGTGGTCTCGCCGCCCGCAAGCCCGGCGACCCGCCCGGCACGATCCGGCATCACGTCGGTCCCGGCGGCGTGGTCGGCCTGGTGGATGCGGTGGCCGGCCGCACGACCCAACTGGACTGGCACACCTCCGGCACCACCCTGCTGGCCGTCCCCGCCGCCACCGTCGCGACCGTGGTGGGGCCGCTGCCCGGACCGCCGCCGCAGGACCGGGCCGAGGCGGAGGCCCTGTTCGCCGACACGCCGGCGTTGGCCGACCTGGCCGTCGATCAGCGGCTCGCCCTGGTCGCGTCGGCACACCCGGTCGACCTCGAGGCGGGCGCGCCGGTGATCCTGCACGGACCGACGCACGCGGTGGTCGTCGAGTCCGGGGTGATCGCGCTGTCCGACGGGGTCGAGCTTCGGCGCGGCACGCTGGTGGGGCCGGTCGGCGAGGGCGATCCGGGGATGGTCGCGCAGACCCGGACGCCGGTGCGGCTGTGGGTGCTGCCCGACGCGTCCGACCTGCCGCCGCTGGTCGGGTCCACGCGCCGGCCGGTAGCGGCTGCCCGCTCGTCGGCGTCCGGTGTCCGGTCGTATCCGCCGCTCGCCGTGCCGGCCGGGCCGCCGGAGGAACCGGTCGATCCCGCTGTGGACGGCGACTTCCAGAGGAAGATGTGGTGGGTGGTCGCGGCACTGCTGATCGTGGCGCTGGTGGCGGCCGGGATGACGTTCCGGGCCGGGCCGGCGTGGGCCGAGATGCCGGGCGGATCGGTGCGGCTCAGCGTGGACGACGGGCAGGTGACGGCCTCGGTGGACGGCGGGCGGGTGTCGGTCTCGGCCGGCGGGGCGCGGTACCTGCGGAGCGGCGACCGGATCGACGTGCCGAGCGGGGCGAGCGGCCGGCTCACCTTCCCGGGCGGCGCGTTCTCCCTGTTGTGCGGCGGGTCGCGTGTGGAGATCGGGCCGGTGAGGACGGACGGCGGGCGGCATCGGACGCCGTCGGGCACGCTGAACCTGCTGGGCGGGTCACTCCTGGCGGACACGACGAGCGGCAGTGGTGCGTACGGAAACCTGCGGTTGACTGTTTCCCGCCAGCAGGGTGACGTGGTCAGTTCCGGGGCGGCTCGGTTTGCCGTCTCGCCCGGCGGGGTGGCCGTGGCGGACGGTGCGGCGACCGACGCGGGCCAGCCGGCGCCGGCCGCGACCGCGCCACTGAGCTGCGGTGACGGGACGCCGTCCGCGCCGTTGCCGTCGAGCGGCGCGTCGCCGTCGGAGACCGAGGTGCCGTTCCCGTCCGAGCTTCCGCCGTCGACTTCACCCAGCGTGTCGCCGAGCGCTACTGTGGTGACACCTTCCGTGACGCCGTCCGCGACCCGCCCTTCCACTCCGTCGCTGACTCCCGAGCCGACCGAGGCGACGGTCACGCCGCCCCGCCCGACCCGCCCGCCGACGACGCGCCCGACGACAACGAGGCCGCCCGCGACCACCCCGACGACGACATCGCCGACGCCGACGCCGTCGGCCAGCAGCTCGACGTCCGCACCCAGCCCGACCGAGTCGACGCCGTAGGGAGCAGGGCCTCCCTCGTACGGAGAGGGAGGTCCGATGCTCTGCTGGTTCTGCGCCGAGGCGGCACGTGCCGGTTGCCGCTTCTGCGGTCGCGCGGTGTGTGCTGATCACGCACGCTTCGGCCCGTACCTGTTGCAGGTGAGCCGCTCCGAGGCTCGTCGCCGGGCCGAGGCCTTGGTGGTGGAGGACGCGGTGCACTGCGGGGTGTGCCGTCCGCGCCCGCACCCGGTGGCATTGCCCGAGCTGGACTGACCTGAGTCCCGGCTCCCGCCTTCGTCCGCGCCCCACCAATTCGCCTTTGTCTATTTACTTCCACAGTTAACAGTCCTAATAATTGGCCATGCGCCGATCGATGATCCTCGCCATGACCACGGTGCTCGCGGCTGCCGGCACCACCTTCTACCTCGCCTCCTCCGCCAGCGCCGCCGCCGCGTGCGCCCCGGCGTGGAGCGCGACCGCCGTCTACACCCAGGGCAACACCGCGTCGCAGAACAGCCACAACTACACCGCCAAGTGGTGGACCCAGAACGAGGCGCCCGCCACCCACTCCGGCCCATGGGACGTGTGGGCCGACAACGGAGCCTGCGGCGGCACCACCACCCCGACGACTCCACCCACCACGACAACGCCCACTCCGTCCCCGCCGCCCACCACGCTCCCTCCGACCACACCCCCTCCGACCACGCCCCCTCCGACCACGCCCCCTCCGACCACGCCCCCTCCGACCACGCCCCCTCCGACCACGCCCCCTCCGACTCAGCCCCCGGTTGGCGGCCTCCCCAAGCACGCCCTGATCGGCTATCTGCACGCGAGCTTCGCCAACGGCTCCGGCTATCTGCGCATGTCCGACGTACCGTCCAACTGGGACATCATCAACCTGGCCTTCGGTGAGCCGACCAGCGCGACCTCCGGCGACATCCGCTTCACCCTGTGTCCCGTCTCGGAATGCCCCGGCGTCGAGTCCGAGGCCGACTTCATCGCCGCGATCCGGGCAAAGCGGGCCGCCGGCAAGAAGGTCCTCCTGTCGATCGGCGGCGCGAACGGCCAGGTCCAGCTCACCACCACCGCGGCCCGGGACAGGTTCGTCAGCTCGGTCAGCGCGATCATCGACAAATACGGCCTGGACGGTGTCGACATCGACTTCGAGGGCCACTCGCTGTCCCTGAACACCGGCGACACCGACTTCAAGAACCCGACCACCCCGGTCATCGTCAACCTGATCGCCGCGATCCGCTCCCTGAAGTCGCGCTACGGCACCGGCTTCGTTCTGACCATGGCCCCCGAGACGTTCTTCGTCCAGCTCGGCTACCAGTACTACGGCTCCGGCCCCTGGGGCGGCCAGGACCCGAGGGCGGGCTCCTACCTGCCCGTCATTTACGCCTTGCGCAACGACCTCACCGTTCTCCACGTCCAGGATTACAATTCCGGTTCCATCATGGGCCTGGACAACCAATACCATTCCATGGGCGGCGCCGATTTCCACATCGCCATGACCGACATGCTCCTGGCCGGCTTCCCGGTGGCCGGAAACACCGCCAACGTCTTCCCCGCCCTCCGCGAGGACCAGGTAGCTTTCGGCGCACCGAGCTCGGTGAGCGCCGGCAACGGCTACGTAGCCCCCACCGCCGTCCAACAGGCCGTGAATTGCCTGGTACGAGCCACAAATTGCGGCTCATACACCGTGCGAAGCGGCCCCAACCCTGCTTTCCGAGGCTTGATGACGTGGTCCATAAACTGGGACAGGTTCTACGGCTGGGAATTCCAGAACCAGAATGGCGCCTACCTCAAGTCCCTCCCATAACATTCACAAATTCCCTGTCGTAGCGGGGTGGGTGGTGCAGACCGCCGCTCACGCCGAGGGCTGGCGCGGGCTTCGCTGGCCGCTGGCGCGTCCAAAACGCGAACCCCACCCCAGCGACCTGGGTGAGTGGTCACCCCCAACCCCCACCCCCCTCCAACGCCCCCAACCTCCGGAGCCGCGGCGTGTGGGCAGTCGCGCCATCGTGCCGGGCAGCTTCCCCCGCGGCGGGGCGGTGAGGTGTCAGCTTCACGCCGTTCCGGGGGCCGGTAGTCCCCACGCAGTGGGTGATGGCACCCGCTGTGGGGAGGTGCGCCGTTGTGGGGGGCGGTAGTCCCCACGCAGTGCGCGGTGGCTTCGGCTGTGGGGAGGTGCGCCGTTCCGGCGGGCGGTAGTCCCCACGCAGTGCGCGGTGGCTTCGGCTGTGGGGAGGTGCGCCGTTCGGGTGGGCGGTAGTCCCCACGCAGTGGGGTGGGCTGGCGGGTGGGTGGCCTGGCGGGACGGGCGGGCGGGGGCTTCGCGCGGCCGGCGTGCCACGATGAAGTCATGGTCGACAGTCCGGTTGCGTTCGTGCTTGGTGGGGGTGGCGTTCTCGGGGCCGTCGAGGTGGGAATGCTCCGGGCCCTCTTCCGGGCCGGGTTCCGGCCGGACGTCGTGGTGGGGACGTCGATCGGGGCGGTCAACGGCGCGCTCGTGGCCGCGGACCCCAGCGAGTCGGTCACCGACCGGCTGGTGCGGCTCTGGACGTCGCCGGAAGCCGCGGCTGTCTACGGCGATTCGATCGGGCGGCAGGTGAGGCGCTTCGCCGCCCGTACGCACCTGCACTCGCCGATGCCTCTGCGGAAGCTCCTGGAAGGGGAGCTGGGGGAGCACACGACGTTCGGCGAGCTGAAGATTCCGTTCCGGTGTTGCGCGGCCTCCATCGAGCGGGCCGCCGAGCACTGGTTCGACAGCGGACCGCTGGTCGACGCCGTGCTCGCGTCCTCGGCCGTGCCGGGGCTCCTCCCGCCGATGGAGATAGCGGGGGAGCACTATGTGGACGGTGGGATCGTCAACTCGATCCCGATCGGGGAGGCGGTCCGGGTCGGCGCCAAGCTGATCTTCGTGCTGCAGGTGGGGCGGATCGAGCGGCCGCTCGCCGTGCCGCGCCGGCCGTGGGAGGTGGCTCAGGTGGCGTTCGAGATCGCCCGCCGGCATCGGTTCGCCCGCGAGCTTGCCTCGCTGCCCGACGATGTACGCGTGCACGTCCTACCGAGCGGCAGCGGGGAGAAGCGCGACGACAGCCCCTGGGCGTACCGGGACATGGCCGCCGTGGGCCGCCGCATCAGCCGCGCCTACGTGGCGTCCCGCCGATACCTGGCCGCGAACGTGAACCCGCTGCCCGGTCGGGAAGCCCGCTGATGCTTCTGCCTACCCGCCTCCGCCGGCTGGTCGTCGCGCCGGTGATCGTGGCCCTCGCGATAGCGCTGCTCACCACGCTGCCGATCTGGCTGCTGCTGGCCCTCGCCGCGTCACCGCTGGTGCCCGGCCACCTGCGGGTGCCCCGCCTGGTCTTCCTGGCGATCGTGTACGTGGTCTGGGACGCTGCCGCCCTGGTGGTGCTGGCCGTTCTGTGGGTCGCCTCCGGCTTCGGCTGGAAGATCCGGACCCCGCCGTTCCAGCGCGCCCACTACGTCGTCACCGGCCGCTTCCTGGCCGTCCTGTTCTGGCTGGCCCGCTGGTCGCTGCACCTGACCGTGGACGTCGTCGGCACCGACCCGGACACGGCGGTGCCGGGGCGCCCGGAGATCGTGGTGAGCCGGCATGCCGGCCCGGGCGACTCGTTCATCCTGATCCACGGCCTGGTCAACTGGTTCGACCGGGAGCCGCGCATCGTGCTCAAGGCCACGCTGCAGTGGGACCCGGCGGTGGACGTGCTGCTCAACCGCCTGCCCAACCGCTTCATCTCACCCGGGCGCACCCGCACGAACACGCTCGAGCAGCAGATCAGCGAGCTGGCCACCGGCCTGGACGAGAACGACGCCTTCGTGATCTTCCCGGAGGGCGGCAACTTCACGCCGCGCCGGCGGATCAACGCGATCGCGCGCCTGCGGGCCCGCGGCCTGGCCGACATGGCCGCCAAGGCGGAGAACCTGCGCAACGTGCTGCCGCCGAAGCCGGGCGGCCTGTTCGCGGCGATCGACGCGGCCCCGGACGCCGGAGTCATCTTCGTGGCGCACACCGGGCTGGACCGGATGCTGACCGTCGCCGACATCTGGCAGGAGCTGCCGATGGACAAGCGTCTGGTCATGCGTTTCTGGAGCGTCCCGCCGGAGGAGGTGCCGGCCGGCGAGGAGGAGCGGGTCGCCTGGCTCTACGACTGGTGGGCCCGGATCGACGCGTGGATCGAGGAGAATCGCCCGGCGTTCCGTCCGCTGAGCACGGACTGGACCGCCAGGCGATCGGAAAACGTCTGATCCGTTACTTGCCGAGCGAACCGTACAAACTGTCCGGCGCCTCGGTGATCTCCGAAGCCGCGGGCCGCGTGACCGTCACCGGCGCACCGTAGTCCGAGTAGAGCACCTCGATCGGCTGCACCTGCTGGCCGTTGACCGCCGGCAGCGTGATGGTGAGCGCGGACAGCCGGCCCTGGTCGTCGAGCCCGACCGTGAACGGCACGTTCTGCGCCTGCGCGCCGTAGTTGTCGATGGTCACCTGGTCGACCCCGGCCAGCCCGACCGCCTTCGTCAGGTCCACCGTCCCGGCGTACGCGTTGCCGCCGGTGGCGTGCACATCGGTCGCCGAGCCCAGCAGGTTGGCCGTGTTCACCGGGTCGATCCGGCCCGGCCGCAGACCCACGTTGGCGCCGTCGGGCAGCCGCGACACGTCCAGATGCGTCCACGTTCCGGCCTTCGTCACGCCCGGCACCTGCACGTACAGGTCCTGGTCGATCAGCAGGGTCTTGACCTTCAACTCCGCGTTCTGCCCGGTGGCGGTGAGGTCGGCCGTGCCGACGCCCTTGGCCGCGTCGACCGCGCCGGTCAGCTTGAAACCGGGCCCGGACGTGGCGGAGATCTTGAAGCTGGTCTCGCCCAGCTTCGCCGTCGCCGCGGAGAGCGCGGAAACGGCGGCCGGGTCGGCGGCGCTCGCCGACGAGGCCGCGGTGGCCGGCGCCGACGAGCCGCCGCTCGGCGTGCTGCCGGTGCTCCCGTTGTCGCATCCGGCGACCGTCATGGCCGCGGCCGCGAAGGTCGCGAGGCCCAGCCCGGCGAGCCGTGGTGTCCGCATGTCCGTCCTCCCTGCCGTGCCGGCCGCTGGGGGTGGGGCCGGGCTCATCGATGTCTGTGCCCGATGGTCGAACCGGGCAAACGGACACTCAGCCGCCCATCGCCCTGCGGAACTTCTCCGGCATGGGGACGACCTGCGACGACGGCGGGGCCTGCACGTCGACCGGGGTGCCGAAGTCGCTGTACTCGGTGGTCATCTTGCCGACGCCGGGCGCCAGCGACTCGAGGTCGAACGTCAGGTTCACGAGCCGGCCCTGGTCGTCGGTCCTGGCGGTGAACGGCACGGCCTTCAGCTTGCCGGTCAGGCCGCTGGTGTCGGCCGCCGCGCCCGCGGACCGGAACGTCGGCGACTTGGTGAAGTCCACCTTGCCGGCGAACGTGTGGTCGCCCGTCTTCTGCACGTCGGTGCTCCCGGTGAGCATCTTGGCGGTCGTCTTGGGGTCGCTGTTCGCCAGGTTGAGCGGGCTGGCCGCGCCGACCTTGCTGGTGTCGATGTGCATCCACGTGCCGGACGGGCCGCCGGCCAGCGACGCGAGCTGCCCGGACGCCTTCACGTACAGGTCGGTGCCGACCTGCCGGACCACCATGCTGCCGGTGGTGCCCATCGCGGTGGTGAGCTCGGCCCGGTGAGCCTTCGCGTCGACCGCGCCGGTCATGCCCATGCCGCCCAGCATCGTCATTGTGACCTTCACCGGCGTGTCACCGATCCGGGCGACGGCGGCCTCGAACTCGGAGGACGGCTGGGCCAAGGCCGAGGCGGATGATCCGGCCGCCGGGGCGCGGCCGGCCGACGACTCCGATTTCGGGCCGCAGCCGGTGAGGCCGATGATGGCGGCGAGTGCGACGCTCGCCATCGCCACCCGTCGAGTCTTCATGATTCACTCCCCGAGGCGATGAGTTTGTCGATGCGTTGAAGTCCGGCGCTCACCGTAGCGAAGGGGTGCGACAACCGCCTCCGCGGCGAACCGGGCATGATTGCCGGAAGCAAATGCTTGCGTACGACCCGGGAGGATCCGTGAGATTCGAGGTCAGCAAGGTCCTCGATGCCATCGAGGCCCGGCTCAGCACTGACCCGGCGCTGGCCCGCGCGGTGGTCGACTTGTCGGAGATCGTGCGATATGCCGATCTCGATGGCGGTCGGCCGGCGAGTTCGGTCCGGCTCGGTCTGGTCATCGACGCGCTGAGCCAGCGACTCGCCGAGGAGAACGTCCCGGTGTACGTGGTCGCACCGCGCGGCCTGCTCTCCGACACCGACCTGACGTCCAACGAGCGAATGGTCATCCGGCGCTGGGCCGACGACGGCAAGGTCGAGGTCGTCCCGCAGATGGACGACCGGGTGTTCGAGGTGGCCGAGCTGCTCGGTCTGCCGGTGCTGACCCGCGGCCGCGGCGACCAGGTGCGCGATCGGCGCCCGTGGGTCGACGAGCCCGGCCGCCTGCTGGCCGCGGTGGCGGGCGAGGGCGGCGTCCCGGTGCTGATGGCCCGGGTCGGCCGCGGTGAGCAGCCGAAACCGGCCGAGCGCTCGCCGCTGGGCCAGCGGTTGCTCGCCCGCGTGTGGCGCTGCCCCGAGTCGAACTGCACGAGCTTCGGCTCCGGCGGCGACCCGGACAGCCCGTTCGCCGACATGCGGACCTTCACCAGCCCGGTGTCGCAGCCGCCGCCGGCCCTGCGCGCCGGCGCGCCGACCTGCCCGCGGCACGGCACGAAGCTGCGGGACGCGGGCGCGCGACCCGCGGTCGAGGTGCTCTCGGTCCGCATCGACGGCGTGGTCCGCAAGCGGTTCGTGGTCTCGGCCGACCAGCCGGTCGTGGTCGGCCGGGCCCCGGAGGGCGGTCGCGGCGTGATGCTCGGCCAGTGGCTCTCCGAGGACGCCCGCAAGTGGATCAGCCGCGGCCACGTGACGTTCGAGCTGCGTCCCGACGGCGGGCTCACCGCGCGCGACGTCAGCACGAACGGCACCGGGATCCGGCCGGGTGGCTCGGCCGACGACGACGAGCGGATCACCCTGAGCCGCAACGAGGCCCGTCAGCTCGCCCCGGCCGACGTGGTGGAGCTGTACGCCGGGGTCAACGTCGGCCGGTCGAAGCTGTGGGCCACCGGCGGCGTCGTCCAGCCCACTTCCGTGATGGCCGAGGCGCCGACGATGGCCCTGCGCAAATTCCGGTGATCAGAGGATCGCGGCGAGCTGGGCCACCGCGTGGTCCAGCTCGTCCGCGGTGACGACCAGCGGCGGCGCCAGCCGGATCGTCGAGCCGTGCGTGTCCTTGGCCAGCACGCCTCGCTCGGCCAGCCGCTCGCACGCCTGCCGCCCGGTCATCAGCGACGGGTCGATGTCGACGCCGGCCCACAGCCCGCGTCCGCGCACCGCGACCACACCCCGTCCGATCAGTGCGTTCAGCCCGGCGTGCAGCCGCTCGCCCAGCTGTGCCGAGCGGCGCTGGAACTCGCCGGTGGCCAGCAGCCGGACCACCTCGACGCCGACCGCGCAGGCCAGCGGGTTGCCGCCGAAGGTGGAGCCGTGCTCGCCCGGCTTCAGCACGCCCAGCACCGACCGGTCGGCGGCGACCGCCGAGACCGGCACGATACCGCCGCCCAGCGCCTTGCCCAGCACGTACATGTCGGGCACCACGCCCTCGTGCTCGATCGCGAACGTCCGCCCGGTGCGGCCCAGGCCCGACTGGATCTCGTCGGCGATCATCAGCACGTCGTGCTCACTGCACAACGCCCGTACGGCCGGGAAGTAGCCCGCCGGAGGCACCAGCACGCCCGCCTCGCCCTGGATGGGCTCCATCAGCACGGCGACCGTGTTCGGGGTGATCGCCTCGCGCAGGGCGGCCAGGTCCCCGTACGGAACAACCTTGAAACCGGGTGTGTACGGCCCGAAGTCCGCCTTCGCCTCGGGATCGGTGGAGAAGCTGACGATCGTCGTCGTCCGGCCGTGGAAGTTGTCCGCCGCGACGATGATCTCCGCCTGCTGGTCCGCGACGCCCTTGACCTGGTAACCCCACTTGCGGGCGACCTTGATCGCGGTCTCCACGGCCTCCGCGCCGGTGTTCATCGGCAGCACGAGCTCCTTGCCGCAGAGCGCGGCCAGCTCCTTGCAGAAGGCCGCGAACTGGTCGTGCACGAACGCCCGGCTGGTCAACGTGACCCGGTCGAGCTGCGCGTGCGCGGCGGCGATCAGTGCGGGGTGCCGGTGCCCGAAGTTCAGCGCCGAGTATCCGGCGAGAAAGTCCAGGTAGCGGCGGCCGTCGACGTCCGTGACCCAGGCGCCCTCGCCCTCCGCGATCACCACCGGCAAGGGGTGGTAGTTGTGCGCCGTGTGCGCCTCGGCCTCGGCCAACGCGGTCGGCGTCAGCATGTCGACGCTGGTCATGAGCTGATCTCCTCTGGCAGGCCCGCCGGGCCCTCGCCTTCGATGCCGTCGTGCGGTGCGGCTGGTTGCCGCTCGGTGCAGGCGGTCATGCCCTCACCTCCAGGGTGCAGCACTTCGGACCGCCGCCGGCCTTGCGCAGCTCCGACACGTCGACGCCGACGGTCTGGTAGCCGGCCGCCTTCAGCTCGGCGGCCAGGTGCGTGGCCTGCACCGGCAGGACCACGGTACGGCCGTCGCTGACCGCGTTGAGGCCGAGCACGGCGGCGTCCTCCGCATTGGCGATCACCGCGTGCGGGAAGAGCTGCCGCAGCACGGCCTGGGAGCCGGGCGAGAAGGCCGACGGCAGGTACGCGATGTTCGAGTCGTCGAGCACGCAGAGAGCCGTGTCCAGGTGGTAGTAGGCCGGATCGACCAGCTGCAACGAGATCACCGGCCGGCGCAGGGCCTCCTGGGTCTCGGCGTGGGAGGCGTGCGCCGTACGGAAACCGGTGCCCGCCAGCAGCATCTCGCCGACCAGCAGGATGTCGCCTTCGCCCTCGTTGGTGTGCTTGGGCTCGACAACCTCGAAACCGTGCTCGCGGAACCACGCCGCATAGGCCGGCGCCTCGTCGGCCCGCTCGGCGTCGCGGAACTGCACGGCCAGCGCGCGGCCGTCGACGACGGTCGCGCCGTTCGCGGCGAACACCATGTCCGGCAGGCCCGGCAGCGGGTCGATCAGCTCGACGGTGTGGCCCAGGTCGAGGAAGGTCTGCCGCAGCGTCTCCCATTGGCGGACGGCGAGCGCGTTGTCGTACGGAGCCGTGGGATCCATCCACGGATTGATCCGGTATGTCACCGCGAAATAGGTAGGCCGGCACATGAGGTATCGGCGCGGCGTGGCCGTGGTCGTCATGGCTGCAACGCTAGGGCGCGGACCTGCGCGGACGCCCTGGTTCAACCATGCGCGCCGCGTTCGATCATTGCGTGATCGGAGCCCGCGGCGGCGATTCGTTGTTCGGCCCGATAGACACGTGCCGGGGGCGGCGTCGAGGCCACCCCCGGCAACACGTGGTGTTCCGGCGCACCGCCGGAGATCTTCGGTGCGGGAACGGGGGAAACCGTCCCGTTTCCGATAGTTGCCCTGGGCGAACCGCCCGGAGCGAACCTCTTATTTCCCTCAGAAGCGGTTTCCAAACTGTGTGTCGAGCCACTCGCGAAGATCGTTCACCGGCTGCGTGTCGGTGCCGAGCCAGTTCAGCGAGCCGGTCAGCGCGAGCACGCCGACCACGATCGCGGCGAGCGAGAAGACCATGCCGAGCAGGGCGTCGGTCTTGCCGGCCACGTGCCGCTTGCTGGTGGCGCGGATGCCGGCCAGCGACAGGATCAGGCCCAGACCGGCGACGCCGATGCCGTAGCCGAGCAGCGGGCCGGAGAGCACCAGCAGCGCGCCGGCGACACCCAGGATCAGGGCGAGGGTGGCCAGCAGGCTGGCGCGGGGCTTCGGGCCGGCCGGGGTGCTCGGCTCGGTCGCCGGGTATGCCGCCTTCGCCGCGGGCGGGGGCGGCGGCGGGTCCGTGCGGGGTGCGGCCGGCGCTTCCGTACGGCGTGCACCCGGCGGCAGATCGGTGCGGCTCTCGGCCCTGGGGACCGGGGGCAGATCCGTCGTGGTTTCGGCGCCGGACCTCGGCCGTACGGGAGATGTCGCTGTGGTACCCGCCGGGGCCGGGCGCTCGTCGGTGGCCGGGGTATCGGTCGCGGTCTGGCGGGAGAACGTCGGGATCCTCACGTCAGCACCTCCTTGACGAGTTGTCGGGGATGCTCCCGGCTATACCCGAAACCGTCGCCGAGCATGCGAAAGGGCACGCGGAGCAGTCCGCGTGCCCGGTGAACCCGCAGGTCAGACCAGCGACGGGGCGGCGACCACGTCGCTCGCCTTGCTGATCACGTGATCGACGATGCCGTACTCCTTGGCCTGCTGGGCGGTGAACCAGCGGTCCCGGTCGGAGTCGCGCTCGATCTCCTCCGGCGTGTGGCCGGTGTGGAAGGCGATCCGCTCGTTCATCGTCTTCTTGATCTGCACCATGCTCTCGGCCTGGATCGCGATGTCCGCCGCCGTGCCGCCGATGCCGCCGGACAGCTGGTGCATCATGACCCGGGCGTGCGGCAGCGCGTACCGCTTGCCGGGCGCGCCGGCGCAGAGCAGGAACTGACCCATCGAGGCCGCCATGCCCAGCGCGATCGTCGCGACGTCGTTCTTGATGTAGTTCATCGTGTCGTACACCGCCATGCCGGCGCTGATCGAGCCGCCCGGCGAGTTGATGTAGAGCGCGATGTCCTTCTCGCTGTCGTTCGCGGCGAGCAGCAGCATCTGCGCGCAGATGCGGTTGGTCACCTCGTCGTTGACCTCGCTGCCGAGGAAGATGATCCGCTCCCGCAGGAGCCGCTCGAAGACCTGGTCGTCGAAGGATGCGCCGCCGCCCCGCATCGTCAACTCGTCAATTCCCATGACCTAACCCTCTCGCATCGGTTCGACGATCCCAGACTGACTCATCACCGGCCGCACCTCCCAGCGATTCCCCTGTGGGCGAATCCGCTGACGGCATAACAAGGCGAAATCAGGTTACTGCCGCCCCGCGCGGCCCCGCCGCGCACCCGCGGTGACGTCCGATACAACCCCCGCCGGGGATAGCCTGATCTCATGAAGCTGGTCGTCATCGGTGGTGACGCGGCCGGCATGTCCGCCGCCTCGCAGGCCCGCAAGCGCCTCGCGCCCGACAAGCTCACGATCGTGACCTTCGAACGCGGGAACTTCACGTCGTACTCGGCCTGCGGCATCCCGTACTGGATCGGCGGTGCGGTCACCGACCGCGACGCTCTCGTGGCCCGGTCGCCGGAGGACCATCGCAAGGCCGGCATCGACGTCCGGCTGCGGCACGAGGTCATCGGCATCGACCTGGCCCGGCGCGAGGTCGTCGCGCGTGACCTGGCCGGTGGCGGCGAGATCCGGGAGGGGTTCGACGAACTCGTGTACGCGACGGGAGCCGCCCCGGTCACGCCGGAGTGGGCGCGGGTGCGCGGTGACGGCGTCTTCGGCGTGCAGACGCTGGACGACGGCGCGGCCATCCACCAATGGCTGGACCGCGACCCGGCGCCTCGTCGCGCCGTGGTGATCGGCGGCGGGTACATCGGAGTCGAGATGGCCGAGGCGATGGTGTCCCGCGGGCTCGAGGTGACGCTGCTGGAGAAGTCGCCGCAGCCGATGGCGAAGACCGTCGACCCGGACATGGGCGCGCTGGTGCACAACGCGATCCGGGATCAGGGCATCAAGGTGATCACCAACGCGCACGTCGAGGGCATCGACATGTCCGGCGGACGGGTGCGGGCGGTGGTGACTCCGGACGGCGAGTATCCGGCGGACGTCGTCGTGCTCGGTCTCGGGGTACGGCCGAACGGAGATCTCGCCCGGGAAGCGGGTCTGGCCGTCGGGCCGACCGGTGGCGTGCGCACCGACCTGCGGATGCGGGTCGAGGGTGCGCAGGGCGTCTGGGCGGCCGGGGACTGCGTCGAGACCAGGCATCTGATCACCGGGCAGCCGGTGCACGTGCCGCTCGGCACGCACGCGAACAAGCAGGGCCGGGTGGCGGGCATCAACCTCGCCGGCGGCTACGCCACCTTCCCCGGCGTCATCGGCACGGCGGTGACCAAGGTCTGCGATCTGGAGGTCGCCCGCACCGGGCTCACCGAGAAGGAGGCGAGCAAGGCCGGGTACGCCTTCGTCAGCGCGGCGGTCGAGTCGACCAGCCGGGCCGGGTACTACCCGGGGGCCGCCACGATGACGGTCAAGCTGATCGCCGAGCGTCGCACCGGGATGCTGCTCGGCGCGCAGATCGTCGGCAAGCAGGAGGCCGCGAAGCGGATCGACGCGCTGGCGATCGCGGTCTGGAACCGGATGACGGTGGAGGAGATGACGGCGCTGGACCTGAGCTACGCGCCGCCGTTCGCCCCGGTCTGGGACCCGGTGCTGATCGCCGCCCGGAAGGCGACGGACGCGGTGCATACCACTTTATGAGGCATTGTGAGCTAGTCGTCACTCAACGCCACCTGCGGTTACTACGCCTCGTAATGTGAAGATCACCTATCCGGTATTCCCCCGGATCATGCAAGACGGTAGGCATGCTGCATGTCGCCGCAATCCTCCCGTTATCCGATGCCGGCGGCCGGCGACGCCGCCGAGCCCGGTGGTCGTCATCGCCGTCCCGAGTCGCTGGCCGACATCGCACCGTCCGGCCCGGCGCTGCGCAGCATCCCCGCCCGGCGCGTGCCCGCCCCGCGGCAGGCCCGGCATCAGCGCGCCACCCGTCCCGGACGGCATGCCGCCCGGCCCGCGACCACCCGCCCGCCGGTCACCGGCAGCCACCGCGCTCCCGGCACCGTGCCGATCGAGTCCTGGTTGCTGATGGGCAAGACGCGGCAGCAGGTGCTGCTCGCGTCGCTGGTCGCGATCGGACTGTTGTTCGTGGCCATCCCGTCGCAGCACCGGCGCAGCGGCGTGGACGCGGTGAACGCGGCCGCCCAGCGCGCGGTCGGCACCACCCCGTCGAAGAAGAAGCAGCAGCAAGCCGCGCCGAAGGGTGCGGTGCCGGACTCCGATGGGGACACCGACCCGCCGGCGGCGGTGCCCTCGCCGGCCCCGTCCGCGCCGGCCGCGGCGACCACCGCGCCCACGGCCGCTCCGAAGAATCCGCCGAAGCCGGTGGTCACCGACCTCGGGCCCGGGCACTCGCTGCGCACCACCGGGTCGAAGACCGTCGCGCTGACCTTCGACGACGGGCCGGACCCGGTGCAGACGCCGAAGATCCTGGCGCTGCTGCAGCAGAGCGACATCAAGGCGACCTTCTGCCTGGTCGGCGAGCAGGTGAGGAAGCACCCGGAGATCGTGCGGCAGATCGTCGCGGCCGGTCACACGCTGTGTAATCACACCTGGAGCCACAGCCTCACCATCGGTAAGGACAAGCCGGAGAAGATCAAGGCGGACCTGGAGAGGACCAACCAGGCGATCCTGGCCGCCGTGCCGGACGTGAAGATCCCGTTCTTCCGCGCCCCCGGCGGCAACTTCACCGAACGCCTGGTCGCCGTGGCGGACCAGGCCGGGATGGCGTCGATCTACTGGGAGGTCGACCCGCGCGACTGGGAGCACGACCCCGGCGAGACGGACGGGAAGCACACCGACCGGGTGATCGCCGAGGTGCGCAAGCATGTGCGGCCCGGGTCGATCGTGCTGTCACATGACTTCAATCAGCCGGACACGATTGCGGCGTACGAAAAGCTTCTGCCGTGGTTGAAGGCCAACTTCACCCTCGGCCTGCCGATCGCCGGCGAGACACCGGCGCCGGTCAGCCCGTCCGCCGAGCCTCAGGGCTGACAGGTCGGGCACCAGTAGAGGTTGCGCCCGGCGAGCGGGCCGCGCGCGATCTCCGTCCCGCACACCAGGCATGCCTGGCCCGGCCGGCGGTAGACGTAGACCTCGCCACCGTGGCGGTCCACCCGCGGCGCCCGCTGCATGGCCTCCGGCGTGTGCCGGGTGTGGACGGTGTCGATCCGGCCCCGTACCACGCCCTCCTTCATCAGCGCCCGCAGGTCGGTCCAGAGCTCGTCCCACAGCTCCGGGCTGATCGAGCGTCCCGGTGTCGTCGGCGCGAGGCCCGCCCGGAACAGCACCTCGTTCGCATAGATCAGCCCGCACCCGGCCACGACCGTCTGGTCGAGCAGCAACGCGAAGATCGCTTTGGTGCTGCCGCGCACCTTCCGGTACGCGACCTCGGGCTCCGCATCGTCCCGCAACGGGTCGGCCCCGAGCCGGTCGCGCAGCTGCTGCACCTGGGCCGGGTCGAACACCTCGCACGCGGTGGGCCCGCGCAGATCGAGCCAGTGCCCGCCACCCTCCAGCCGCATCCGCACCTGGCCGATCGGGTCGGGCGCCGGAATCTGCCCGTCGGCGACCTTGCCGTACAGCCCGAGGTGGACGTGCACGCTGAGGTCACCGTCGTAGTGGTGGAAGAGGTGCTTCCCGTACGCCTCGGTGTCGCGCAGGAACCGCCCATCCACCCTCGCGGCCCCGCCGGCGAATCGTCCTTGCGGGCTGCTCACGTGCAGGGCATGCCCCACGAACAGTTCCCGGTGGCGCTGAGCAAGGCGATGAATGGTGTGTCCCTCTGGCACGGCGGCAACGGTACCCAGCCGGACCGGGCTTACGCCATTTCCCCGGGCTCGCCTCGAGTGGCGGCCACCAGCCAGTCGACCACCTCCGAGACCGAGCCGTTGCGGGACAGCACTGCTCTCTGGCGCGCGGCTCCGGTGCCGTGCGAACGCAGACGGCCCAGCAGAACCGTGGCCGTCTCCAGATCGCCGTGGCGCTCCAGCTCGGGCCGTACGTAGTCGAACAGCTGGCGCATCAGGCGCCACGCCGGCCGCGGCTCCCGGGTGGCCATGTCGATGTTCAGGCCCTCCAGCCCGTCGTGGGCCGCGCGCCAATGGGCTGCCATCAGCAACGGGTGCGGCACGTTCGGCGCGGGCACCCCGTCGCGCACGTCTCGCAGCAGGGTCGCCACCAGGCCCCGGGCGAGCGCCGCGAGCAGCATCGCGTCGTCCAGGGTCGGCGTCACGTCGCCCATGCGGATCTCGACGGTCGGGTAGTTCGCGGAGAGACGGGCGTACCAGTAGAGCATTCCCTCGTCGAGCATCGCGCCGCTCGCCTCGAGGTCGGCGACCAGCGTCTCGTACTGCTCGTGCGACTCCAGGTACGGGGTGGGCCCGACCGTGGGCCAGCGTTCCCACAGCATCGAACGCCAGCTGGCGTACCCGGTGTCGTGGCCGTTGAACAGCGGCGAGTTGGTCGTCGCCGCCTGGAAGATGGGCAGCCAGGGGCGCAGGTGGTTGAGGATCTGCACGCCGGACTCCGGGTCCGGGATGCTGACGTGGACGTGCATGCCGCACATGCCGGGGCCGGGGGAGAGGTCGCCGAAGCGTTCCCGCATGCGGTGGTAACGAGGCCGGTCGACGACCCGGGCCAGCGGTCCGGCGGCCGGCCCGGTGCCGGCCGCGATCAGCCGCACCCCGGCCCGGCCGGCGGCGGCCGCGACCGACGAGCGCAACCGGCGCATCGCCTCGTGCAGGCTCCCCAGGTCGAGCTGCGGCGGGCTGGCCACCTCGATCTGGGTGCGCTGGAACTCGTGCTGCACCTCGTCGTGCAGCTCCTCGGGAAGCTGCGCGAAGACGTCCTCGACGGCCTCGACCGCGCGTGGCTCGACCGCGTCGACCAGGAGGTACTCCTCCTCGACACCGAGCGTCAGAAGATCGTGCGACTCGGCCTCCTCGGCCAGTTCTTCGGAAATGGTGGTCCCGCCGGAAGCCGCGTCCATGCCCGGTGAATACCCGGTTGATCGACGGCTGAAAACTTGCCGGCCGGTCCTACCCTGGATCACATGTTGCTGTGGGGTGCGCTGGTCGCCCTGCTCGATCCTGCCCTGCTCGACCCGGCGCCCGGTCACCTGATGATCGGGCTCGCCGTCGTGGTCGCAGCCCTGCTGGTCGCCGCGGCGATGGCCCTGCCCGCTCCGGCCCCGGCGTCGGCGCCCGGTCTGCGGCCGTCGGCGCGACACCACCGCTCGGCCGGTCGCATCCGCCTGCTGGATCCGGATTCCGCCGGCCGGCCACGCCCCAGAGCACCGTCGGGGAGCCCGGCGACCGCCTGATCGGCGCTCGCCTCCTGTGTCCTCTCTGTCCACCTCGGACCGCACAGGGGTATCCCGATGTCCTTTTCCAACGTTGTCAACGCCGCCCACCACGCCATCCAGAGCCTGACCTCGCTGCTGGCGCCCAGCGTCGGCAGCCTCTCCGCGGCCCTCGCGATAGTGCTGTTCACCCTGCTCGTCCGGCTGGCGATCAGCCCGCTCGGCTACCTCCAGGCTCGTGCCTCCCGCAAACAGGCCGCCCTCGCTCCGCAGATCGAGAAACTGCGCGAGAAGCACCGCGACGACCCCATGACCCTCGCCGCCGAAACCCTCGCCCTCCAGCGGGCGAACGGCGCCGGCCTGCTTCGCTCGATGCTCCCCGGCCTCGCCCAGGCCCCGTTCTTCATGGTCATGTACCGGGTGGCCCTCAGCTCGCCGGCCGGCGCCCTCCTCGGCGTCCCGCTCGGCGCTCACCTCGTCGCCGGCCTGCCCGTCTTCGCCGTCCTGCTGACGCTGGCCGCCCTGATCGCCTGGTGGTCCTCCCGCCGATTCGCCGGCCCGATGAGATTCCTGCCCTACCTGACCGTCCTGGGCGTCGCGTGGTTGCCGCTCGCCGGTGGTCTCTACCTGGTCACCTCGGCGGCCTGGACCCAGTTCGAGTACGTGGTTTTCCGGCGCGGGAGTAACAACGGGCAATAGATTCCGGTCCATATTGACTTCACAGTTGTCACAAGTGTGAAATCCGGCTGAGAGCGCTCTCAAACCCCCTCGGAAAGGCGTTCCCATGTCCCCACGCAGCTTCAAACCTCTGGTCGCAGCCGGTGCTGCGGCGGCACTGGCGGCCTCGACGTTGTTCGCGATGAGTGCCCACGCGGCGGTCCCGGCACCGCCGTCCGGCATGACGACGGTGTTCAGCGACGACTTCACCGGCGCCGCGGGCACCGGTCTCAACCGGTCCAACTGGCTCTACGACATCGGCACCAGCTACCCGGGCGGCGCGCCCAACTGGGGCACCGGCGAGGTCGAGACGATGACCGACTCGACGCAGAACGTCTATCAGGACGGCAACGGCAATCTGGTGATCAAGCCGATCCGCGACGCGGCGGGCCGCTGGACGTCCGGCCGGGTCGAGACGCAGCGCACCGACTTCGCCGCGCCCGCCGGCGGCCGGGTGCGTATCGAGGCGCGGCTGCAGCAACCGAACGTCTCCGGCGCGGCGGCGGCCGGCTACTGGCCCGCGTTCTGGGCTCTCGGGGCGGCCGCCCGGCCGGTCGGCGCGACGAACTGGCCGGGCGTCGGCGAGTGGGACATCATGGAGGACATCAACGGCCGGTCCTCGGTCTTCTCGACCCTGCACTGCGGCACCAGCCCGGGCGGGCCGTGCAACGAGACGACCGGTCTGGGCAGCGGTGAGCGGGCGTGTCCCGGCTGCCAGACAAGCTTCCACACCTACGCCGTGGAATACGACCGCAGCACCTCGCCCGAGCAGATGCGCTGGTATCTGGACGGCGGCAACTACTTCACGCTGAACTCGTCCCAGGTGGACGCGACCACCTGGAACAACGCCACGCACCACGGCATGTTCGTGATCCTCAACGTGGCGATGGGCGGCGGGTTCCCGGCGGCGTTCGGGGGCGGCCCCACGTCGGCGACTCAGTCCGGCGTGCCGATGATCGTGGACTACGTGGCCGTCTACCAATCCGCCGGCGGGACAACGCCGACAACTCCCACCACGCCGCCGACCGGTGGCACCCGTGACGCCTACAGCCGGATCGAGGCGGAGTCGTTCAACGCCTCGGGTGGCGTGCAGGTCGAGGCCTGCTCCGAGGGCGGTCAGGACGTCGGCTACATCGCCAACGGCGACTGGATGCAGTTCAACAACGTCAATTTCGGTACGGGCGGAGTGCGAGACTTCGTGGCGCGCGTGGCCTCCGGCGCGGGGTCGGGCGTGAGCGGCCTGATCGAGGTGCGCATCGACAGCCGGGGCAACGCGCCGATCGGCAGCTTCGCCCTCGGCAACACCGGCGGCTGGCAGTCGTGGCAGTCCATCCCGGGCAACGTGACCGGGGTGAGCGGCACGCACACCGTGTACCTGACCTTCACCAGCGGGCAGCCGTCGGACTTCGTCAACGTGAACTGGTTCCAATTCCGCAGGTAATCAAGCCTGCCGATGGGCCGGGGCCGCGACCAGCGGCTTCGGCCCATCGTTCGCGACGTCGCCGCCGGAGACGACCACTCGAAACTTTTAAGGATGTTTAAGGTCAAGGCTCTGGACTTTTTCTGTTAACAGTCCTAATCATTGATACACATCGAACGGTGTGCATGAAGGGACGGCGATGAAGCGCTCCAGAGCAGTGATCCTGGCGACCGTGGCGGCGCTCGTCGCCGGGGGCGCGGCGACCCTCTTCTCCGGTTCGGCGGCGGCGGCCACGGCCTGCGCGCCGGCCTGGACCGCGACCGCCGTCTACACCGGCGGGAACGCCGCCTCGCAGAACGGGCACAACTACACGGCCAAGTGGTGGACGCAGAACGAGTCGCCGGCGACGCACTCGGGCCAGTGGGATGTGTGGGCCGACAACGGGGAGTGCGGGA
Source organism: uncultured Actinoplanes sp. (assembly GCF_934643405.1). Classification (GTDB taxonomy): domain Bacteria; phylum Actinomycetota; class Actinomycetes; order Mycobacteriales; family Micromonosporaceae; genus Actinoplanes. Next base: position 25,029 of record NZ_CAKUCL010000011.1, read on the forward strand.
CCGCCCCGCCCACCACACCGCCGACCACGACACCGCCGCCTACGACACCGCCTCCGGGTGACGGCTCGCTGCCGAAGCACTTCCTCACCGGGTACTGGCAGAACTTCGACAACGGCGCCACCCCGCTCAAGCTCGCCGCCGTCCCGGCGAACTACGACCTGATCGCCGTGGCCTTCGCGGACGCCACCGCGACCGCCGGCGGGGTCTCCTTCACGCTCGACCCCGGGCTGGCGAGCGCGGTCGGCGGCTACACCGACGCGCAGTTCAAGGCCGACATCGCCACCCTGCACCAGCGCGGCAAGAAGGTCGTCATCTCGGTCGGCGGCGAGCGCGGCACGGTCAGCGTCGCCAGCTCGGCGGCGGCCACGACCTTCGCCACCTCGGTCTACTCCCTGATGACCACGTACGGCTTCGACGGCGTCGACATCGATCTGGAGAACGGGCTCAACGCGACCTACATGGCGCAGGCGCTGCGCAGCCTTCGGGCCCGGGCGGGCGCGAACTTGATCATCACGATGGCGCCGCAGACCATCGACATGCAGAGCACCGGATCGCCGTACTTCGCGCTGGCCCTGTCCATCAAGGACATCCTCACGGTGGTGCACACCCAGTACTACAACTCGGGTTCGATGCTCGGCTGCGACAACAACGCGGCGTACTCGCAGGGCACCGAGAACTTCCTGACCGCGCTCGCCTGCATCCAGACGCAGGGCGGCCTGCGCCCCGACCAGGTCGCCCTTGGCCTGCCGGCGAGCACCCGGGCGGCCGGCGGCGGCTACCAGTCCCCCTCGGTGGTCAACGCCGCACTGGACTGCCTCGCCCGGGGCACGAACTGCGGCTCCTTCCGGCCCCCGGCGACCTACCCGGGCATCCGCGGCGCGATGACCTGGTCGATCAACTGGGACGTCGCCAACGGCAACGGCTTCGCCGGCACCGTCAAACCCCACCTCGCCACCCTCCCCTGAATCCCCCATCCCCGAAGCAGGAGGACCCCCGTGAAACTCCGCCGGAAACTGCTGATCACCGCGACGGTCGCCGTCGCCGGCATGGCCGCGGCCATGCTCCCGATGACCGCCTCCAGCGCGGCCGTGGCCTGCGCGCCGGCGTGGAGCGCGAGCGCCGTCTACACCCAGGGCAACACCGCCTCGCAGAGCGGCCACAACTACACCGCCAAGTGGTGGACCCAGAACGAGTCACCAGCCACGCACTCCGGTCAGTGGGATGTCTGGGCCGACAACGGAACCTGCGGCGGCACGACTCCGACCGACCCGCCGACGACGCCTCCGCCGAGCACCGGCACCAAGATGGCCGCCGCGCCGTACATCTACCCCGGCTGGGGCAACCCGCCGGCGCCCGCCACGGTGGTCGGCGCGACCGGCATCAGGGCGTTCACGATGGCGTTCGTGCTGGCCGGCAACGGCTGCAACCCGGTGTGGGACGGTGAGGGCGGCCTGACCGGTGGGGTGCACGCCAGCACCATCTCGGCGATCCGGGCGGCCGGTGCCGATGTCATCCCGTCGATCGGTGGCTGGAGCGGCAACAAGCTCGGACCGAACTGTTCCACGGCGGACGCGCTGGCCGGGGCGTATCAGAAGGTGATCGATGCCTTCGGTCTCAAAGCGATCGACATCGACATCGAGAACACCGACGAGTTCGAGAACGTGGCCGTGCAGGACCGGGTGCTGAACGCGCTGAAGATCGTCAAGCAGCGCAACTCCGGCATCAAGACCATTCTGACCTTCGGCACGACACCGAGCGGACCGAGCTACTACGGCACCCGGCTCGTGCAGCAGGCGAAGGCGCTGGGCGCGAACATCGACATCTTCACCCAGATGCCGTTCGACTTCGGCGGGGGTTCCGACATGTACGGCGCCACCGTGGGCGCCTCGGAGGGCCTGAAGAATCTGCTGAAGTCGACGTTCGGCTACACCGACGCGCAGGCCTACTCGCACATGGGCATCTCCGGCATGAACGGCCTCTCCGACCAGCAGGAGCTGACCACCACCGACACGTGGACCCGGATCCGCGATTACGCCCGCAACAACGGGTTCGCCCGGTTCACCTTCTGGGCGGTCAACCGCGACCGCGGCTGCGCCGGTGGCGGCGTGGTCTCCAACTGCTCCGGCATCGCGCAGGCCGACTGGGCCTTCACGAAGATCAGCGCCGGTTTCTAGGTCACCGACCGGGACGCGCGGCTGCCGACGAAGCGGCCGCGCGTCGCCGTTTGCGCACCTTCTTGACGACCCAGCCGCCGACCGCGACCACGAAGAATGCGCCGATCGCGTAGTCGAACCAGTGGCTGTACCGGTCGACCTGCTGCCAGCGCTCGCCGAGCAGGTACCCGGCGCCGATGAACAACGCGTTCCACACTCCGCTGCCGAGCGCGGTGAACAGCAGGAACCGGCCCATCGGCATGTGGTTGGCGCCGGCCGGGATCGAGATCAGGCTGCGGACGACCGGGGCACAGCGGCCGAAGAGCACGGCGGACCGCTCGTGCCGCTCGAACCACCGGTCGGCCTTGTCCAGGTCGTCCGCGTCGACCAGCGGGATGCGGTCGAGCCAGCGCCGCAGCCGTTCCTCGCCGAGCGAGCGGCCCAGCCAATACAGCGCCACCGCGCCGGCCACCGAGCCGGCCGTGGCCGCGACGAAGACCAGCAGCAGGCTGACCCGCCCCTCGCCGGCCAGGTAACCGGCGAGCGCCAGCACGATCTCGCTGGGGATCGGTGGCACCAGATTCTCCAGCGCCACGAGCAGGCCGACGCCGATCTCACCGAGCGACTCGATGACCGACGCGACCCAGCCGGTCAGTCCGCTCAGCTGTCCCAGGTCCGCCTCTGCCACCCGCCTTTTGTACCCGGAGATCCTGGGACGAACCTGATGGCGATACACCGTCCGCCCGCTCCCGGGAGAGAACGGACGGTCCCATGGTCGTCCAGCCGACAGCGCGGCGCCGGTTTCCGGCCGCGTCACGTAGTAGCTTTGGCCTGCTCTTGACGCCAGAGAGATCGACGAGGAGGCGAGCCTGGGATGGAGCCCGCCGTGCGCTTCTCCGTCCTCGGCCCGGTGCGGGCCTGGCGGGACGACGTTGAGCTGGACCCGCGTCCCCGGCAGTTGCGCCTGATCCTCGCGTTGCTCCTGGTCCGGGCCGGTCGCTCGGTCAGCCCGGACGAGTTCGCCGCCCTGCTCTGGGGCGAGGACCGGCCCGCCCAGGCGACCAACATCGTCCACCGGCACCTCGGCGCGTTGCGGCGCCTGCTCGAGCCGGGCCTCCCGGCCCGGGCGACCGGACGGTGGCTGGAACGGGCCGGCGGCGGGTACCGCCTCGCCGTCGACGCGTCCTCGCTCGATCTGCTCGAGTTCCGGGGGCTGGCCGACGCCGGCCGTCGCGCCGCCGAGGCCGGCGACCCGGTGACCGCCCTCACCCACCGGACGGCGGCGCTGCGGGTGTGGCACGGCCGGTGCGCCGCCGGGCTCGACCCGTCGGCCGAGATGCTGCCCGAGTTCGTCGCCGTCGACCACGAGCGGGCCGCCGTCGCGTGCGCCGCCGCCGACGGCGCCCTCGACATCGGTGACCTGCGCGACCTGGTGCCGACGCTTCGCGAGCTCGCCGACCAGCACCAGCTCGACGAGGCGTTGCAGGCGCGGCTGATGCTGATCCTGGCGGCGGACGGCAAGCAGGCCGAGGCGGTCGCCGCGTACGAGACCGTCCGCGCCCGGCTGTCCGGGGAGCTGGGCGTCGACCCGGGGCCCGAGCTGCGCGCGGCGTACGAGCGCCTGCTGCGTCAGCAGACCCCGGAGCAGCCGGTCAGGTACTCCGCATCAATCCCGTCCCAGGTGCCGCTGAGCATCCGGTTCTTCAGCGGGCGCGAGGCCGAGCTGATCCGGCTCGACCGGTTGCGCTCCGAGGTGGGCCGGGAGCGGTCGTCCACGGTGACCGTCGTGGTCGACGGCCTGCCCGGCATCGGCAAGACCAGCCTCGTGGTGCACTGGGCGCATCGGGTCGCGGCCCAGTTCCCGGACGGGCGGCTTTTTGTCAACCTCCAGGGCTTCGACCCCGGCGACGCCGTCGTGGAGAGCGGCGAGGCGCTCGCCCACCTGCTCACCGGGCTCTGCGTCCCGCACGCGCAGATGCCGGCCGACGTCGAGGCGCGGGCCACGCTCTTCCGCACCCTGATGGCCGAGCGGCGGATGCTGATCATTCTGGACAACGCCCGGGACGAGGAGCAGGTGCGCCCGCTGCTGCCCGCCGCGCCGGGCAGCCTGGTCGTGGTGACCAGCCGCAACCGGCTCACCGGCCTGGTCGCGCAGCAGGGGGCATACCCGTTGACCCTCCAGCCGCCCACGCTGACCGAGGCGCGGAACGGGATGCGGGCCCGCCTCGGCGACCTGCGCGTCGAGGGCGACGAGGCCGCGCTCGACGAGATCATCGACCGGTGTGGCCGGCTTCCGCTGGCGATGGCCGTGGTCGGGGCGCGCGCCGTGGCGTACCCGGACTGGAAGCTGCGGGACATCGCCGCGGAACTGCGTCAGGCCGAGTCCCTGGACTTCTTCGACGGCGAGGAGCCGCGCAGCGACGTCCGCAGCGTGTTCTCCTGGTCCTACCGCAGGCTCAGCGAGCCCGCCGCGCGGCTCTTCCGCCTGCTGCCCACCCACCCCGGCCCCGACTTCGGGCTGGCCACCGTGGCCAGCCTGGCCGGCATCGCGCCCCGGACGGCCCGTGACCTGATCGCCGAGCTGACCCGCACCCGCCTGCTCAACGAGATCCGCCGCGGCCGGTACGCGTTCCACGACCTGATCCGGGTGTACGCGATGGAGCTCGGCTCCACCTCGGACGCCGAGGCGGACAGGCACGAGGCGCTGGCCCGGGTCCTCGACCACCTGTGCCAGACCGGATACAGCGCGAACCTCCGGCTGCTGCCGGCGAAGCCGCTGCTCCCGCCGCTGCCGCCGCGGGACGGGGTCACCCCGCAACAGGTGCCGGGGGTGCCCGAGGCGATGGCCTGGTTCACCACCGAGCTGGCCGTGCTCGAGGCCTCGGCCGGCATCACCGGCGTGCCGGGCTTCCGGGCGTGGCGGCTGGTGGAAAGCCTGATGCCGTACTACCAGCGGCGCGGCATGCATCACTCGTGGGGTACGTCGTCGGCCCTGGCGTTGCAGGCCGCGGAGGCGGAGAACGATCGGGAGGGCCAGGCCCACATGCACCGGGTCCTGGCCGGCGCCCGCGTCTTCAGCGGCCGGACCACCTCGGCGATCGCCCACCTGGAACGCGCGCTGGCACTGTTCGACGAGCTGGGGCGGACCCTGGAGAAGGGGTACGCCTACTGCAACCTCGGCTGGGTGCGGTACGCGCGCGGCGAGCTGGACGAGGCCCTGGGCCACTACGAACACGCCCTGAAGATCTTCGAGCACGCGGACAACGAACGCGCGACGGCGCTCGCCCTGCTCGGCGCGGGTTACTGCCGGACCCGCGCGGGCGCCTACCGGACCGCCGTGCGCGACCTCGACCGCGCCTCGGCGATCCTCGATCGGGCCGGCGACGCCAGCAGCGGTGGCAGCTGCGCCTCCGTGCTCGGCGACGCGCTGGTCGGCCTGGGCCGCTTCGACGAGGGGATCGAGTCCCGGCGACGGGCCGAGGAGCTGTTCCTGCGGGCCGGCAACGACATCGAGGTGGCCGACAACGGGCACTCGCTCGGCGACATCCTGCACCGGGCCGGGCGGCGAAGCGAGGCCGTGGCGGCCTGGCGCGAGGCCCGGCGCCGATACGCCGAGCTCGGTTCGGCCGCCAAGGTCGCCGAGCTCGACGCACTGCTGCGGGCTAGCTGATCACCGCCGACCTGAGGTGGCGGATCGCGTAGTGCACGCGGGAGCGCACCGTGCCGACCGGGATGTCGAGACGATCGGCCACCTCCTGAACGCTGCGGTTGCGGACGTATATCTCGTGGATCACCTCTCGATGTGCCGCGCCGAGGCCCCGGACCGCATCGCGCAGCGACTGGTTGGCCAGCGCGGCCGATGACGTCTCGTCACCGGTGACGACCTGATCGGTGGAGAGCGGCGCCTCGGCGGGCCGGGCCCGCTGCCGCCGGACACTGTCGATCACCAGGCGCCGCGCTACCGTGAACAGCCAGCGGCGGCCGTCCTCATGGTTGCGGGGGAATCCGTCGATGTTCCGCCACGCCCGGATGATGGTCTCCTGCACCAGATCCTCGGCGGTCTGGCGCTGTCCGAGCGTCAAGCCGAGGACGAAGCGGGTCAACGGCGGTCCATGCTCGTCGAGCAGGGTCTTCATCCGGGTGTTGACCTCGGGGTCGGCGTCGTCGTGCACATCGGGCTCCCTCGCACGGTGCCGGACCGGGGCGGTCCGATCCGGTCATCAACGTAGGGAAGCGGCTCTCACTCATTTGTGAAGAAAAACTGACGCGCTCGTCAGTGAAGTTCGGGCCGGCGGCTGCGTTGTCGAGGTTGCCGGCGTGTGGTCGGCCGCCGCGCACCGTCCTCCATCCGCCCTTGCGGCGGTGCGCGGCGCCACATCACGGGCGTCGGCGGGCCACCCGATGAACCAACCGGTGCTCCAGCCGTTGGTAGTCGTACCGGGCCGTCGGGGGGCATCGGCCCGGTGCCGGGACTGCCGCGTATCGCCTGGACGGCGGCGCTCGGCCAAGCGCCACGGAGCAACGATGACGATTGAGAAGAACCACACCGTCGAGCTGGCCTGGACGCTCGCCCAGGTTCAGGGCGCGGTACAGAACGGCATCACCCACGCGCTGCGGCGCTACGGGCTGAGCCACGCGATGCTGCAGGCCATGGTCCGGCTGCGGGAGGCGCCGAATCGGCGGCTGCGGATGACCGAACTCTCCGACATCATGGCGTACAGCCGCAGCGGGATCACCCGGCTGGTCGACCGCCTGGTCGAGTTCGGGTTCGTGGTGCGCGTGCACTGCACCGACGACCGGCGTTCGCTGGAAGCCGCGCTGACCCCGGAGGGTGAGCACACTCTGACGCTCGCGTTGCCGGACTATCTCGAGGCGCTCGACTCGCTGCTCACCCACCGGGTGACGGCCGAGCAGCTGGAGATCGCGATGACCGGCCTGAGCGCGTTGCAGGAGGCGCTCACCGGATGCGTCTCGAGCCCGGTCCTCGCGGGTCCCGGTTTCGTCGACAGCCAAGGCGGACAAATAAAGGCCGCATGAGCGACCGGTGGTATCAGAAGGCCGTTGTCTACTGCCTCGACATCGACACCTTCGCGGACTCGAACGGCGACGGCTGCGGTGACATCCGCGGGCTGATCGGGCGGCTGGACTATCTGGCCCGGCTGGGAGTGACCTGTCTGTGGCTCAACCCGATCCACCCGTCGCCGGACCGCGACGACGGCTACGACGTCGAGGACTTCTACAACGTCGACCCGCGCTTCGGCACCCTGGGTGACTTCGCCGAACTGCTGCACCAGGCGGACAACCTGGGCATCAAGGTGATCATCGACCTGGTCGTGAACCACACCTCGGACCAGCACCCCTGGTTCCAGTCCGCACGGTCGTCGCCGGACTCGCCGTACCGGGACTGGTATGTCTGGGCCGAGAGCGCGCCGCCGGACCGGCACCAGGGCATGGTCTTCCCCGGGGAGCAGGGCGAGACCTGGACCTACGACCGCACCGCGAAACTCTGGTACTACCACCGGTTCTACAAGTTCCAGCCGGATCTGAACATCAAGAACCCCGATGTCCGTACGGAGATCAAGAAGATCTGTGCCTTCTGGCTCCAGCTCGGCGTCGCCGGATTCCGGATGGACGCGGCGCCGTTCATCATCGAGGAGACCGAGCCGGGCAACCCGAACTCGCCGCAGGATCTCGACTTCCTCACCGAGCTGCGCGAGCACCTGCAGTGGCGCAAGGGCGACGCGGTCCTGCTGGCCGAGGCCAATGTGGAGCCCGCGAAGCTGCCCGCGTTCTTCGGTGACCGGGGCGGCTCGGCGAACCGCATCCACATGCTGTTCGACTTCATGCTCAACACCAAGCTGATGCTCGCGCTGGCCCGGCAGAACCCGGAGCCGATCATCGAGGCGCTGCGCGAGACGCCGAAGCTGCCGCGTGGCGGACAGTGGGCGACCTTCCTGCGCAACCACGACGAGGTCGATCTCTCCCGGCTCACCACCGACCAGCGTGAACAGGTCTTCGGCGAGTTCGGGCCGGAGCCCGAGATGCAGCTGTACGGCCGCGGCATCCGGCGCCGCCTGGCCCCCATGCTGGGCAACGACCGCCGGCGCATCGAACTCGCGTACTCGCTGCAGTTCACCCTGCGCGGCACGCCCGTGCTGCGGTACGGCGAGGAGATCGGCATGGGTGAGAACCTGGAGCTCGAGGGCCGCAATGCCATCCGGACGCCGATGCAATGGTCTGTTCTGGCGAATGGCGGGTTCTCCACGGCGCCGGCCCGGGAGCTGGTGCGCCCGGTCGTCACCGGCGGCGAGTTCGGCTACGAGACGGTCAACGTCACCGGGCAACGCCACGATCCGGCGTCGCTGCTGTCCTGGTTCGAGCGCATGATCCGTACGCTGCGGGAAGCGCCCGAGGTCGGCGCCGGCTCCTGTACGCACGTCGACGTCCCCGTCGCGCCCGGCGTGCTCGTGCACCGCGCCGACGACGGGACCGGGACGATGGTCTTCGTGCACAACCTCGGGCCCGACGACGCCGTCATCGACCTGGGGATTCTCGAAGCCGAGGCGGAATCGCCGAACGACGTCCTGGCCGACCGCGAGTACGGCCCGCTGGACAAGTTCGACGCGGTCGAGGTCGCCGGTCACGGATATCGCTGGATCCGCCTGCGCCGTTGCGCGTGATCCGGGTTAAAGTCGGCCATCTGTGTCGAGATCACTGCCGGAGGCCGTAATGTCGCAGTCCGTTTCCAGGGTCGCCATCGTCACGGGGGCCGCGCGCGGCATCGGTGAGGCCACCGCGCGCAAGCTCGCGTCGGACGGCCTGGCCGTCGCGGTCGTCGACCTCGACGAGGGTGCCTGCGCCAACACGGTGACCGCGATCCACGACGCGGGCGGCACGGCCCTCGCGGTGGGCGCTGACGTGTCCGACCCGGTGCAGGTGTCCGCGGCCGTGGAGAAGGTCGTCGCCGAGCTGGGCGCGCCCACCGTGCTGGTCAACAACGCCGGCGTGCTGCGCGACAACCTGCTGTTCAAGATGAGCGAGGACGACTGGGAGACCGTCATGGCGGTCCACCTGCGCGGCGCCTTCCTGTTCAGCCGCGCGGTGCAGAAGCACATGGTCGACGCGGGCTGGGGCCGCATCGTGAACCTCTCCAGCACCTCCGCGCTGGGCAACCGCGGGCAGGCCAACTACGCCGCGGCCAAGGCCGGTATGCAGGGCTTCACCAAGACGCTCGCGATCGAGCTGGGCCGCTTCGGCATCACCGCGAACGCGGTCGCACCCGGCTTCATCGTCACCGACATGACGGCGGCCACCGCGGCCCGGGTCGGCATGGATTTCGCCGATTTCTCCAAGGCCGCGGTCAGCCAGATCCCGGTGGGTCGCGCGGGACGCCCCGAAGACGTCGCGAACACCGTATCGTTCCTCGTCAGCGAGGGTGCGGGATTCGTGTCCGGCCAGGTCATCTACGTGGCCGGAGGTCCTCGCGCCTGACCTTACGGCGGTTGCTGAGAGGCGCTACAAAGAGATGATGAACCGACGCATGAGCTCCCGCAGCGTCTCGTTGACCAGCACGTTCCTGTTGCTGGCGGCGGGCGGCGCGGCGGCGTGCGACAACGACGACGACTACCAGGACGCGGGGTTCTACTGCGCCGACGCCAACGGTGTCGTGGTCGACGACGACAACTGCGACGACGACGACCGCTCGTCGGCCGGCCTCGGCGTCCTGCCCTTCTTCATCTGGTACTCCGCGGCGTATCGCCCCGGTTACCCGGTCGGTTACCGGCTCCCGGCCGGCGGCAACCGGTTCGCGTACAACGACAGGGCTGCCCGGCAGTCCTTCGGCCTGCCCCCCACCGGCAAGATCAGTAACGGCACCATCAAGACCAGTGTCGTGGGCAAGGGCGGCGCCGCCCGCGGCTCCGGCAAGAGCTCGGGCGGCTGAGCGTGCGACGCATTCCGTACGGTCCGGTCCGCGACGGCTGGAGACTGACGAACTACAGCCTCGGCCTGACCTACAACGACACCGAACTGCCCGACGGCTCGATGATCTCGTACTGGCAGGAGGGGCCGTACTACGACTTCACCGCCGCCGAGATCGAGGAGCTGGAGGCCGCGACCACCACGCTGCACGCGATGTGCCTCGAGGCCGGCGACTGGATGGTCCGGCAGTGTCCGCGGCACACCGTGCAGGGCCGCCGGGACGGCTATTTCCAGTCGATCTGCAATCCGCAGAGCTGCTTCCTGGCGCGCATCGGCATCCCCGAGTTCGCCCACGAGCAGATCATCCGGACCTGGTTCGACGGCGACGCGGAGACGTGGACGCATTACGACAAAGACCCCGACATGCGGCTGCCGATGGAGACCCCGGACTACTCGCCGAGCATCTACGGCCGCTTCGACCTCTGGTACAACGGGCCCGGCACCACCCCGAAGCTGCTCGAGTTCAACGCGCAGACACCGACGTCGCTGGTGGAGAGCGCGGTCATCCAATGGCACTGGGTCGACCAGACCGGCGTGACGCAGCATCCGTGGCGCCAGTGGAACTCGATCCACGACCGCCTGGTCGGCTGGGAGGCGGCCGACGGCGAGCCCGCGAACCCCGGCGCATGGCGGCGCAACATCGCCAAGCTGCGCGAGGCCCGGCACTGGCTCCCGGAGAAACCCAAGATCTTTTTTGCGTACGAGACATCCGAGTCCACCGGTGAGGACCGGATGAACGTGGCATACCTCATGGCCACCGCCGAGGAGGCCGGCTTCCCGGTCGAGCTGATCGCGATGAGCCAGATCGGCTGGGACGTGGCCGGCGACCGCGTGGTGTTCGTGCCCGGCCCCGGTCAGGAGCACAAAGCCGAGCCGATCGACGTCGTCTTCATGCTGTATCCGTGGGAATGGTTCTGGAACGAGGAGGGCGGGAAGGCCTTCTTCCGGAACATGGCCGATCCCACCAAGCACGGAACCGTCTGGATCGAGCCGCCGTACAAGGCCGCGCTGCTGGGCAACAAGGCGTTGCTGCCGGTGCTGTGGAAGCTGTTCGGCGACGACCCGGAACGCGGGAGATATCTGCTGCCCGCCCATTTCGCCGAATCAACCGCCGCGAAAGCGATGACCAGCTATGCCAAGAAGCCGGTGTGGGGGCGCGAGGGCGGTTCGGTGACGCTGGTCCGCGACGGCGTGACGATCACCGAGAACCCTTCCGAGTACGGCGCGGACGGCCGATACGTCCTGCAGGAGCTGTGCGAACTGCCGTCGTTCGACGGGCTGGAGGGCACGGTGCATCCGGTGCTCGGGTCGTGGCTCATCGACGGCGAACCGGCCGGCATGGGCATCCGCGAGGGCCTCGGGGTGGACGGGCTGGTCACCAAGGACCAGTGTTATTTCGTGCCGCACACCATCGAGTCGGACGCCTAGTTCCTCGGCCGGTGGCTCCAGATCCACCACAGCCCGAAGAACGGCAGGACCAACGGCACGTACCCGTATCCGCTGCCGAACCGGGACCAGACCGTGTCGTCCGGGAAAGCCACCTTGTCGGCGATGCTCAACGAGCCGACGACCAGCACGCCCAGCAATTCCACCGAACAACTGGTCAAGGCGATCCGGCGGCCCCGCGAACCGCCGATCGCCAGCCCCACGGTGGCGGCGATGTAGACCAGGCCGGCGAAGGCGGACAGCAGGTAGGCCACCGGCGCCTCGGAGAAGTGCGTGGAGATCTGCACCAGGGCTCGTGCGCTCGCCGACAGCGCGAAAACGCCGTACACGAAAAGCAGGAGACGGCCGAAACCGGTGCTCAAAGCCGCATCGGCCGCTCGGGTTGAGGAACGTGAATCAGGAGGCACCGGTCACCGACGCAATCTGCTGCAGGCGCAGCACGAGAACCGGCAGCACCAGGCAGGCGATGCCGAGGATGAGGTTGCCCCACCGGGTCGGCTCGAGGCGGGCCAGATACAGCGCGGTGGGGGCGAAGGCGATCGTGGTCACCAGATAACCGCCGAAGGTGGCGGTCTCGGTGGGGCGGGTGCCGTCGAAGAGGCCGATCACCGCGACCAGGACCAGGACCGCGACGAGGACGCTGAGGGCGGCGGTCGCGATCAGGTCGAACCGGCTGGGCGCCCGATCGAGGGCAGCACGCAGCAGAAACCAGGCGGCCAGCACGAGGCCCGCGACGATCGTCGCCACCGACAAGGGACCGTTCACCCGGCACAGCGTACTGATCGTCGTCCGCCTGGTAGCTTGCGGTCCGACAACCTGAGAGGCGGCGAACGCACATGCGCTTCGGACTTTTCGGCACCGGACCCTGGGCCCACATGGCACACGCACCGGCGTTGACGGCACACCCGGATGTCGAGTTCGTGGGGGTCTGGGGCCGCAATCATGACAAAGCCGCCGATCTGGCCGAGGAGCACGGCGCCCGGCCGTACCGGGAGATCGCCTCACTGATCGCCGATGTGGACGCCATCGCCGTCGCGCTGCCGCCCGATGTGCAGGCGCCGATCGCGCTGGAGGCCGCCCGCGCCGGCAAGCATCTGCTGCTCGACAAGCCGGTCGCGTTCACCAAGGCCGAGGCCGACGAGATCGCTGCGGCCGTCGAGGAGCGCGACCTGGCCTCGGTGGTGTTCTTCACCCGCCGGCTGCTGCCGGAGATCGCCGATTTCGTCCGCGACGCGGCCGCGACCGGCGGCTGGACGGAGGCTCGCGTCGACCACGTCGGCACGATCTTCACGGACGGCAACCCGTTCGGCGCTTCCGCGTGGCGCAAGGAGAGCGGCGGCCTGTGGGATGTGGGACCGCACGCGCTGGCCCTGGTGCTGCCGGTGCTGGGCCGGGTGACCGAGGTGATGGGGCTGACCGGGCCGCGGGACATGACGCACCTGCTGGTGCAGCACGAGGGCGGCGCGATCAGCACGCTGACGCTGTCGGTGGACGCGCCGGCCGGGGCGGGGCGCGAGGAGGCGGTCTTTGCCGGGGAGGCGGGTCTGCGCCCGGTGCCGCAGGGCACGTGGACGCCGGTGGAGGCGCTCGGGCGGGCGATCGACCAGCTGATCGCCTTCGCCGGCGGCGGTCCGAGGCCCGAGCTGGACGTGCGTTTCGGAGCCGAGGTGACCGGAATCCTCGAGGCGGCACAGCAGTCGATCCGGACGGGCCGGAGGACAGCCGTCAGCTGACCCCCGATCCGAACGAGCCGAAATAGTCACCGATCCGCCCGGGCAGCTCCTTGCCCGGGCGGCTCTTCCGCCGTCGCGGCGCCGTGCGCGCTTCGGCCCGTGCCCCGGGGTCGTGCTTCGGCCGGTGCCCGGGGTCGTGTCTCGGCCGGTGCCCGGGGTCGTGCTTCGGCCGGTGCCCGGGGTCGTGCCTCGGCCTGTGTCCCAGCCCTGCCTCGGCGGTCAGGGGACGGTGCGCTCGATCGCCGCCGGACCGTCCTCCTCGAGCTCCTCACGGGCGCGCTCGATGTTCTCCGGCGTCGGGTCGCGGCCTTCGGCCACCGCCAGGTCCTCCGGGTCCCATTGCTGGTCGGCGCCCGTCCGTACGTGGGGCTCCTCGCCCGGCTGAAGGAACTCCGGGGTGTCCCGGTCCGTGCCGCCACCGGTGATGAAGGCGTCCACCGCGACGTCGTCCTCGATGGCGTCCGCCACCTCCTGCGATTCCTCGAGCGGCGGTCGATTCTCGTCGGTCATGGCTCCTCCAAGGCTGCTGGTCCCCTTGTCTTACCCCTTCGCACCGATCATGACCATGTGTTGTCGGTGACCACTTCGGCGCGTGGTTCCCGCGCGGCAAGAGTCTTCGAACCAGGTGCGGAAACCGACGATCATGTCGTCTGCCGGTCAAACTGAGCGCTAACTGGACAGGTCCTGCGCGTTACGGATGGACGCATAGTAGTGGGCCGAATACATTTCTGCTGGATGCACGTATCCGACACCCAGGTGGGGCCCGGGAGTTGTCCGGCGTGTGGTGAGGGGGAGACGCATGAGCGAGCCCAGGGGAGGGCGGGCGTGACCGGCCTGTCGGATGCCGAACGGGACGCGAGTGACGTGATGCAGGCGCTGGCGGGCCTTGCTGCCGTGTTGCGCCGCCCGGCCGTCGACCTTCCCGGTGCGCCCGGCCCGCTGTCCGACGACCAGTGCCGTCTGCTGCTCGACATGGCCGAGGACGCCGGCCTGGCCGCCGCGAGAGTCCTGGCCTTTTTGCGCGATCAGCGCGGCAGCGGCGACGGCGACCTGGTCGCGGTGCCCCCGCGCCTGGGTCTCTGGCGCGAGTGGGTCCCGCCGAGGGGCTACCTGTTCGGCGTGGCATCCGACGCGCCTCGGCAGGCGGACGAGGTCCGTCACCGCCGAGCCGACCCCGGCGAGTAGCTTCCCCTGTTTTCTTCGCCGGGCCGGCCGCGGCCTGACCATCGCGCGTCTGGTCGTGTTGCCTCCGCCGGGTCGGCCGCGGCCTAGCTGGTCGCGTTCTTTCCTCCGGGGCCGGCCGCAGCCTGGCCATCGCGCGTCGTGTCGCCTCCGCCGGGCCCGCCGCCGCGGCGGCGGTTGGTGGGGTCACCCGTTCGAGCGCAATGTTTCCGACGGCGTCTCGCCGAAGTGGGCTCGGTAGGCCGAGGCGAAACGGCCGAGGTGGGCGAAGCCCCAGCGATGGGCCACGGCGGCGACGGTGATGTGCGCGGGGTCCGCCTTGCGCAGCGTCTCCCGCGCGCGGCCCAGACGTACCCGCTGGAGGAAGGTCATCGGAGCGCAGCCCAGGTGCCGGCGGAAACCCTCCTGCAGCGAGCGCACGCTCATCCCGCCGATCTTCGCCAGGTCGGCGACGGTGAACGGGCGCTCCGGCTCTTCCTCGATGGCGTCGACCACCCGCTTGATCGCACGCGGCGGCGCCACCGAGGCCGGCATGGTCAGTTCCTGGTGGTAGCGGTGCGGCACGCTGAGCAGCAGGCCGCTGAGGACCGCGCTGCAGATGTGCTCGACGATCATCGGCTCGTAGATCAGGCTGTGCTGGAAGTCGAGCTCGTCGTGCAGCAACCGGACGAGGCACCCCCAGCTATGACCCGGTCCACCCGCGAGGTCGATCGTCGGGGGGAAGTCGATGGGTCCCTCGATCGGGCGACCCAGCAGGCCGGCCAGTTCCTCCTCGAGAGCCTTCCGCTCGATCTTGATCAGCAGTTCGGCGGTGTTCTCCTCGTGCTGGGTGAAGACCGGGCTGCCGGGACCGAAAATCGCACCGCTCGCCGCCGTCGCGACGACCTCTTTCCCGGCGTGCCTCGCGTACAGATGGCCGCTGGTCGGGATGCTGACGTGGTAGGCGTCCAGCTCGGGGGCGCGAACGGTCACCGGCCCCTCGAAGCTGAGCCGGCCGATGGTCAAGGGTCCGAGTTGGATCACGTCGAGGCAAAGCCCGAACCCTTCGGCCTGTTCCGGCACACCCAGTGCCACGGGATAGTAGAACCGATTTAGCACAGACCGCGCCTGATCGATGTCTGCGCTGCTGAAGCGCATGATGTCCGGGCCTTCGGTGTACGCGGAGACGGACCTCGGTGGTAGCTCAGCCATGCCGAAGTGGGCTCCATCGCATACCGTGAGTATTCGATGCCGGTGCGTTGAACGTCAACGTCCCCGCCACGCACTGACCGTTCCAGCACATTCAGGCCATATGAACTACTCTGGCGTTCCGCGCCTACGTGGCGTAACTTGCAGACCAGCGGATTGTTGTAGGAACGCGGTTGGAGAGCGGCGCCCGGGCGAGGCGTCCGACGTCCGCCAGACCCAGGGGTGATCATCCCGGGACCGGCGCGTCTTCCCCGCGGAGGGTCGGCGTCGGCCCCGCTCGACGCCAGGAAGAGGGCAGCCGTGTATCTGCCGATCACCACGCGCCAGCTGGCGGATGGCACCGTCGAGATCGCCCCGAGCGGCGAGATCGACTTGGACAACGCTCACGTGATGCGGGACGCCGTCAACGACGTGCTGACCAGCTCCACGCCGGGCAAGATCTGCCTCGACCTGCAGCGTGTGATGCTGATCGACAGCATCGGCATCGGCATCCTCGTCGCCTGCTTCCACACGGCCGCGGCCAGCGGCGTGAAGCTCGTGGTCAGCCACCCGAGCCCCACGGTGTACCGGCAGCTGTGGGTGTCCGGCCTGGTCGGCCTGCTGGGCTGCGCCGAGCCGCCGAGCCCGCGCGCGTCGGTGGGCCTGCGCCCGTCCTGATCACCGCTGGTTGAATGCGGCACATGACCGTGCTGCGTTCGATCGCGTTGTTCGTGCTGGCCGCCCTGGCCGAGATCGGCGGGGCCTGGCTCGTCTGGCAGGGCGTCCGCGAACATCGCGGTCTGCTCTTCGCCGGCGCCGGCGTGGTGGCCCTGGGTGTCTACGGTTTCGTGGCCACCCTTCAGCCCGATTCCCACTTCGGCCGGATCCTGGCCGCCTACGGCGGAGTCTTCGTCGCTGGTTCACTCGTCTGGGCGATGGTTGTGGACCGTTTCCGGCCGGACCGCTTCGACCTGCTGGGCGCCGCCCTGTGCCTGGCCGGCGTAGCCGTCATCATGTACGCCCCGCGAAGTGCGTGACCAGCGGAATGGCCCCGTCGTGGCGCGAGACAGGCGCAACGGCCAGGACCCCGCAGGGACCTGGCCGTCGCGGAAGCGGGACTTCGGCGAATCCCGTACGGATCAGTGCAGTGGAATGCCCGTCGCCGCGGACTCCTCTTCCTGCGCCCGCCGCTGGTCGCCGCTGAGGGTGGACAGCGGCTTCTCCTTGATGAAGGCGACGGCGATCACCGCGAGTGCCGCGACGGGCGCGGCCACCAGGAAGAGGTTGGCGGTCGCCGTTCCGTAGATGTCCCTGATGATCGCCAGGACCTGCGGCGGCAGTGAGTGAAGGTCGGGCACCTTGCCCTCGCCGGCCCCGGCGGCCGCGGCGCCGAACTTCTCGGTGAACAGGCTCGTGATGCGGCTGGTGAGAACCGCGCCGAGGGCGCTCACGCCGATCGCGCCGCCCATGCTGCGGAAGAACGTGACCGACGAGGTGGCCGCGCCGAGCTCGGTCGCGGGTACGTCGTTCTGCGCGGCGAGCACCAGGTTCTGCATGAGCATGCCGACCCCGATGCCCAGGACGAGCATGAAGAGCGACAGCGTCAGGACGCTCGTTCTCGCGTCGATGGTGGCCAGCAGGAGCAGGCCGGCCACCATGATCACCGACCCGGCGACCAGGTACATCTTCCATTTGCCAAATTTCGTGATGAGCTGTCCGGCGATTGTCGAGGAGACCAGGAGACCGAAAATCATCGGCAGGCTCATCAGGCCGGCAACCGTCGGAGTCTTACCCAGAGCAACCTGGAAGTACTGCGACAGGAAGACGGTCCCGCCGAACAGCGCGACGCCGACCAGCACGCTGGCGATGATCGCGAGGGAGACCGTGCGGCTGCGGAAGATACGCAGCGGGATGATCGGCTCTGCCGCCCGGGCCTCGACCCACACCGCGAGCGCGAGCAGCACGACGCCGCCGGCCACGAACGCCGCCGTCTGCACGGAGGCCCAGTCGAAGTGCTGGCCGGCCAGCGTCGACCAGATCAGCAGCGTGCTCACGCCCGCCGTGATCAGCAGCGCACCCAGCCAGTCGATCTTCACCTCGCGCCGGACCGACGGCAGGTGCAGCGTCTTCTGCAGCAGCGCGATGGCGGCCAGCGAGAACGGCACGCCGACGAAGAAGCACCAGCGCCAGCCGAGCCAGTCGGTGTCCACGAGGACGCCACCGATCAGCGGCCCGGCGATGGTGGCGACGCCGAAGACCGCGCCGAACAGACCGGAGTAACGACCCAGCTCGCGAGGCGGGATCATGGCGGCCATCACGATCATCGCGAGCGCGCTCATGCCGCCCGCCCCGATGCCCTGGACGACCCGGCTGACGATCAGCACACCGACGTTCGGCGTGAAGCCGGCGATCAGCGAACCGGCCACGAAGAGCAGCAACGAGAGCTGGATCAGCAGTTTCTTGCTGTAGAGGTCGGCCAGCTTGCCCCAGAGCGGCACGGTGGCCGTCATCGACAGCAGCTCGGTGGTGACGATCCACGTGTAGACCGACTGGCTGCCGCCGAGGTCGGCGATGATCGTGGGCAGGGCGTTGGACACGACGGTCGAGGCGAGGATCGCCACGAACATGCCGAGCATGAGACCGGAGAGCGCCTGAACGATCTCCCGGCGGGACATGCGCCCGAAGCTTGCGCTCCCGGCGACCGTGGCGTCGACCGCTTCGGCGGCGATCGGTTCGCCGGCGATGGCAACGGCGTCCTCCGCGACCGTCGCTTCCACCGCAAGGGCACCCGATTCCGGCTGGTCCGGTGGGTGACTGGTGACTGTCATTCGGTGACTTCCTCATTCGTAGGGGCTGGCTCGGCGAGGCCGGCGGCGAGGATGCCGAAGGCTTCGCGCACGAAGTCGGAGAGCTGGCGGCCGTCGTCGGCACCGGCCCAGCGGATCATCGCGGTGCGGAACGCGGCGCCGGTGAGCGTGGCGGCAAGCTGGGGGAACGCGTGGTCTGTCGGCAGCCCGGTGCGCGCCGCGACCGCGGCGATGAAGTCCTGCTCGGTCTGGGCGCCCCGCGCCACCAGCGCCGGGAGCAGCTGCGGATTGTTCTTCAGCACCCGCATGCGCAGCAGCCACAGGTCGCGATCGGCCTGGATCTGCTCGACCGACGGGGTCACCACCTCCGACAGTGCCGCGACCAGTGGCACGTCCGAGGGCAGGGCCAGCAGCCGGTCGCGCAGCGACGCGCCGTCATCGAGCGGCTCACCGATGAGGGCGTCGTCCTTGGTGGCGAAGTAGTTGAAGAACGTCCGCGGCGAGACGTGGGCGGCCTCGCTGATCTCCTCGACCGTCACCCCGTCGAGGCCGCGCTCGTCGACCAGGCGCAGCGCGGCCGTCATCAGGGCCGCTCGGGTCTGCTGCTTCTTGCGGTCCCGGCGGCCGGCAACCGGTGCGGTCTCGCCGGGCATCTCCACGGGCGGACACGCTACGGCCGATCTTGCAGAGGCTGCAAACTTTTATCGACCGCAGTGATCAGGGTTACTTGCAGCGCGAACTCCGCTCGATATCCGTTGTGCTGGTGGGGACACTCGCGCTCGGGGAGGGGGCCGGTTTGCGGCGTACGGTCACGGCACTGCTCCTGCTGCTGTACGCGATCGCGGTCGTGGCGGTGACGATCTTCCCGATCACGCCGCACCCGTCGTCATACTGGGCGGCGACGCCGTGGTGGACGATGATCCATTACGTCCCGTTCGTCGTCGACGCCGCCAGCTTCGTGCTGAACGTCGTCATGTTCGTTCCGTTCGGCGTCCTGGTGCCGATGCTGTGGCCGCGCGCTGACTCGCTCGAGCGGCTGGCCGGATGGGCCGCCGTGGCCAGCTCCTCGATCGAACTCACCCAGCTGGTGATCGGCCTGGCGGTGGGCAGCCGCCGGACCGTCGACGTCAACGACCTGATAGCCAATACGGCCGGCGCGCTGGCCGGCCTGCTCGTGCTGCGGGCTGCCGTGCCCGATCCGCGGCATCGGGCGGCGGGGAGAACGCGGCATCGGGCCGCGGGGAGAACGCGGCATCGGGCCGCGGGAAGAGCGTCCGGCTTCGACAAGACGCGGACACGTTGAGTCAGTCCTCGGGTTCACGCTGTGCAATTTTGATCAGCAGGCCGTCCGGGGTGCGCACCAGCAACTGCTCCCCGAAGTCCCGGTCGGTGGTCACCTCGGCAACCCGGAAGCCGGCCCGATGCAGCCGCCGTTCCAGCTCGTCCAACGGCATCGCCGCGCCGAAGGTCAGCTCGACCTGGCCCTCGCCCCGCTGCGCGTCGGGCGGCCGCGCGACCAGACCGATCTGCACCGTGCCGAGCTGCATGAGCACCCACTCGGTGTCCTGGCCACCGTGGATGATCTCGCCGCCCAGCTGCCGGTAGAACGCGATGGACGCGGCCAGGTCGGCAACGTGGACCATCGGCCGCAGGTGCAGCCCCGGGTCGGAACTCGTTGTCGTCATCTCGCCGCCTCCAGCCTCGTCCGGGCTGTTCAACGACTTATGCCTCCATCGGTCGTCTCCCTTTCGCCTTCGTTATCGTCGGTCGGGCCGGTCCTCGCGCCGGCGGGTCAGTCGTTCAGCTGTGTCCTTTCGATGTCGGTCAGGGCCGCGACGAACCAGGACTCGACCGGCCGCTCGCCGAGCAGATCGGCCAGCAGCAGAGCCGCGTGCCGGGCCAGCACATCCGGTTTCGGTGGCGTTGTCTCGTCCTCGTCGAGGACGCCCAGCGCGCCGGCGAGCAGCTGAAGGACGACATGCGGGTCGACCTCGGGCTGCCACTGCGCTGCGTTGCGCACACTCTGCTCGAGCACATCGCGCACGGCCTCGCCGTCCAGGCCGTCGGGATGGCCGTCCTCCAGCAGGAGGCGCACCGCGGTGCCGAGGATGAGACCGCTCTGAGCCGGATCGAGCGCCGCGAGATCGCCGACCGCCGCATCGAGGCCGTCGGGATCACGCGCCTGGGCCGCGCCGACCGCGGCCGTGGCGGCGGCCGCGATCGGACGGGCCGGAGCGGGGAGATGCTGCCATTTCTCGTGCATGCGAGGGACCATAGCCGCGCCCTCCGACAGAACCGGAGTTATCCACAGGAGCGGGTTGTCCACAGGCTGCGGAACTCGTCCGGAAAATGTCGGTGGCGCCTGGCAGGCTGTCCGCATGACCGATCAGAAGCCCAGGCCCGCCACGCAGAGCGAGGCCGTCGCCGCCCGGGTCGAGCGCGGCGAGATCCCGGGCGCCGTCTCCTTGGTGGCGCGCGGCGAGGATGTGGTCGTCGACGCGATCGGCGCGACCGCCTTCGAGGGTGGCGCTCCGATGAGACGCGACACCCCGTTCCGCATCGGCTCGATGACCAAGCCGGTGCTGGCGGCCGTCACCATGCAGCTCGCCGAGGACGACCGGCTCGATCTGGAGGAGCCGGTCACCAAGGTCCTCCCCGAGCTGTTCGGGCAGCGCGTGCTGGCCCGGCTCGACGGCCCGCTCGACGACACGGTCGAGCTCAGGCGCCCGATCACCGTCGAGGACCTGCTGACGTTCACGCTCGGGTTCGGCACGATCGTCGACGGCGACGCCATCGACCCGCCCTATCCGATCGTTCAGGCGTGGCGCGAGCTGGAGCTGGTCATCGGCGAGCCCGATCCGCGGACGCCGCACGACCCCGACGAGTGGATCCGCAGGTTCGCGTCGCTGCCCCTGATGCGGCAGCCGGGCGAGACGTGGATGTACAACGCGGGCTCGCTGGTGCTGGGTGTGCTGCTCGCCCGGGTGTCCGGGCAGCCGCTGGAAGAGTTGTTGCGCGAGCGTCTGTTCACCCCGCTGGGCATGGCCGGGACCGGGTTCTCACTGCGTGGCGAGCGGGCCGCCGACCTGCCGAAGTACTACATGACCGATCCGTCGACCGGCAAGCTTGCCGAGCGCACCGGCTCGCCGGCCGAGGTGTGGAGCCGGCCGCCCGCCTTCCCCTCCGGTGCCGGTGGCCTGGTGTCGACGGCCGACGAGTTCCTGGCCTTCGCGCGCATGCTGCTCAACGGCGGGGTGCACGGCGGCACAAGGCTGCTCTCCGAGGCGTCGGTGGCCTCGATGACCAGAAACCACCTCACCCCGGCACAGATCGAGAGCGGCGGCCTGCTGCTCGGCGGCGCCGGCTGGGGATACGGCATGGCGGTCACGGTCGCCGCCGACGAGGTCTCCGGGCCGGGGCGGTACGGATGGTCCGGCGGCTACGGGACGAGCTGGTTCAACGATCCGCGGGAGGGGCTGACGTCGATCGTGCTGACGCAGGTGAGCGACGTGTTGTGGAACGGGGCGCTGGCCGAATTCAACAAGGCGGCGTACACGGTGAATTCGTAATTTTCGGCGCGTCCGATCAATGCGGTCGGGCCGGCCCCAGGGGAGGTGCGATGGCCAGTATCGAAGTGGTGACCGCGTGGGTGAACAACTATCGCAAGGCTTGGGAGAGCAACGATCCGGAGGACATCGGGGAGCTCTTCACCCCGGACGCCGCCTATTATCCGGAGCCTTTCGCGGAACCGTGGACGGGCCGCGAAAAGATCGTCGAGGAGTGGTTGAAGATCAAGGACGATCCGGGCACGACGACGTTCGCGTGGCACCCGGTCGTCCTCACCGATGATCTGGTCGTGATCGAGGGAACGACGCGGTATCCGAAGGACACCTACAGCAACCTGTGGATGCTTCGGCTCGACGAGTCGGGCCGGGCGCGCCAATTCACCGAGTGGTGGATGAAGCATCCGCGGGGCTGAGGCGAGCCGGCCTCAGCGGGGCGCCGCGACCGGCAGCACCAGGCGGGTTCCGGCGCAGTGGACGGTGTGCAGGCAGGAACGAAGAACACGGCCCTCGGCCGGCGTGCCGGGGGTGCCGAGATTACGGGCGTAGCGCGGAAAGGCGCCGCCGGAGACTTGCAGGCGCAGGCGATGACCGGCCGGCAGGCGGTGGAAGCAGGGGTCGAGGGTGAGGGAGAGGCGCTGCACCTGGCCGGCTGGGACGGCCGGGTCGAGACGGTGCAGCCGGTCGGTGAAGTTGCGGGAGTGGCCGTGCCGGTCGACGTCGCAGAGCCGGACGAAGATGTCAGCGTGTGGTCCGTCGACGGAGATTGACAATTCCACAGTGGGTGAGCCGATGACATCGACCGCGGTGGGCAGCGGGTCGGTGGTGAAGACGACGACGTCGGGCCGCGACTCGAGGGCGCGGTTGTCCTTGACGCCGGGGCGGCCGGTGAGCGTGCGGCCGCCGACGGCCGGGGTCGGGTCGGCCGGGTTGTAGCGGAAGCTGACGCTGCCGTCGTCCGGCTCGATCGACGCGAGGGTCAGGGTCCCGTCGGGGTGCGGCTGGAACGCCTCGGGGACCGACGGCGGAGGCCAGGCCGCCAGCTCGTGCCATTTTCGCTCGCCGGTCCGGTACACCCGAACGGGTGATGTTCGGGCCGCCGGTTTCCGGGCCATGTGCTGGTCCAGCCACGCGAGGCTTTCACTCGTGACGATGCGCGCACCGCGGGTGCCGACCCCGAAGTGGGTCCACGGTCCCACGGTGAGGGCGACGTGCACGCCACGGTCGCGAAGCACCTCGTACTGCTTCAGGGATTGGTCCAGGAAGAGGTCCTGCCAGCCGCTGACCAGCAGCACCGGCACATCGACACGATCCAGGGCGGTGCCGGCCCGATACGGCTGCCACCAGGGATCGTCGGCGTCGGGGTGCGAGAGCCACTCGCGATACCAGGGTGCCCGCCCGCGCAGCACCGCCTCGGCCGCGTCGGGCAGGGGCAGCCCCCGCAGGGCCGCGCGCAGACGGCGCGGAGCCGTGGCCATGGCGGCCACCCGGTGCAGGTTGCCGCTCTCCTGGTGGACGATCTGATCGCTCCAGCCGAGGAAGTCGCCCAGGGTGAACGCGCCCGTCCCGAAGACGGCCTCGCGGAAGTCGTGCGGCCCGACGTAGATGACGGCCGTGCGCAGCTCAGGGGGCGGGTCCTGGAGGAGCGTCCATTGAGTCCAGCCGAGATAAGAACCGCCGAGGGTGGCCAGCCGGCCGTCGAACCACGGTTGGTCGCGCAGCCAGGCGACGGTGTCCGCGCCGTCCTCCGTCTCCTGCGCCATCGCGCGGAACGTGCCACCGGAGCCGAACGTGCCCCGCACGCTCTGGAGCACCACGTGATAGCCGCGAGCGGCGAAGAACCGGCCGTCCAGGGCGGAGGTCGGAAAGCCGCGGCCGTACGGCGTACGGATCAAAATGGTTCCGTGAGGTGCCGCCGTGTCCGGGGCGAAGTGATCGCCCAGAAGGACCACACCGTCGCGCATGGGCGTCCGGACGCGCGACACTTCGTAGGAGTGCAGTGCCTTCGACTGCCGCAGCAGCGCGCTCGTGGTCGCATCCGCCAGGCGTCGCATCGAAATCGCCATGCCACTCCTTGATCAATTCCCCGGACGCACAAAGCGGCCGGGCCGCACAAAGCAATAAGCCGATCACACGTTAAAGCGAATGCGAACGCCATTCGAGTGTCATGAGTGTGCGATTTCCCGGCCGGACAGGCACACTGCCACGGTGGAGGTTCGGCAGGTGCTCGGTGGCCGCTACAAATTACTGAACGAGCTCGGCAGCGGCGGCATGGCGGTGGTGTGGCGTGCGCGCGACGAGGTGCTCGGACGACCGGTCGCGGTCAAAGTGCTGGCCGCCCGATTCGCCGGTGATCCACAGTCGCGGGCCCGGATCCGGGACGAGGCGCGGGCGGCGGCGAACCTCTCGCATCCCAACATCGCGCAGGTGTACGACTACGGCGAGGCGGCCGAGAGCGGCAGCCCCCTGCCGTACGTCGTGATGGAGCTGATCAACGGGCCGACCCTCCAGCAGCGGGTCGCGTCGGGTCCGTTGCCTCCGCGCAAGGTGTTCCGGATCTGCGGCGAGGTGGCTGCGGCGCTGGCCGTCGCACACGCCGAGGACCTCGTGCACCGCGACGTCAAGATGGCCAACATCATGGTCACGCCGGCCGGGGCGAAGGTGGTGGACTTCGGCATCGCCGCGGCCGTCGGCCCGGCGCCGGAGGACATGCTGGTCGGCACGCCGGCGTATCTCGCGCCGGAACGTCTGACCGGCGACGCGGTGGTGCCGGCCTCCGATGTGTACGCGCTCGGTGTGCTGCTGTATCGGCTGCTCGCCGGCGAGGCGCCGTGGAGCGTGGAGACCACGACGCAGATGTTGCAGGCCCACGTCTACGTCGACCCGGCGCCGCTGCCGAAGCTTGCCGGTGTGCCGTCGGCGGTCGCCGAGCTGATCGATCGGTGCCTGCGTAAGGACCCGGCGGACCGGCCCACCGCCGCGGAGGTGTCGTCGATCCTGGCCGACGCGGCGGAGGCGTCGTTGGCGCCCGATCCGCCCCGGGAGGACACGCTGCGTCGGGTTCCGGCCGTCCGGGCGGGCGAGGAAGTGGCCGCGGTCGGCGGTGCCGGTGCCGCGGTGAACGCGCAACGGCCGGGCGGCCGGCGGCACGAGGGCGCGGCTCCGAGCGAGGAGGATCCAGCGGGCCGGACGCTTCTGCTGCCCTCCGGGGCGACGGCCCCGGGTGATGGGGAAGTGCGGTCGGCTTATCGGCGAGGGGTGGCCGCTACCCCGCCTGGCCCATCGCGCCCTGGCGGGGGCGGCCCCACCCCCGTACCGCTGAGGAAGCGCAAGCCACTCCTGGCCGCCGGTGGTGTCGCGGCCGTGGTCGTCGTCGCCCTGCTCCTCTGGCTTCTGCCGGAGGACCGGAGTGCTGATCGCCGGGCGCCGTCGGCCGCCGAGACTGCCTCGGCCGCTCCCATCGGTGGCGTCGGTACGGCGCCTGCCGTCAGCAACAATGCCGGGCCGCATGTGAGTGCGCCGGCGTCCGGGCGGCCCGCGCCCGGCGGGACGGCCAAGGCCTCCTCGGCCGCGCCTTCGGGTTCGGTGGTGCCCACGGCCGGGGCTCCGGCGGGTTCGGCCGATCCGAGCGGATCCACCACCGCGGCACGGCCGTCCGCCTCCACGTCCTCGGCGGCGGGCGGCAAGAGGCTCACCTCGCCCGGCGGCTCCGTGGACGCCACCTGCGCCGCCGGCAAGGCGACGTTGACCGGATGGCAGGCGGCCGACGGTTTCGAGGTGGAGCGGGTCGACGCCGGACCGGCGTTGACGGCGCTGATCATCTTCAAGGGGGCGACCCAGCGCTACCGGATGCGGGTGACGTGCGTCGGGGATCAGCCGACGGCGGTCGTGCTGCCGCTGTGACTGGCGGCCACCAGGGCGTCGGCCACGGCGGTCCGGGCGTTGAGCAGCGCCCGGCCCCGACGATGGGTCACCACCAGGCCGGCGGCGCGCAGGGTGGTCAAGTGCTGGGAGACGCCACCGGCGGTGATGCCGGTCCGGCGGGCCAGCTCGGTGGTGGACAGCGGCGTCGCCATCTCGGCCAGCAGACGCGCGCGGCCACGGCCCAGGACAGCGCTCAGCGCGTCCGGTCCCTGGGCCGATTGCTCCCAGAGAGTGGCCACGCCGCGTGCCGGATAGGCCAGCTGGGGCGTCTCGCCCGTCGTCACGCTCAGCACCGACGGCCAGACGAAGACGGACGGGATCAGGATCAGTCCGGCGGCGCCCTCGGGCACGTCCGGGGCGGGGCAGTGCGGCTGGTCGATGTGCAGCGTGCCGCCCGTCCAGGTGACGCGTTCGTGCAGGTCGTTGAGCACGTGAGCGGTGCCGTCCTCGGCCAGGCGGCGGGCCTGGCGCTGCACCTCGGCGTCGAGCAGCGCGCGCATGCGTGGCCAGTCGGGAGCGATCGCGACGGACCAGTAGTTCTCGATCTCGGTGGCCAGCCGGGTCAGGGCGCTCCCGGGGTCGTGGCGAAGGGCCCGCAGGGCGGGGGAGAGGGCCGGCAGAAGATCCAGTTCAGCGCGGACCACCGCGGGCGGGGTGGCGCGCAGACCGTCGAGTTCGCGGCTCAGATCGGCGGCGACGCCGGGCGGCGGCGGGGTCAGGAAGTCCGGCGTGTAACCGCCGCTGGGCGCGACCAGGGCGGCCAGCAGGCCGTTGGCGGCGAGGGCGGGACGGGCTCGGTCAGCCCAGCGCCGGTGCACCGCGGGTACGCCGAGGTCGCGCAGGATGCGCACGCTCGCGAGCACCTCCCACAGGCAGGACACCGCGAGGCGGACGTGGGTGGCGGAGGCCGCGGAAAGACCGACCGAAACCAAGATTCAGACTCCGTGGATTTAGCGTGAGCTCAAACCTTACGGTCTTCGGCGCCGCTCGCGAAGACTGAGCGCGTGAACGACAACGCAGCTCTCTTCCGCTCCCTGCACGTCCCGGGCACGCCGCTGGTGCTCGCCAACGCGTGGGACGTGGCCAGCGCCCGCATCGCCGAAGAGGCGGGATCCCGTGCGGTCGCCACGACCAGTGCGGGGGTGGCCTGGAGTCTCGGCGCACCCGACGGTGACGTCATCGACCGCGAGTCGGCCGTCGCCGCGATCCGGCGGGTGGTGGCGGCCGTCCGGGTGCCGGTGACCGCCGACATCGAATCCGGCTTCGGCGACACACCGGCCGAGGTGGCCGAGACCGTACGGGCGGTGGTCGCGGCCGGCGCGGTCGGCGTCAACATCGAGGACGGTCTTCGCGATGTCGGCGAGCAGTCCGAGAGGTACGCCGCGGCACGGTCGGCAGCCGGCGACGACCTCTATCTGAACGCCCGCATCGACACCTACCTGCGCGGATCGGGCGACTTCGCGGACACCGTGGCGCGCGCGGAGGCGTACCTGGCCGCGGGCGCGGACGGCATCTTCGTCCCGGGTGTGGTCGACCCGGAGACGGTGGCCGCGCTGGCCGCGAAGATTCCGGCGCCGCTGAACGTGCTGGCCGGGCCCGGCGCTCCGTCTGTTCCCGAGCTGGCCCGGCTGGGCGTGGCCCGGGTCAGTCTCGGTTCCGGGGTGGCCCAGGCGGCGTATGCGGTCGTGCGCAAGGCGACGCGCGAGGCGCTCACCGCCGGCACGTACGACTCGACCGCCGACGCCTTGACTTTCGGGGAGTTGAATGCCCTGATCCAGCGCTGACGGGAGTCAGGTGGGGCTGGGCCGGGAGATGAGCAGGCGGCCGGGCAGGCCGCCCGCTCGGGCCGTCATTCCGCGTAGCGAGTGGGCGGGAACGGGTTGTCCGGGCTCAGCGGCACGTTCTCGCCCTCGTCCTCCTGCCGGGCCGTGACGCTCTCGATGTCCTGCTCGTCGGTGTCGAAGGCGGGGTCGAACGGCACCGGGTCGTCGGTCGCGGGCGGGACGTCGTTCGGGTCGTAGGCGTCCACCCCGGCCTCGGCCCGCTCGGCGGCGGTGCGGCGGGCCAGTTCGTCGTCGTCGAGGTGGGCGGGCGTACCGCCGTGGAACCGGCGATCGCGCTGTCCCTCGGCCGCCTCGGTGTTGAAGTCATCGGTAGCCATGTCGTCATCCTTCCAACGCGCTGGGCCCGGACGGTCAGACCCGATGCCTTACCCTGCCGTTCTCTGGCACAACCAAGAAGGTGTACCACGCCACCACCAGGGCCGCGAGAATTGTTTGACATGTGAATTATTGATGCACGCTAACGTATCCACCATGGTCGAATTGCCGCGGACGCCGGTGGGGACGCTCACCTTTCGTCTCGGCGTTCTCGGCGTGACGCAGGAAGCGCGGTATGCGGGGCGGCTGGCCGC
This sequence comes from uncultured Actinoplanes sp., assembly GCF_934643405.1. GTDB lineage: Bacteria > Actinomycetota > Actinomycetes > Mycobacteriales > Micromonosporaceae > Actinoplanes. Next base: position 53,397 of record NZ_CAKUCL010000011.1, read on the forward strand.
GCTCGGCCTGAAACCGAAGCACGTCATCCTGCTCAGCGCGCTGCGGATGGGCGGCGCCGAATCGCAGCAGGAGCTGGCCGCCGCGCTCGGCATCGCGCCCAGCCTGGTGGTCCTGCTCGCCGACCAGCTCGCCGCCCTCGGCGCGATCGAACGCGTCCGCGACCCCGCCGACCGCCGGCGGCAGCGTCTGCACGTGACCGACGAGGGTGACCGGCTGCTCGACGAGGCGACGGCACTCGCCGTGACGCTCGACGACGAACGCACCGCCATCCTGAGCGCCGACGACCGTACGGCACTGATCCGCATCCTGGAGAAGCTCGCCGCGGCCGACGGCCTGCTAGACGCCTAGCTGCGCCATCCGGCGGATCTCGCTGCCCTGTTCCACGGCCATCTCGTTCGCGATCTCCCGGAGTCGCTCGTCGCTGCCGCCGCCGATCACGTCGCCGGCCATCTGCTGGGCGCCCCGATGATGGGCGGTCATCATCGCGACGAACTCGCGGTCGAAGCCCGGGCCCTTCAGCGCGGCCAGCGCCGCCATCCGATCAGGCGTCTGCATCCCCGGCATCGCGCTGTGGTCGTGCGCCGGGTCGGACTCCGCCAACCGGCGATCGCGCAGCCACGCGCGCAGGACCGCAACCTCCGGCGCCTGTGCCGCTGCGATCCGGTCGGCCAGGGCGCGTACTTCACTGCTCGCGGCCCGGCCCGCCGCGAGCCGGGCCATCTCGATTGCCTGTCCATGGTGGACAATCATCATCCGGACGAACGCCGTGTCGATCGCGTTGTACGTCGGCCCGTCGGGCGCCTTCACCCGGTCGGAGAGAGTCACCTCCGACGCGTCACCCGGGCGGCCGGGCAGCACAACCCGTTGCGGCGCCTCGGAACTCGCGCTCGGACGCGGCGCCGCGGCCGACGATCCCGAGCCGGACCGGCCGGCCACCACGATCCCGGCGGCCGCGAGAAGAATTACACCCACGATGACCAGTGTCAATGCTCTCTGACGGTTCATCCGCGCCCTTCACCGACTGGATAGATGTTCCTGAAATCTGATCAGGCCACTACTGTAACGACAAAGTTCGATACGTACGGTCGTGTCGAACTGATCGGAAGGAGCACCATGAGAACCGATGCCCCACAAGGGCGGAAGCTCATGCGCCTGGCCGCGCTCACCGCGGCAGTCGTTGCCGGAGCACTGCTGACAACTCCCGCGAACGGCGCCGCCAAAGCGCCCACGCCCACCGGGATCCCCGGCGTGGACGAGATCGTCAGCTCCGCCAACCTCAAGCAGGTCGCGTACCTGCCGAAGACCGGTCCATTCGCCACGTCCACCAACTCGGACTGGGCTTTCCAGGGCCACTACGCGTTCGGCGGCAACTACAACGGCTTCGCGGTGTACGACGTCCGCAACCCGAAGGCGCCCACCGTTGCCGCGCAGGTGCTCTGCCCGGGCTCGCAGAACGACATCTCGATCAGCGGCAATCTGCTCTTTCTCGGTACGGACTCCCAGCGCACCAACGATTCGTGCGTGAACGAGGCGTCCACCACGGCCGCCCCCGGCGAGCGGTGGGAAGGCATCAAGATCTTCGACATCAGCGTTCCGCTCACGCCCGTCTACCTCAAGTCGGTCAAGACGGACTGCGGCTCGCACACCCAGACGCTGGTGCCGGGCAAGCGTTTCGACCCCAACGTCTACCTCTACATCTCGTCGTACAACCTGGCCGGCGCCGACCAGCCGAACTGCGCGCTGCCGCACGACAAGATCTCGATCATCAAGGTGCCGAAGCGCAATCCGCAGGCAGCCACGGTGGTGGCGGCGCCGGTGGTCTTCCCGGACGGCGGCTACGAGGGGTCGACCGGTCACACCGCGACGACCGGTTGCCACGACATCACCGTCTATGCCGAGAAGGACATCGCGGCGGGTGCGTGCATGGGAGACGGCGTCCTTTTCGACATCTCCGACCGTACGGCACCCAAAGTCACCACCACGGTTCGCGACACCGTGAATTTCGCCTTCTGGCACTCCGCGACCTTCAACAACGCCGGCACCAAGCTGGTCTTCACCGACGAGCTCGGCGGTGGCGGCGCGGCGACCTGCAACCCGCAGATCGGCCCGAACCGCGGCGCCGACGCGATCTACGACATCGTCGGGCACGGCAAGCGCGCGAAGCTCCAGTTCCGCAGCTACTTCAAAATCCCGCGCACCAACGCGGACACCGAGAACTGCGTGGCGCACAACGGTTCGCTGATCCCGGTGCCGGGCCGCGACATCATGGTGCAGGCGTGGTACCAGGGCGGCATCTCGGTCTGGGAGTTCACCGACTCGCGCCACCCGCAGGAGATCGCCTTCTGGGAGCGGGGCCCGATCTCCGACACCCAGTTCGTCTCCGGCGGCTCGTGGTCGGCGTACTGGTACAACGGTTTCATCTTCTCGAACGACATCGCGAAGGGCGTGGACGTCCTCGAGCTGAAGGACCGGAGAACAGACTTGGCAAAGCTGTTCCGCACGGACACCTTCAACGCCCAGACCCAGGAGAATTTCCTGCGCTGGTAGCCAGGACGGCCGTGGGGCCGGCCCGAAACCGGGCCGGCCTCACGGCTGTACAAGCCGCATGTTTGTCTGCTTTGGACTAGCGGAACGGATTCGACTTACCGTCCCGCCCGAGAAGCCGGGTCCTTAGTGGATATACGGATTGACCGAGGCGCGGCCTGTCACCAGCGATGAGAGCGCTACCGCGGGTGGCTAACGGGCGCCTGTGGATCCGGTCGTGCCTTGGCTTGGCAGGACGCAGAGTTGCTCCCTCCCTGCCGCTCGGGCCGGGCATGACGGTTGCGATCGCTTCTCCGTGGCGCTGCGGCGGCGGTTGCGGCCCGGGCCTGGCGCGGCGGTTGTGACGCAGCCACGCGATGACGGTTGCGGCGGTGCTTGGCGGCAATGTGGCGTGGCGCGGCAGACGCTGCGGCGCGGCTTGCGGTGGACGACTCGGCCGGGGTGGACCCGCGGCGTCGCGGCCCGGTGCCCGCGGCGGAGTGTGGCGGCTGACGAGCGCGGTAGGCGTTCACGTGAGGCTGACGGTCAGGTCTGCGAATCCGATGGCCGACGAAGACCCCGATGACCCAGGGCATCGCGCGGCCCGATGCCAGCGGCACCGGCCCGGCTGGGGCGTCGCGCGGTCCGGTGTCGGCGGCGCCGGTTCGGCTGGGGCGTCGCGCGGTCGGTGTCAGCGGCACCGGCCGGTCAAGACGTCGCGCGTTCGAGTGTCAGCGGCACCGAGTGGAGCAGGGCGTCGCGTGACCCGGCACCAGCAGCACCGAGTGGAGCAGGGCTTCGCGTGACCCGGCACCAGTAGCACCGGTAGGCCAGGCGTCACACCTGCCCGACGCCGGCCGCACCGAGTGGGCCGCGTCCCGCGTAGCCCGGTGTCGGCCGCACCGAGTGGATCAGCTCTCGCGCAACCCGTGCCATCAGCGGAATGTTGCGGCGCCGAAAGCCGTCCCCCCAGGCCGCCCCGTGGCGGACGAGCGCGGACAGGCATGGCGCCATCGGTGGACGCGACGGCTCCGCGCAGCTGACGGCAACCGGCCGCCCCGGCCAGTTGCATGGTTCAGGCCCGGCGCCCGCCCAGACAGCCTCCCTCGTGGCGACCCCAGGTGCCCGACAACGACGATGGTTGCCCACCCGTAGGACAAGGCGCCCGCGCCTTGATTCCGCCCCATGCACTCCCGCAACCGACCCACCATGGGGGTCCGGGGCGAAGCCCCCGGCGTGGGGTCTGGGGCTCGGGCCCCAGAGTGAAATAGCACCTTCACCAGGTCCGCGCTCAACAGCGGACATAAGAATCCCTTGAAGGTGCCCCCGGCAGGATTCGAACCTGCGCTTTCGCCTCCGGAGGGCGACGCTCTATCCCCTGAGCTACGGGGGCTCA
>NZ_CAKUCL010000012.1 GCF_934643405.1 uncultured Actinoplanes sp.
TCCCTGCGGTGGCGCGTCGGGCTGCGGGTATCCCGGCGGGGGGCCGTACTGCGGTTCCGGCGGCGGCCCGTAGGACGGCGGACCGCTCGCGGGCTGCTGGCCTTGGTCGTAATGCGGCTGGTAGGTCACGATGAGCTCCACGGACCGGCTCGGGATCAGGTGGCGCCGCCGAGCCCAGTCCCCTCAACCCGACCGCGTGCGGGCCCAACGCTAAGTTCCGCGGGTTGCAACGAGGGCGAGAAGCCGGAATCTCACCTCTTCGAGCGGTAGTGACCCGGTTACCGCCGCCGGCCCGCCACCAGGGGAAGCGCTGCTTCACGAGCGTTCGTGGCCGGTGAGCACCTGAACGGTCCACGTTGGTCCTCAGCCGGAATGTGGCGATGCCCGCCGAGCGAGACAGGTCCTCAGGACGACTCCAGGCCCTCCACAGGATCGTCGGGCAAGATCGCCGGAGCATTCCTCACCGACCGGTCAGCGCCTCCGACGCCACCTTCATGGTCGTCGAACTCCGCAACTTCAACAGCGTTGCGTACTCAATGCCGTACTGATAATTCGTGGTGGTCCATGACGGTGTTGTGAAAAGAACTCGGCCCGACATCCCTGCAAAATCCCGACTGCTCGCAGTTTCCGCCCGGAGGGAGTGGCGTTGGCGGCTTTGCGCCGCCGCGTGCGCAATAACGTCCCCGACGGCCGGTGCCGCCTGGCCCGGCAAACATCATGACGCCATCGGCCAATCGGCCCGCGTGAACGGAACTCTCAGATCGCGCTTTGTGTTTACTTCGCTGGTGGTGTCTGACTTTCGTCAGATCGTGTGCGCGGACGACTGCAATCAACCGATCGGTCGGTCTCTGAGCAGACGCTCAGCGCGCTGAAGCAGCACCGCCGCCGCCAGGCTGCCGATCGTCCCACGGCTGGGGGTGGCAGCCATCCATCACATTCGCCGCGCCCTCGTGACTTCTCCGGCCTCCCCGCGGGCGGTGGCGTGAAGGACGCTGAGTGGCTAGAGGGTAGACGGCGCCGCTTGTAGCACTTCCGGATTCGTACCCATTGTTTGACGCATCAGCTCGACAAGACGTTTTTCTCTATCGTTGAGAACATATGGCGCCTCTGCGACCAGACCGTGCAGGCCACCTGCCAGCAGCCTCCGATACTGCCGTACGTCGTTTATGTATTCCAGCGTCAGCTCTATCACTTCCTCAGGTGCGAATAGTTTAATGGTGGGCAATGCCTCGTATATGGCTTGCTCATGTCGCTGCAAAGCGGTCGGGTCGTCGGGCTGGGGCAGAACGTGACCACCCAATCCGGTAAGCTGAGTCAGTACCTTGAGATAGGCCTCTCTTCGTTGCTGAAGGTACCAGTTGGTTTGGTCCCGACGCATTTCCGCACTCAGCTTCTCCCGCTCCAGCGCCCTGCTGGCTTCGGCTGTCTCTCGTGCTGTCCTGGTTGCATAGACGGCCGTTTTGTAGCCGATGATGGAGCTGACGATCGCAACGACCGGCGATGCAACGGTGGCTATGATAAGAGCAATCTTCGTAGCATCCATAGACCAGGTAACCCATCTTTGTGGCTGTCAAGATTCATGGTTCCCGCCCGCGCTGTACACCCGCAGCGGCCGGATCGTTCTCCTCGTACATCGCGCGTGTCGTCGTATCGATGTCGTCAAGCTTGAGGTACCGGTCCATGAGTCGCTTGACCGTTGCCTTCGTTTTCGAGCTGCGCTCCTGGTCAGCCCGACTCAGGAGCCGGGGTTGCACCTTCTCGGCCTGCCGGGCGGTCGTCGGACTGACCGGCACCGTCTCCACGAGGTGATGCCTGTGTACATCCGCAACCGCAGGGACCCGCTGGGCAGAGCCTCGATGTCGCCGCGGAAGCGGCGACGCGCCTGCGATGCCGTCGGCATGGAGTCACGGTAGCGCTTCGCTCCACACGGGGCTCCCCGTCGCCGTCGCCTTTGACCAGGTGGCTTCCCGAGCGTATTCGTAAAATACGTTGCTGCTCGGATTCCCTTATGGCGCAACGAAAATTTTGTATCCAACCAGAACGAGACGGTCGCCCAACCGCTCGCGCGTCACGGTGCACCCATCGGCGACGAGTCGCTCCTGAGCCCTCGGAGATAACCGTTCACATCAGGCGTCGCGGCGTTTCGCCACCTTCCTGTGCCACCAACTGCCGAACACCACGTACCGTGGCGCGCCCAGGGCCGCCGCCAGGATGTAGAAGAAGGCCCACCCCGCCAGGAAGACGAGGAGGCCCCGGCCGACGATCCGCACCGCGGAATCGTAGAACTGCCACCCGCCGCCGGTCGCCTTGCCGTAGTGACAGACACCGGCCTTGCAGGCCTCGGCCAGGACGATCGTACGGCCGATGTCGGACTTCTGCGCGATCGAGCGGTCCAGCACTGTCTCGACGACCCCGTGATCGGTGGTCACCCGGGCCTCGCAAACCCACCAGTACCCGATGCCCATGTCGCTGAGCAGTCCGGTGCGGCGGCAATCCTGCACCGCCGCCTGGACCGTGCGCTCGGCCGGGCCGTGCGCCCCGACCGAACCGGTGCCTTGGTAGAAGCTGGCCAGCGTGGCCAGCACCAACGTCGTTACATAGGCAAGAGCGAGGACCGCGACAGCGCGAGCCATCTTGACAAGCCGGTAACCCACCGGCCCGCGACGCCGCCAAACCGACATCTCCCGCTCCTGGAAGAGGGAGATGTCAGCGGTGACTGAGTTCTCGGTCAGGAGATCATTCCTCCGAAGAAGCGCTGGCCGCCCGTATCGGCGTGGTGACGGGGTTGAATGAAAGCCCAACTTTCCCGAACGGCCGCCCCGTCGTCCCGGGTGGCGGTGCGATCGCGCCCACCACGCTACCGACGTAGTCGTCGAACGTGTCGCCGGCCTTCAACGCCCAGCCGGCCGTCTCAAGCACCGCCTTCCGGGCCAGCTGTTTCGGCGACTCACGGAAGGTGCCCCGGACCGTATCCGCCCGAAGGTCTTCAACGCCGGCGAGCCCTGGACCACCGCTCGTTCACCCGCGGCCAGACCGTGCGCCGGCCTCGATGGACTTGCGGGTGAGGTTCGCGAAGCAGGTCTGCGTGCGACTCGACCCGGGTCGCCCGCTCGACGGGGTCGAGGACGCCGTCGGGGTCGACCTCGCGCTCGAAGCGCGCCCGCAGTCCCTGCCGCGCCGGCGCGGTGGCCGCGCTGCGATCGGTCTCGCGTGCCCAGAGCGTTGTCCGTCGTGCGAACGGCTGATATCCGTGGCATTTGCCTGGCGGTGCGCCCGGCAGGATTCGAACCTGCGACCGACGGATTAGAAGTCCGTTGCTCTATCCGCTGAGCTACGAGCGCGTGGGAACACAGACTATCGTGCCGGTCACCCGCGCGGGCGGACCAGCCTGGCCCTCACCCAGCTTCGTCGGGTGCCGCCAGGCGGGTCAAGGCCTCCCGAGCTCGCGCCTGTTCCTCCGGCTCGTCGATGGAGACCGCCATGGCCAGGGCGGCCCGGTGGGTCTCGATCGCCGCCTCACGACGGCCGGAACCGGCCAGGGCCTCGCCCAAACCGTTGAGGGTGCACGCCTGCCCGTACCGTTCGCCCAGGTCGCGGAAGAGGGACAGGGCCTGCTCGTGCTCGGCAATCGCCGCACGGTGGTCGCCGAGCCGCACATGCACGTCGCCGAGGTTGGTCAGGGCCGTCGCCTCGCCGCCGCGGTGGCCCAGGTCGCGGAAGATCTCGAGCGCCCGCGAGTGGTGAACGGCCGCCGGGTCGATGCGGCCCAGGCGCACGTAGGCGTCGCCGATGTTGGTCAGCGTGTTCGCCTCGCCCACCCGGTCACCGATCGCGATGAAACGGTCCAGCGCCTGCTCGTGGAAGTCGATCGACAGCTCGAGATCACCGGTCGACGTGTGGACGACGCCGAGGTTGCCGAGTGCACGCGCCTCGCCCCGGCCGTCGCCGGCCTCGCGGAACAATTCCAGCGACTGTGTCACCTCGTCGATCGCGGCCGGGTAGTCGCCCATCTGCCAATGCACGACACCGAGGCTGATCAAGGCGCCCGCTTCGGCGGCCCGGTCGCCCATCGAGCGCGCGGCGTGCCGGGCCTCGGTGTGCACGGCGACGGCTTCGGCGGGATGGCCGCCGTTGTCCAGATACGAATACAGCGTCGCGGCGAGCTTCACCGCATGCGACGGCCATTCGTGCCGGGCGGCGTGCACACAGGCGGCGACGATGGTGGCGCGCTCGGCGTCGAGCCAGACGAGCGCGTCCTTCGCGGAGGCCGGGCCGGCGAATCGGCCGGCGACGTCGAGCGACGGGCGACGATGCTTCTCGGCCGGATAGAGCAGGTCCATCGCGGCCGCCGCCCCGAACAGGTAATGGTCGAGAAGCCGGGTCAGCGCGGCATGACGATCCTGCGGGCGGTCCTCTTCCACGGATCGTTCGGCGGCGTACAAGCGGACGAGGTCGTGCAAGGAGAACCGGCCCGCAACCGGCTGCTCGACCAGGTTCTCGGCCGCGAGCTGGCGCAGATGGTCGCGGGTCGAATCGAGATCGGTGTCCAGCAATGCCGCCGCGGCCTGGTCGTCGAGATCCGGACCGGGGTGTCCGGCCAGCCGGCGGAGCAACTTTCGCCGTACCGGGGGAAGGCTTTGATAGGACAGGTGAAGGGCGAGCTCCACGCCGGAGTCGAGCCGGTGATGACGGTGTCGTTCGTCGAGCCGGTCCGCGTGATCGGTCACCGTCCAGCCGGTCGTGGCCGCCATTTGACCCGCTACGACGGTCAATGCGAGAGGCAGGAAACCACAACGGCGAGCCACCCGGCCGTACGCGGAGATGTCCGCACCCACCGTGACCGACGGCACCGCCTCGGACAGCAACCGGATCGCCTCCGCCGGTGACAGCACGTCGACGCCCAGCCGTGTCACGTCGTCCAGCCCGCCGAGGGTGCGCCGCGAGGTGATAAGGGTGAGCACGCCGCGGGAGCGCACCAGCAGGGGGCGCACCTGGTCCTCGTCGGCCGCGTTGTCCAGGACGACGAGCGCCCGCCGGCCGGAAAGCCGTGATGCGAACGCCGCGGCTCGTTCCTCGAGCGTGTGCGGGATCTGCGCGGCCGGCACGTCGAGTAACCGCAGGAATCCATCGAGGACGGCGCCGGGCTCGGCCGGCGGCTGCGAAGCGTCAGGGTGAAATCCCCGCAGGTTCACGAAAAGCGAGACGTCGCACCCGGGCATGGAATGTCCGGCATGGACGGCCAGCTGCGTCTTGCCCACACCCGCCATGCCGGTCAATACGAAAACACCATTGGCGGACGAGAGAAGCACGGCGAGCTGAGCCTTGCGGCCGGTGAAGGCGGGACTGTCGTCCGGCAGCCGGTCGAGCACCCGCACCTGACCGCCGGCATGCACCTCGGCGAGCGTCACTCGGATCGCCTGCCGCCAATGCGAGACGTATCCGGTCTCGTCGTGCAAGGCCCGCACGATCGCGATGACCAGATCGGTGTTCAGCCGCCGCCGGCCATTGCGGAAACAATCCACCACGGTGCCGCGCCGAGCCTGTTCGGCGGCCGGGCGGCCCTCCGCCGACCAGCGCGCATTCACCCGCCGGGTGATCGTGTCGTAGGACGGGTCGCCGGCCCAGACCTTCAGCGCCCGGAGACGGTCGACCACATCGTCGAGATCGCGAGCGGTGCCGGGGTCGGGTGGCTGGTCCGTCGCTGCTGCGGACATCGCGGGCACCTCCCGCGGTGACGATACCAATCGATTGCGTACGGAATCGTTTGGACATCGCCCCGCGGTCCGGCGCAGATGGTGGGATCGCCGGATCGGTCTCCGCCGTTGAAGAGGGGGAACGACGGCGGCCGGTCAGCGGTCCTCGGGAGCCGGCGGCACTTTCATCTCCGGAGTGCCGGCCGGCGGCAGGAAAGCGTCGGCCCAGCGCCCCAGTTCCCGGAAGACCTCCACGCGCACCTCTTTGCCGGAGAGCGTGAGATCGTGCATGCCACCGTCGAATCGCGCGATCGTCACCCGCGGGCCGAGACCCGGCGCCCACCGCACGATGTGTTCCACGTCCAGCACCGAATCGCTGATCCGCACATCGTCGTGCCATTCGCGGCCGCGGAACGTCCGCGTGGAACAAGCCACCAGAATCGGCGCGTCGATCGACAACCCGGCGCGCAGGCGTTGCTGTCCCCGCCGGATCGCATCCAGCCAGCCGGTCGTCACCGGAAATCCGAGAACCGGTTTCCAGGCCAGGTCGTATGTCCATTCACCACGGTGGTCGGCATGCAGGCTCTGGCCGTAGAGCCCCAGCGAGGACATCGGAATCCTCCGGTACGGCGTACGCCGGCTCACCGCGATCGCCGCCGCCATGACGGGCCGTTTCAGCAGCCACGGCACATTGAAGTCGAAGAATGGGCTGTTCAGGAAGAGGCCGTCGACCAGGCCCTGTCCCTGCCGCGAATGTGACCAGAGCGACGTGATCAGACCGCCGGTGGAGTGACCGGCGACCAGCATCCGGTCGTGTCCGTCCTGTTCCCGGATGATCCGCGCCGCCTCGTCCAGCTCCGGGTAGTAGTCGGTGAGACTGCGCGCGAAGTTCGGGGTCTGGTGCGGCAGCAGGCTGCGGCCGTACTTGCGCAGGTCGAGCGCGTAGAAATCCCATCCGTGCTCGACGAAGAAGTCGGCCAGGTGGGTCTGGAAGAAGTAGTCGACGAAGCCGTGCACGTACAGCACGGCGCTGGTCGTCGGCCGGTCGGCGCGGCGGCGCACGAGCGTGGCGACCACCTCGCCCTCGTCGTCGTTGCCCAGGTCGATCGTGTGCCGCTCGTAGGGCGGCCCGAGGACGTCGATCTCCACGGCCCCAGGCTACCCACGGGTCACCGCGGTTCGCGCCATAACAGATCCACCGCCTCTGTGGCGGATATCCCCATCTCGGCTCTGTCCACAGCCCCGCGTCGCAAGATCCCCTTCCGGTACGCCGTGGGAGCCATGCTGCCGACCTCAAGTTCCGATGAAGGAGGCAAGGTTGTTCGACACGAATCTCGTGGTCGTGGGCAATGTCCTGGTCGCGCCGGAGTGGCGCCGCGTGACCAGTTCCGGCTCGCTGGTGGCCAACTTCCGGGTCGCGTCGACCGCGCGTCGCTACGACCGGGAGAACAAGTGCTGGGTGGACGGCAACAACCTGCGCGTACGGGTGACCGCGTGGCGCCGGCTGGCCGAGGGAGTCGCCTCGTCGATCACCGTGGGTGATCCCGTGATCATCTACGGCCGGCTCTACACACGGGACTGGAAGGACGACAAGGGCAACAACCGGATCTCGTACGAGATGGAGGCGTATTCGATCGGGCATGACCTCGCGCGCGGACGGGCCAAGTTCTTCCGCACCAAGGCTCTCCAGGAGGCCGGCGAGGAGGAGATCTTCGTGGGTGGCGAGGCGTCGGTCCCGGTGACCGACGACGAGGTGCCGGTCGGTTACGGCGACGGCCTGCCCGAGCGGCTGCCCGGCGAGGACGAGCCGACCTTCCTGGAGGTCGTCGCCGGCCTGGAGGACACGCCTTCGGTGCCCGACGGCGGTGACGATCCGTCGATCGAGACGGAGCAGCAGGTCACCGGCTCGCCGGCGGCGAACCGGCGGGGCCGGCGCAGCGTCAAGCGGGAGCCGGTCGCGGCCTGAGGTCACGATCGGGGTGGCCCGATCAGCCCATTGCGCCCCGATCGGGGTGGTCCGATCGTGCCGTGCGATCGGGCCACCCGTCCGACCTGCCCGGTTGGTCGGGACGTGCGCCGGACCGGCAGACTGGGGCCGTGCTGTTGAAGGAGATCCGCGCCATCGCGGGCGAGACGCTCGTGCTCTCGCCGCACGACCCGGCCGCCGAGAACGTCAACACCAGCTGGTTCGGCGCGCCACCCCATGAGCGCATGGGTTTGTCCGCGGAGGAGGTGGTGTCCGCCTTCGAGGAGACGGCGGAGCTCCTGCGCGACCAGGTCGCCGTCCTGAAGCACGACGGGCCGGTGACGTTCTACGTCTGGCACGACCAGGAGGCGGGACAGCTGCGCTGCTCGACCAGCTCCCGCCACCAGAACTCGTTGCCGTTCGGCGGGGGTTACCTGCTGACCAGTGACCTGAAGGGCATCGTTGTCGAGTTCCTCGAGGACCGCGCTCCCGGCGCGATCGTCTGGGGACAGCTGGAGCCGATCCCGTTGCCCGACTCACGGCGGCCGGGAGCGGGCGAAATGTCGGTGTGGGTCTGCGACCTCCGTCCATGATCGTCGGGGTCGGAGCCGGCCTGTGATGTGAGTTGGAGGGGAAGTCATGGCGGTGACCGCGGATGCCGCGGGCCTGGCAGCGGGGTACCTGCTCGACGCCGTGCTCGGTGATCCGCGCCGCTGGCACCCGGTGGCCGGCTTCGGCACCGCGGCCGGCGCGCTGGAGCGCAAACTCTACGGGCCGAACCGCCGGTCCGGTGCCGCGTTCACCGCGGTCGCGGTGGGGGTGCCCGCGCTCGTGGGTGCCGCCGCGGCGACCGCCACGCGGCGGCACCCGGTGGCCCGGGCGGCGCTGGTGGCCGCGGCGACGTGGACCGTGCTGGGCGGCCGCACCCTGCGCCGTGAGGCGCGCACGATGGCGAATCACCTGGACCGCGACGACCTGACCGCCGCGCGCGACCGGCTCGGCCACCTGTGCGGGCGTGACCCGTCCCGGCTGGACGCGCCGGAGCTGGCCCGTGCCACGGTCGAATCCGTGGCGGAGAACACGTCGGACGCCGTGGTCGCGCCACTGCTCTGGGGCGGTTTGCTGGGGCTGCCCGGCCTGCTGGCCTATCGCGCGGCGAACACCCTCGACGCGATGGTCGGGCACCGATCGGAGCGCTATGCCCGCTTCGGTACGGCGTCGGCCCGCCTGGACGATGTGCTGAACCTGGCGCCGTCCCGGCTCACCGGGCTGTTGACGATCGCGATGTCGCCGATCGCGAAGGGGTCGCCGCGGGAGACGCTGCGGGTCTGGCGCCGGGACCGGAACGACCACCCGTCACCGAACGCCGGGCAGTGCGAGTCGGCGATGGCCGGGGCGCTGGGCGTCCGCCTCGGCGGCCGCAACATCTACTTCGGACGCACCGAGACGCGGCCGTTCCTCGGGGACGGGCCGCGGCCGTCGGCGGTGCATGTGCGCCGGGCGGCCCGGGTGTCGGCAGCGGTGGGCCTGGCGGCGGCCGGCCTCGCCGTCGGGGTGGCGCTCCTGCGGAAGCCGCGCGGGCGATGAGCGGCGGGCTTCTGGTCGCGGGTACGACCTCGGACGCGGGCAAGAGCGTGCTCACCGCCGGGATCTGCCGGTGGCTGCACCGTCGCGGGGTCAAGGTCGCCCCGTTCAAGGCGCAGAACATGTCGAACAACTCGGCCGTGGTGCTCGGCCCGGACGGACGCGGCGGTGAGATCGGCCGCGCCCAGGCCATGCAGGCCGCGGCCGCCGGCGTGGCGCCCGACCTGCGGTTCAACCCGGTGCTGCTCAAGCCGGGCAGTGACCTCTCCAGCCAGGTCGTGCTGCTCGGCGAGGCGATCGACACGGTGACCGCCGGCAACTACCGGGCGCTGCGGCCGCGGCTGGCCGAGACGGCACACGCGACGCTGGCCGGCCTGCGCGCCGAGTACGACGTGGTGATCTGCGAGGGCGCCGGCAGTCCCACCGAGATCAACCTGAGGGACGGCGACTTCACCAACATGGGACTGGCCCGGCACGCGGGCTTCCCGGCGATCGTGGTCGGCGACATCGACCGCGGCGGGGTGTTCGCCGCGCTGTTCGGCACGGTGGCCCTGCTCGATCCGGCCGACCAGGCGTTGATCAGCGGCTTTGTGGTCAACAAGTTCCGCGGCGACCTCGGGCTGCTCCGCCCGGGGCTCGACATGATCACGGCAGCGACCGGGCGTCCGGTGCACGGAGTGCTGCCGTTCCACCCGGACGTCTGGCTGGACGCGGAAGACTCGCTGGCCTACGGGCGGGTGCTGGGCCGGCCCGCGCCGCCGCACGGCACCGAGTGGCTGCGGGTCGCGGTGGTGCGGTTGCCGCGCATCTCGAACGCCACCGACGCGGAGGCTCTGGCCGCCGAGCCGGGCGTGCGGGTACGGCTGACCGTCGAGCCGGCCGAGATCGCCGAGGCCGACCTGGTCGTGCTGCCCGGATCGAAGGCCACGGTCAGCGACCTCGCGTGGCTGCGCGAGCGGGGGCTGGCCGACGCGATCGTGGCCCACGCCGCCGCGGGCAAGCCGCTGCTCGGCATCTGCGGCGGCTTCCAGATGCTGGCCGAGACGATCCACGACGAGGTGGAGAGCCGGCGCGGGACGGTGCCGGGGCTGGGACTGCTGCCGGTCGGCATCACGTTCGGCGCGCGCAAGACGCTGGCCCGCTCGACCGGGTCCGGGCTCGGCACGGCGGTCGACGGGTACGAGATCCACCACGGGTTCGTGTCGGCGGGGGAGCCCGAACCGCTGTTGCGGTACGCGGACGGGCGGCCGGAAGGTGCCGTCGCCGGAAACATCAGCGGCACCCACTGGCACGGCGCCTTCGAGTCCGACGAGTTCCGCCGCCGGTTCCTCACCGAGGCGGCGCGGCTGGCCGGCCGGCACGGATTCGCGGTGGCCCCGGGAACCGGCTACGCGGCGGTCCGCGAGCAGGCCCTCGACACGCTGGGCGACCTGGTCGAGGAGCACCTGGACACGGACGCGTTGTGGCGGCTCGTCGAGACCGGTCCGCCGGACGGGCTGCCGTTCCTGCCACCCGGAGCCCCACATGTCTCCGGATGACACGTTCGCCGCGCTCACGGCGTACGTAAGGAATTTGCCGCCCCGGCTGGGACACGTGCGCCTCGTCGCCGTCGACGGGCCCAGCGGCAGCGGGAAGACGGTTTTCGCGCTGCGCCTGGCCAAGGAGCTGGACGCGCCGGTCGTGCACACCGACGACCTGCTCGACGGATGGGACGACCAGTTCACCTTCTGGGAGCGGCTGGAACGGCTGGTGCTCGGCCCGCTGCGGCGCGGCGAGACGGCGACCTACCGGCGGTACCGCTGGGACGTGGGGGAGTTCGGCGGTGATCCGGTGACCGTCGAGCCGGCGCCGGTCGTCCTGCTGGAAGGGGTGAGCGCCGCCCGCCGTGCGATCCGGCCGGAACTGAGTCTCGCGGTGTACGTCTCGGCACCACGGGAGCTTCGGTTCGCCCGAGCCGTGGAACGTGACGGTGACGACAGCATTGCGTTCCGGGCGTACCTTGAGCGGTGGCGTGCTGCCGAAGATCGGCACTTCGCCGAGGACGGTACGGCCGCTGCCGCTGATCTGATCGTCGACGGCGCCGCGACCGCGACCGATGACCGCTTTGCCCGGCTTGAGCGGCCGTGACCAGCGAGGACGGGGTGGGACGATGACGACCGAGGACGAGAACCGACCGGTACGCCGCCGTGTCGTCCTGACCGGGATCAGCTCCCGGGCCTGGGAGCACCCGGCCGATCGCGGCGCGCTGACCGCCCTGCGCGAACTGCGCGGCTTCGACGAAGTGGTCAAGGCGTTCTTCGGCATGTGGAACGAGCGCGGCTTCCGGCTGTCGTTCCTGGCCGGCGCGATCCGCGTCGACCACCGGCAATACCCGAGGGTCTACCAGCGATTCACCGAGGCGGCCGCGACGCTGGACATGGCCGAGCTGCCCGAGCTGTACGTGAGCCAGGAACCGATCATCAACGGTTCGGCGATCGGCATGAACAAGCCGTTCATCGTGATCACCACGGCGGCGGTCGAGAAACTGGACGACGACGAACTGCGCGCGATGCTCGGTCACGAGCTCGGCCACGTCCGCAGCGGTCACGCCGTCTACAAGACGATCATGATGATCCTCACCCGCTGGGCGGCCAACCTGAGCTGGCTGCCGGTCGGGGCGATCGCGCTGCGGGCGATCATCACGGCGATGTTCGAGTGGTGGCGCAAGGCCGAGCTCTCCGCCGACCGCGCCGGGCTGCTCGCCGGGCAGGACCCGGCCGCCTCACTGCGGCTGCTGATGAAGCTCGCCGGCGGCGGCGACCTGTCGCAGATCGACACGGCCGCCTTCCTCGAACAGGCCGCCGAGTACGAGAGCGGCGGAGATCTCCGGGACAGCATCCACAAGATCGGCCTGACCCTGTGGAGCACGCACCCGGTGCCCGTCGCCCGGGCCGCCGAACTGCGCAAATGGGTCGACTCCGGCGCGTACGCGGAGGTTCTCGGCGGTGACTACCCGCGGCGCGACTCGGACGGTGACGCCTCGGTCGCCGACGACGTGAAGGCCGCCGCGAACTCGTACCGGGAGAGCTTCAACAGCTCCCAGGATCCGCTGGTCGGCCTGCTGCGCAAG
Organism: uncultured Actinoplanes sp.; assembly: GCF_934643405.1. GTDB lineage: Bacteria > Actinomycetota > Actinomycetes > Mycobacteriales > Micromonosporaceae > Actinoplanes. The sequence continues at coordinate 12,353 of NZ_CAKUCL010000012.1, forward strand.
CTGGGTGACGGCGCCGCCGACCTGGCCGGCTCGGCCGCGCGCAGCGCGCGCAACTGGGCCGGTGACGCGAGCCGCCGCGGCCGTCGTGAATCTGACGGCGAGAGCTGACTCCCGGCCCGCGCATGTCACAGGGCGGCTCTAGGATCGGCCAATGAGCTTGAGTGAAACCGATCTGCGCGCCGCGATCGCGCGGGAGATGCCCGGAGTCCGTGCCGACCTCGAGCGGTTGATCCGCATTCCGGGGATCGCGTTCGAGGGCTTCGACCACTCCCACGTCGAGCGGTCCGCCGAGGCCGTCGCTGAGCTGCTGCGCGGCTGCGGGCTCGACACGCAGATCGTGCGGCACGGCGGCCAGCCGGCGGTGATCGGGCGCAAGGCAGCTCCGGCCGGTGCGCCCACCGTGCTGCTGTACGCGCACCACGACGTGCAGCCGGCCGGCGACCCGGCCCGCTGGACCGGAGACCCGTTCGAGCCGGTCGAGCGCGACGGCCGCCTCTACGGGCGCGGCGCCGCCGACGACAAGGCCGGCGTGATGACCCATGTGGCCGCCCTGCGCGCCTTCGGCGACCAGCTCCCGGTCGGCGTGGTGGTCTTCGTCGAGGGCGAGGAGGAGTACGGCTCCGACTCGCTCGACGAGATCATCAAGGCCCACCTCGACGAGCTGCGGTCCGACGTGATCGTGATCGCCGACTCCGGCAACTGGGACATCGGCCGGCCCGCGCTGACCACCTCGCTGCGCGGCCTGATCAACCTGTTCGCCGAGGTCAAGGTGCTCAAGAGTGCCGTGCACAGCGGCATGTTCGGCGGCCCGGTGCCGGACGCGCTGACCACCCTCGCCCGTCTGCTGTCCACCTTGCACGACGAGAACGGCGAGGTCGCGGTCGACGGCCTGGTCGGTCGCGAGGGCGCCAATGTGGACTACCCCGAGGACCGCTTCCGGCACGAGGCGGGAATGCTCGACGGCGTCCGGCTGACCGGAAACGGCTCGATCACCGACCGCATCTGGACCAAGCCGGCCATCGCGGTGCTCGGCATCGACGCGCCGCCCACGCAGGAGGCCGCCAACGCCCTCCAGCCCACCGCGAAAGCCAAGATCAGCGTGCGTCTCGCGCCCGGCGACGACCCCAAGTCCGCGTACGCCGCGGTCCGTGCCCACCTGGAGAAGTTCGTGCCGTGGGGCGCCCGGATCGAGGTCACGCTGGAGAGCGACGGCATGCCGTGCGTGATCGACGCAACCGGCCCGGCGTACGACGCGGCCCGCGCGGCGTTCACCGCGGCGTGGGACGGAACAGCCCCGGTCGACATGGGCATGGGCGGGTCGATCCCGTTCATCGCCACGTTCCAGGAGCTGTTCCCGCAGGCCGCGATCCTGGTCACCGGCGTGGAAGACCCGTACTCGGGCGCCCACGGCCCCAACGAGAGCCTGCACCTGGGTGAGTTCGAGAAGGGGTGCTTCGCCGAGGCCCTGCTGCTCAAGAACGTGGCGGAAACCTTGACCGAGTAGGAGGCGGCCGATGGCCGAGCTGACGTGTGACGTGCTGGTGGCGGGTGCCGGTCCGACCGGGTTGATGCTCGCCAACTGGCTGGTCAAACTCGGGGCCGACGTGATTGTCGTGGACGGCAAGGCGGGGCCCACCCGCGAGTCGCGGGCGCTGGTCCTGCAGGCCCGCAGCATCGAGATCTACGACCAGCTCGGCATCGGCGACCAGGTGCTCGAGGCGGCGAACCGGGCGGACGCGGTCTCGCCCGGCTTCCTCGACCGCGTCTTCGGCCGGATCCCGCTCGGCCCGCTCGGCGCCCAGGTCACGCCGTACCCGTACATCGAGGTCCTCGAGCAGAGCCGCAACGAGGAGCTCCTCTACGACAACCTGCGCAAGCTCGGTGCCGAGGTCCGCTGGGAGACGGCGGTCACCGCGGTGACGCAGACGGACCACGGCGTCGAGGCGAAGGCCGGCAACGACACGATCCGGGCGCGCTTCTGTGTCGGGTGCGACGGCGCGAACTCGGCGATCCGCAAGGCCCGGCGCATCGCCTTCGAGGGCATCACCAACCCGCACCGCTTCTTCGTGATCGACGCGCTGGGCACCGGCGGCATGGTGGGAAACGCCATCAACGTACGGCCCGGTGGCGACGACTTCCTGCTCGGTTTCCCGATGCCGGGCCTCGGCACGTGGCGCCTGATCGGCCTGGTCCGCGACGAGGACGGCGACGGCGAGCTGACCGAGGAGGACGTGCGGCCGCGGATCCGCCGCTTCGCGGTGACGTACGACCGGGCGCGCTGGTTCGCCACGTACCGTGTGCACCACCGCGTGGCCGCGGCCTTCCGCGACGGCCCGTTCTTCCTGGCGGGGGACGCCGCGCACGTGCACTCCCCGGTCGGCGGCCAGGGCATGAACACCGGTCTGCAGGACGCGCACAACCTGGCGTTCAAGCTGGCGGACGTCCTTCAGGGCCGCCGCACGGACGCGTGGCTCGACCGGTACGAGGCCGAGCGCCGCCCGGTCGCCCACACGCTCGTCGCGACGACCGACCGCGTCTTCAACCTGGTCACCTCGCAGCGTCGCTCCCGGCGCTTGCTGCGCCGCCTGGCCATCCCGCTGCTCGCGCCGATCGGGGTGCGTGCGCTGCCCCGCAGCAACGGCGGCTCACGCCTGTTCCAGTACGTGTCCCAGATCCGCATCCACTACTGGATGACGCCGCGGGCCAAGGAGCTGGCCAAGGGCCGCCGCGACCCGGTGGTGGGCAGGCGGTTGGCCTGGGCGGGCGACAACTTCACCGCGCTGCGCTCGCTGACGTGGCAGATCCACGCGTACGGCGGAGTGACCGAGCCGGACATTCCGGATTTGGGGCTGGAGGTCCACGTCTTCCCCGAGGCCCCGCACACCGCGCTGAAGCGCGGCCGTCTCTACCTGGTGCGCCCGGACGGTTTCGTCGCGGCCGAGGCAGGCCCGGCGGAGGCGGCCGACGAGTTCCGTCGCGTAATGACCGACTGAGCAGCCGAAGTCAGCCTGCAGCCGGCGGCGACCGAGCATTCCTCCTGTCTACGGCGGCCGGCCCGAATCAGTGACCGCTGGCGGAGCGCCTCCGGCGTGGTAGCGGCCGATGGCGGCCCGCCCGCGGCCAGCAGACGCCGGGACGCGCCCGGCCACAGGTCCCAACCGCACCACCCTCGCGTCCGGCCGCACTGTGCGTGCCACCCTGCCCGGTGATCGTCGCCGGCCTGTCTGCGGCCGGCAGTGGGCTGATAGCGGCCTGTCTACGGCCAGCGGTGGCCGTGGGCGGTCCGTCTTCGGGCGGCGGTGGCCGTGGGCGGCCCGCATCCGGGCAGCGGTGGCTGACGGCCGCCCGCCTCCGGCCAGCAGTAACTGACGGCGGCCGCCTCCGGCCAGCAGTAACTGACGGCGGCCCCCTCCGGCCAGCAGTAACTGACGGCGGCCGCCTCCGGCCAGCAGTAACTGACGGCGGCCCGCCTCCGGGCAGCAGGGGCCTACGGCGGCCCGCCTCCGGGCAGCAGGGCCTACGGCGGCCGACTCCAGCCAACAGCGACCTATGGCAGCCCCAGCCGGCGGAGACCATCGACGGCGGTCAGGCGTCCCGCTGGGAAGTCGAACAACGGTGGAACCGTGGCCGCCGGGCGACGCCGGCCCACGGGCATGGCGGCTGCCGCTGATCGTCGCGGCGGGGCGGGCAGGGAGCGGGGCGCTTGGGCTTGGTGGCAGCTCCGCCCGGCGCCGGCGGCAAAGGCCTGACCTCGACGGACGTCGCCGTGCGCCACGGGACTCGGCTACGCCGTACATCTCAGGGTTTGAGGCCGAGCCGACGCGCAGAGATCAAGGAAAAGGGGTATCGAAAGGGGTGACCGAGGTGCGCGCGGCGGCGGCGTCCTGATAGGATTCGAACATGCGTTCGAATAGTGGGCTCGCGGCGGTAAGGGTGATGCCGTCCGGGCCGCGTGACTCCATTGATCGGCTTCGGTCTCGTGATCACATCGAGTCGATCGCCCGGCTGCGTGCGGCGGTGCGGGCGATGGACCAGGTGGATTTGTCGGGGTGGGACGAGAAGTCGTTGGTCGAGCATCTCGATGAGATCTCGGCGACATTGTGCGCGATCGATGCGCAGCTGACCAGGGTGGCGGATGCGGTGCGGGCTCGGGGCTTCCGCATCGAGGAGCCGCTGGCGGCCTGACGGGTCACGCCGCGCGGGGTGGCGCGGCAGACGCCGTCTACGGGGGAGGTGTCGTGAGCGGGCGAAATTGTCGTAGGAGGCTGCCAGGATGAGGGCGTGTTATTCCTCGACCTGGCGGCCACGTCGGCCGCCGTGACTGCGGTTTCGGGGCGCAAGGCCAAGATCGAGTTGCTGGCCGACGCGCTTCGCCGGCTCGAGCCCGACGAGATCGCGGCCGGGTCTGCCTACCTGGCCGGTGAGCTACGTCAACGGCAGACCGGGGTGGGTTATGCGAGCTTGCGTGACCTGCCATCGCCGGCGGCCGAGGCGACGCTGACGGTCGCCGCGGTGGATGCGGCGATCGCGGAGATCTCGGTGGTTGCGGGGTCCGGGTCGCAGGCGCGGCGGCGGGAGCTGGTGGGCGCGCTGTTCGCGGCGGCTACCGGGGACGAACAGCGGCTGTTGATCGGGCTGTTCGGTGGCGAGTTGCGGCAGGGCGCGCAGGCCGGGCTGCTGGCCGACGCCATCGCACGGGCCGCGGAGGTGCCGGTCACCGCGGTGCGGCGGGCGCTGTTGCTGTCCGGTGATCTGAAGCAGGTCGCGGTTGCGGCGCTCACCGGTGGGGCACCGGCTTTGGCCGAGATCTCCCTGCGGGTCGGTACGCCGTTGACGCCCATGCTGGCGCAGAGTGCCCCGGATGTCGGGGCGGCGCTGATCGCGACCGGGGCGCCCGCCACCGTGGACGTGAAGCTGGACGGCATCCGGATCCAGGTGCATCGCTCGGGTGACGAGGTGGCGGTGTTCACCCGGAGCCTGGACGACATCACCGCGCGGTTGCCCGAGGTGGTCGAGGCGGTGCGCAAGCTTCCGGTGCGCGAGATCGTGCTCGACGGCGAGGCCATGGCGCTCGATGCCGAGGGGCGGCCGCGGCCGTTCCAAGAGACGTCGAGCCGGGCCGCCACGCGCGGGGCGGCGACGATGGCGCTCAGTCCTTACTTCTTCGACCTGCTGCACCTCGACGGGGCGGACATGCTCGACGAGCCGGGGCGGGTGCGGTGGGCCGCCCTCGCCGACGCGCTGCCGGGTGAGTTGATCGTGGGGCGCACGACGGCGACCACCGAGGAAGAGGCGGCTGCGGCGTTCGCGGACGCTCTCGCGCACGGTCAGGAAGGCGTCGTGATCAAGGCCACCGAGGCGCCGTACGACGTGGGACGCCGGGGCTCCGCCTGGGTCAAGGTCAAACCGCGGCACACGCTCGACCTGGTCGTGCTGGCCGTCGAGTGGGGGCACGGGCGGCGGCGCGGGTGGCTGTCCAACCTGCACCTGGGCGCGCTCGATCCGCGCACCGGCGGGTTCGTGATGTTGGGGAAGACGTTCAAGGGCCTGACCGATGAGCTGCTGAAGTGGCAGACCGGGCGGTTCAAGGAGCTCGCCACCGGCGACAACGGCTGGGTGGTGGAGGTCCGGCCGGAGCAGGTGGTGGAGATCGCATTCGACGGGGTGCAGACGTCACCGCGATATCCGGGCGGGGTGGCGCTGCGCTTCGCCCGGGTGCTGCGATACCGCGAGGACAAACGGGCGGACGAAGCCGACACCATCGACACGGTCCGGGCCATCGGAGGCCGCGCGGCGGAGTGAGCGGTCAGGCGGGCCGATCGCCGGAGGCGGCGCGTTTGCGGTCGGCTTCTTCCACGCGGTCGATGGAGGCGGCGCGTTTGCGGTCGGCCTCTTCCACGCGGTCGATGGAGGCGGCGCGTTTGCGGTCGGCCTCTTCGACGCGGTCGATCGGGGCGGCGCGTTTGCGGTCGGCCTCTTCGACGCGGTCGATCGGGGCGGCGCGCCTGCGGTCAGCCTCCTCGACGCGGTCCATCGGGGCGGTCCTCTCGCTGCCCGAAGCCGCTCGCCTCTGGTCGGCCTCGGCGACTCGGTCACCCGTACGAGGGAGCTGTTCGCGTTTTGGTGATTCCGGCCTCTTACCGGCGAGCGTCTGCGCCTCCTTGCGCGCCTGCCACCCGTACGCAAAAAGGGCCATCACCGCGAAAAGCCACCACTGGACCGCGTAGCCGCCGTTCTGCCAAGCGTCCTCGTGATCGATCGGGATGCGGGTGAAGGCCTTGTCGGCGGCCGGCGTCTGCTCCGTGAGCAGCACATATGCGCCGTACACGGGATAGGGCATCTCGTGCGCGAGCTTGGGAAGTGAGATCCGCCGCGTGTCCAGCCGGCCGTCGCGATGCTCGATCGGAGCGGGTCGGCTTTCCGACAGGTGCAGCTGGCCGACCACGGTGACCTGGCCACTCGGCGCGGGCGGAACCGTCGGCGCCCCGGTTGCGCCCTCGGCCGGCGCGGGCACCCAGCCGCGGTCGACGAGAACCGCCGAGCCGTCGTCCAGGACGAGCGGGGTGACGATTTCGAAACCGACATCGCCGTTGACCGTGCGACCCCGCGCCTGAATCTCGTGCGCCGGGTCGTATCGACCGCTGACAGTGACCTTTGTCCAGGCCAGGCGCTTGCCGGGCGAGGAACCGGCCGTCCCGGACGCGGTCGGCCTGGTGAGCAGCGAGGCCATCGGCACCGCCGCGGCGGAGTCAGCCGCGTCGATGCGGTCGTTGATCGCGCTGCGTTCCTCGTACCGGCGCAGCTGCCAATTGCCGAGCATCACCATGACCACCGCGGCCGCCACAGTGAGCGCAGCCGCACCCAGCCAGCGCGGGGTCAGCAGGAACCGGTACACGCCCCGAGGCTACCCGTCGGCCCGGTAACGCCCGCCGCTGCCGGGTACTGTGCGCTACCGGCACGCTTTTTCGTAACCGTCGGGAGAACCATTGATGAGCGCCCAGCCTCGCCTGGTCGTGAGCGCCCCCTCATCGGGGCACGGGAAGACCGCGATCGCGGTCGGCCTGCTCGCGGCCGCCGCGGCGCGTGGCATCCCGGCGGCCGGTTTCAAGGTCGGCCCGGATCACACCGACGCCGCCTACCTGGGTCTCGCCGCCGGGCGCGCGGGCCGCAACCTCGATCCCCGTCTGGTCGGTGCGCAGCGCATCGCCCCGCTCTTCGCGCACGGCGCATCCGGCGCGCAGCTCTCCGTCATCGAGGGCGCGATGGGCCTGTTCGACTCGCTCACCGGGCAGCCGGAAATTGACGGTACGGCCGCGGTCGCGGCCACCCTGCGTGCTCCCGTGGTGCTGGTCGTCGACGTCGCCGCCATGGGTCATTCGCTGGCCGCGTTGGTCCACGGCTTCCGGATGTTCGACGAGATGGTCCATCTGGGCGGCGTGATCCTCAATCGCGTGGCTTCGCCACGGCACGAGCAGATGTTGCGTACGGCGTTGGACGACATCGGCATGCCGGTGCTCGGTGCGTTGCGCCGTGGCGACCTGCCGAACGTGCTGCCGGCTCGCGCCCACGGCCCGGTGCCGGTCGCGCACCGCACGGTCGAGGCGGGCCGGGCGGTCCGCCGGCTGGGCGAGGCCGTGGCCGCCGGTCTCGACCTCGAGCGGCTGATGGCGCTGGCCGGTTCCGCGCCCGGGCTGCCCGGCCCGGTGTGGACGCCCGCCGATGCCGTCGGCGGCGAGGTCTCCGATCAACGACCGGTCGTCGCGCTGGCCGGCGGTCCGGGGGCGCTCTACACGTATGTCGAGACGGCCGAGCTGCTGACCGCGGCCGGCGCCGAGGTGATGGTCGTCGACCCGCTCCGCGACGAGTCCCTGCCGGCCGGCACCCGCGCGTTGATCGTCGGCGCCGGTCTGCCGGAGGGCTTCGCCGAGGAGCTGTCCGTCAACCGCCGCCTGTGCGCCGAGGTGGCCCAGTTCGCGATGGACGGCTGGCCGGTCGTCGCGGAGGGTGTGGCCCTGCCGTGGCTGGGCCGCGACCTGGACGGCCGTCCCATGTGCGGGGTGTTCGACGCGTCCGCGACGACCGGCGAGCAGACCGTGGCCGGGTATCGGGAGGCGACCGCCCCGACGACGTCGTCGCTGGCCCCGGCGGGTGCCCGCATCACCGGGTACAAGCAGCACAAGGCGATCGTCACGCCGCGGGCCGGGGTGGTTCCGGCCTGGACGTGGGCGGGCGGGAACCCGGAAGGCTTCGTCTGGCGGCAGGTGCACGCGTCCCAGCTGGGGTTGCACTGGGCCGCCGCGCCGGAGATCGCGAAGCGGCTGGTCGGGGCGGCGCTGGCCGGTCCGGCGCCGAGCGCGCCGGTCATGCAGCCGCCCACGTCGGTGCCGATGACCGTCCTCCAGCAGCACCAGCCCGCGGGAAACGCAGCGTCGGCGCAGGGAGTGCCGGCGCACCAGTCACCGGCCCACCCGGCGTCGCCGCACGCGGCGCCCGCTCAGCAGGGGCCGCCGCACTCGACGTCGGCCTACCAGGGGCCGGGATCCGTTCAGCATGCCCCGAATGCCGGACACCCGGGATCGCCGACCGGCCCGCAAGGACCGAACGCCGGACCGCAAGGCGCCGGTCACCACGCCGGACATGCCGGGCACAACGGCGGGCACGCGCAACAGCAGGCCATGCCGGCCGCCGGGCATGCGCACCAGCAGGCCCCCAGCGTGGGGAACGCGCCACATCAGCCGATGTCGGCCGCCGGGTACGCGCAGCCGCAGGCCATGCCGACCGCAGGGCACGCGCAACAGCAGGTGATGCCGACCGCGGGACACCCGCAACAGCCGATGCCTACCGCCGGGCACGGGCAGTCGCAGGCCATGCCGACCGCGGGGCACCAGCCGGGCATGCCGGCGCCCTATTCGCAGTCGCCGGCGACCGACCAGCTCCCCGTGGTGGTGAACCAGCCGGCCCAGCAGCTGTCCCCGGCGCAGGCGATGCCCGCCTCGCCCGCCCCGGCTCCCGAGGGACCGCCGCCGGTCAGTCTGACCGACACGGTCGACATGACCGCCCCGTGACTCGCTGACCGGGCGGCCCGAAGAGCGGCCAGCCGCGAAAACGCCCTCCGCGAAACGCGAAAGTGTCGTACCCCACCCGTAACGTGGGCCTAACGACGACGATCCGAAGGAGGATGACCGTGGCCGATCGTGTGCCGCTGGACTTCGACCCGCCGGTTCGTGAGCTACGAGCGTTGCTGCTGGGCGTCGCCGACGACGAACTGACCATGCCGACGCCCTGTCCCGACTGGAGCGTGGCGGCCCTGCTCGATCATCTGATCGGGCTGTCCTATGCGTTCGCCCAGGCCGCGCGCAAGCGTACCGATGGGCCCGGCACCGACGGCCCGCCGCCGCAGCCGTCGTCGGGGCATTTGTCCCCGCATTGGCGCAGCCGGTTGCCGGTCCTCCTGGAGGAGCTGGCAACCGCCTGGAAAGACCCGGCCGCGTGGACCGGGACGGCTCAGGCCGGCGGCGTGACCATGCCGGCGCCGGCGATGGGCGCGGTCGCGATGAACGAGCTGATCATGCACAGCTGGGACCTGGCGAAGGCGACCGGCCAGGAGTACGCGGCCGATCCGCGCACGCTCCAGGTCCTGGTCGAGTTCCTGTCGAACGGGCCGGCCGAGGGAACGCCGGGGTTGTTCGGGCCGGTGGTTCCCACCGACAGTGAGGCGTCGTTGCTCGACAAGGCGGTGGCGCTGGCCGGGCGGGATCCGGGGTGGAGGCCGCCTCGGCGCAATGCTCGGGCTGCTTGATTGTCTGGTTGTCGCGGGGGCCGGGCGGGCCGCCGTGCGGGGGAGCGCGAGGTGCGGCAGGGCGGGCGGTGAGTCAGGCGGCGCGAGGCCGTCGGGGAGCGCGAGGTGCGGTAGGGCGGGCGGTGAGTGAGGCGGCGCGAGGCCGTCGGGGAGCGCGAGGTGCGCTGCCCGGGCGGCGCGACGCAGGAGGTAAGCGCGCGGGGTGCTGAGGGACGCGGCGGCCGTCAGTCGCGGTCCTTGTCCTTGTCTTTCTTGTCGTCCTTGTCGTGCTTCTTGTGCTTCTCGCCCCACGCCACCGCCTTCGACGGTGGGGTGAACTTCTGCTTCGGCTTGCCCTTCAGGGCGTCCTTCAACGTTTCGGCGACCGTGTACTTCGAGATGGTCGAGCGGCTCGAGCCCACGTAATGCTCGGGGTTGTCCGGGTCGGCCACGAAAGCGGCGGCCGCCAGCTGGGGGGTGAAACCGCAGAACCACGCGGTCTTGTTGCTGTCCGTGGTGCCGCTCTTTCCCGCCACCGGGCGCTTCAGTGTCGCGTACACCATCTCGGAAGTGCCCCAGTCGCCGCACGAGCCTCGCGCCGAGCCGTAGCCGGTGACGCAGCGGGCCGCGTCCGTCGCCGCCCGGGCCACGTCCGCCGAGACCACCCGGTGGCAGCGCGGAGCCGCGACCGCCTTGCCCTTGTACGTCGCCTCGGTGCCGTCCCGGTTCTTGATCGCGTGCACCGGCAGCGGTTCGCAATAGTTGCCCTCGGCGGCGAGCGTGGCGAAGACGTTGGCCATCTCGATCGGCGTCGCGTCGCTGACCCCGAGGGTGAACGCGCCCCAGCCCGAGGCGTGCTCCGGCGTCGCCAGCTTGCGGTCCACGTCCGTACGCCACCTCAGGCCCAGCCTCTCGGCCATCTTGATGGCCTTGTCCGCGCCCACCTTCTGCTCGAGTTGCACGAAATAGGTGTTCACCGACTTGCCGAAGCCGCTCCACATGGTCTGGCGGCCGGTCATCGCCTTGGTCGAGTTCTTCGGGCACCAGTGCACGCCACACGTGGCCGGGCCCGGCGCGGTGATGTACTTCGACACGAAACGCTCGGGACTGTAGAAGGACGTGCTCAGCGGCATGCCGTCGTCGAGCGCGGCCAGCATCGTGAAGATCTTGAAGGTGGATCCGGCCTGGTAGCCGGCCATCGTGCCGCCGCCGAGCAGCGGGTTGACCGTGTTCGGGTAGTTGCCGCGCAGCTCCGAGTGCTTGCTGTGCTTGCCGTTTCCCTCCTGGTCGAGCGAGTACCTGCGGTTGACCGCCATGCTCAGGATGTGGCCGGTGTTCGGCTCGATCACCACCTCGCCGTGGGCGAAGCGGGAACGCTTGCGCTCCTTGTCGAGCACGTGCTTCATCGCCGACGCCTGGATCCTCGGATCGATCGAGGTGACCACGCGGTAGCCGCCACGGCGCAGCGTCTCCTCGCGCTCCTGCGGGTTGGCGCCGAAGGCCGGCTGCTCCTTCCACCACGACTTGAAGTAGTCGCAGAAGAATCCCCAGTCGTTGTGCTCGTCGGCGATCGACACACAGTCGTTCGGCGGCGAGCTCAGCCTCAGCTTGATCTTCGCCCGCTTTGCGCTCGCCGCCTGGGCGGGCGTGATCGCGCCGATCTTCTGCATCTGGTCGATCACGTAGTTGCGCCGGCCGATCGCCGCGTCCTGGTCCTGCGTCGCCGGGTCGAAGGCGGACGGCGCCTTGACCAGCCCCGCCAGCAGCGCGGCCTCGTTCAGGTCGAGGCTCTTCGGCGTCTTCGAGAAGAAAACCTGAGAGGCGGCATAGATCCCGTACGCACGATGGCCGAAATACGCCGAGTTCAGGTAGCGCTCCAGGATCTCCTGCTTGCTGATCCGCTTCTCGAGCTCCATGGCGAGCCGCATCTCGCGCAGTTTCCGCTGGGTCGTCTGCTCGGTGGCTTCCAGCGCCTCCTTCGGCGTCCTCGCACCGTCGCGCAACGCCATCCGTACGTACTGCATGGTCAGCGTCGAAGCGCCCTGCGAGACGCCGCCGGCCTTCTGGTTCGCGACGAACGCCCGCGCGACACCCTTCGCGTCCACGCCGTTGTGCTCGTAGAAGCGGGTGTCCTCGGAGGCCACGATCGCCTGGGTGATGTACGGCGACATCTCGGAGATCTTCGTGGGCCGGCGGTTCTCCTCGTAGAACGCCGTCAGCAACGTGTGCCCGTCCTTGGCGTACACGTACGTCGTCTGCGCGTTCGGCACCTCGGTGAGTGCCTCCGGCATGCCCTCCAGTGCCTCGGTCCCGGCCTTCACGCCGAAACCGGCCAGCGCTGCCAAGGGATACGCGAGTCCGGCGATCACGAGACCCGCGATCAGCCCGGCGCGGACGAGGGGTGCGACTTTTCCGGCTGCCACACGTCGAAGGTATGACAAAAACCCTCATGTCCGGACGGAACAGCCGAAGTAAGACCGGGAATACCGTCCGGCATCCTTGGAGCCATGACGATCGACCTCGCCCACCACGGCGACAGCGAGGTGGGCGGCGGCGGTGTGGACCTCACCCATCACGGCGACAGCGAGGTGGGCGGCGGCGGTGTGGACCTCGCCCATCACGGCGACAGCGAGGTGGGCGACGGGCTGATCGACCTGGCGGTCAACGTGCGCCACGAGCCCATGCCGTCCTGGCTGGCGGAGCCTCTCCAGGCGTCGATCCACGACCTCCGCAGATATCCGGATAAGTCGGCTGCGCGGCGGGCGGTCGCGCGGAGGCATGGACGCGACGACGACGAAGTCCTGCTCACCGCGGGCGCGGCAGAAGCCTTCGTCCTGATCGCCCGGGCATTCCGCGACGCACGGAAACCCGTCGTGATCCACCCCCAGTTCACCGAGCCCGAAGCCGCCCTGCGGAACGCGGGCCACCAGGTCCACCGCGTCCTCCTCCGCGAGGACACAGGCTTCCGCCTCGACGCGGAGGACGTCCCCGCCGACGCCGACCTGATCTTCATCGGCAACCCCACCAACCCCACCTCGGTCCTGCACCCGAGAGCCGAGATCGCCAAACTCGCCCGCCCCGGCCGGGTCCTGGTGGTGGACGAGGCCTTCTCCGACACGACCTACCGCGAGGGCGTCGACGGCGAGCCCGAGTCCCTGGCCGGCAGCGATCTCCCCGGCCTGGTCGTCCTGCGCAGCCTCACCAAGACCTGGGGCCTGGCCGGCCTCCGGATCGGGTACGTGCTCGCCCCCGCCGATCTCGTGGCCCGCCTGGCCACCGCCCAGCCGCTCTGGGCCGTCTCGACTCCCGCGCTCGCCGCGGCCATCGCCTGCGCCTCACCCACCGCGATCGCCGCCGAGCGCGAGATCGCGGCCCGCCTCGCCGCCGAGCGCTCCCACCTGCTGGACCGCCTCGCCCCCGTGCCGAACCTCACGGTCGCCGGTTCCCCGGCGAGCGCGTTTGTCTCCGTACGGCTGGAGTCCGCCGACGAAGTCCGGCGTGACCTGCGGGAACGCGGTTATGCCGTGCGCCGCGGCGACACTTTTCCCGGCCTGGGCCCTGATTGGCTGCGGATTGCCGTGCGCGACACTGCCACCACCGATGCTTTCGCCGACACCCTGATCGCCGTGCTGAAGGAGCGTTCGTGACCCTGGAGCAGACCGTCGCCGCCATCCGCCCCGCCGACGAGCACGCCATCGGGGCGGCCCGCGAGTTGCAGGCGCGGCTGACCAAGCCGGCCGGATCCCTCGGCGCGCTGGAGGAGCTGTCGGTGCGGCTGGCCGGTCTGGCCGGGGTCTGCCCGCCGCCGCTGCCCGAACCGGCCACCGTCGTGGTCTTCGCCGGGGACCACGGCGTACACGCGCAGGGGGTGAGCCCGTGGCCGCAGGAGGTCACCGCGCAGATGGTGGCCAACTTCGTGGCCGGCGGCGCGGTGGTCAACGCCTTCGCGCGGCAGGCCGGCGCGGACGTCATGGTGGTCGACGCCGGCGTGGCCGTCCCGCCGCCGACCGGCCCGACCCTGCTGGAGGCCAACATCCGGCGCGGCACCCGCGACATGACCGCCGAGCCGGCGCTGACCCGCGACGAGGCCCGCGCCGCCGTCGAACTGGGTATCCGGGTCGCCGGTCAGCTCGTCGACTCCGGCGCGCGATGCCTGCTCACCGGCGACATGGGCATCGCCAACACGACTCCGGCCGCGGCGCTGATCGCGGTTTTCACCGGCCGGCCGGCGGCCGAGGTCACCGGCCGCGGGACCGGCATCGACGACGCCACGCTGGCCCACAAGATCGACATGGTCGCCGCCGCGCTGGACCGGCACGCGCCCGACCCGGCCGACCCGCTCGACGTGCTCGCCAAGGTCGGCGGCCTGGAGCACGCGGCGCTGACCGGCTTCCTCCTCGGCGCCGCCGCGAGGCGGACCCCGGTCATCGTGGACGGGGTGATCGCCGGCTCGGCCGCGCTCGCCGCCGCCGCGTTCGCGCCCGCCGCGGTGGACGCGATGGTCGCCGGGCACCGGTCGGCGGAGCCCGGCGCCGCGGTCGCGCTCGCCCACCTGAGCCTCGAACCCCTGCTCGACCTGGGCATGCGCCTCGGCGAGGGCAGCGGCGCGGCGCTCGCCCTGCCCGTCGTGACCGCCGCGGTCCGTGTCCTGCACGAGGTCGCGACCTTCGACTCGGCGGGCGTCACCGAGAAGGACGGACAGTGACCCTCTACCCGCTCGCGCTGAAGCTGGCCGGCCGCCGGGTGCTGGTCGTGGGCGGCGGCGCGGTCGCCACCCGGCGGGTGCCGGCGCTGCTCGCGGCCGGCGCCCGGGTCGAGATCGTCTCGCCGGAGCTGACCCCGGCCCTGCGCGGCATCGTGGACGCGGGCCGGGCCGTCTGGAACGAGCGCCGGTTCGAGCCGGCCGACGTCGAGGGTGCCTGGCTGGTACAGGTGGCGGTGGACGATCCGGAAGCGGCCGCGCTGGTCAGCGAGGTCGCGGAGCAGCATCGCGTGTTCTGCGTGCGCGCCGACGACCGGGAGGCGGCCACCGCCTGGACACCGGCGGTGACCCGGCAGGACCAGGTCACGGTCGCGGTCACCGACGGCGGCGACCGGCGGCGCGCGATGGCCGTACGGGACCTGATCGCCCAGGCGCTGGAGGCCGCGCCCCCGGCCTCGCCCGAGTACAAGGGCGTCGCCCTGGTCGGCGCCGGCCCGGGCGACCCCGAGTTGATCACGGTGAAGGGACGCCGGCTGCTCGCCGCGGCCGACGTGGTGGTGGCCGACCGGCTGGTGCCCGGCATGCTGCTGGGCGACCTGCGGCCCGAGGTCGAGTTCGTGGACGCGGCCAAGATCCCGTACGGTCCGGCCGCCGCCCAGGAGGAGATCAACCGGATCCTGGTCGGACGGGCGCTGGAGGGCAAGTTCGTGGTCCGGCTCAAGGGCGGCGACCCGTTCGTCTTCGGCCGCGGCGGCGAGGAGGCCATCGCCTGCGCCGAGGCCGGCGTCCCGGTGCTGGTGGTACCCGGCGTGACCAGCTCGATCGCGGCGCCCGCGCTGGCCGGCATCCCGGTCACCCACCGCGGGGTGGCGCACGAGTTCACCGTGGTCTCCGGTCACGTCCGCCCGGACAGCCCGGCCTCGCTGGTGGACTGGCCGGCGCTGGCCCGGATGCGCGGCACCCTGGTCGTGCTGATGGGGCTGAAGAACCTCGCCGCCATCGCGGACCGGCTGATCGCCGAGGGCCGCGCGCCGGACACCCCGGCCGCGGTCGTGCAGGAAGGCTCGACGTCACACCAGCGCTCGCTGCGCGGCACCCTCGGCACGATCGCCGCGGACGTGGCCGCCGCCGGCATCCGCCCGCCGGCCGTCGTGGTCGTCGGCGAGGTCGTGCACGTAGCGGCATAGGTCGGTCACCGGCCGGGTACGTCGATCTCATGGATGGACGGCCGCAGATGATGCTGACGGGAATCGTGCTGGACGCGCCGGACGCGCGGGAGCTGGCCGCCTTCTATCGTCGCCTGCTCGGCTGGAGTGCCACCCAGGACGAACCGGACTGGGTGCACCTCGCGGCTCCCGGCGGCGGCGCCGGCCTGTCGTTCCAGACCGAGAAGTTGTACGCGCGCCCGGTGTGGCCGGCCCAGCCGGGCGCGCCGCAGATGAGCGTCCACCTGGACATCCGGGTCGACGACCTGGACGAGGCCTGCGCGCACGCCGAGCGCGCCGGCGCCACCAAGGCGGAGTTCCAGCCGCAGGAGCACGTCCGGGTCTACCTCGACCCGGCCGGCCACCCGTTCTGCCTCTACGTGGACTGAGGTCCCTCGAGCTCGCGCCCGCCGGCCGCCGAGGCCAGCTCGTCGAGGAACGTGCGCGCCCACTCGGCCACGTCGTGCGTGCGCAGATGACGCTGCATCACCCGCATCCGCCGCTTGAGCTCGGCCGGCTCGGCGGCGACCGCCCGCATCAGGGCCTCCTTCACCCCGTCCGGGTCGTGCGGGTTGCACAGGAACGCCTGGCGCAGCTCGGTGGCCGCGCCCGCGAACTCGCTGAGCACCAGCGCCCCGCCGGTGTCCGCGCGGCACGCCACGTACTCCTTCGCGACCAGGTTCATCCCGTCGCGCAGCGGGGTCACCATCATGACGTCGGCCGCCACGTACAGCGCCGCCAGCTCCTGCTTGCTGTAGGACTGGTGGAGGTAGTGCACCGCGGGGACGCCCACCCGGCCGAACTCGCCGTTGATCCGCCCGACCTCGCGCTCGACCTTCACGCGCAGCGCCTGGTAGTGCTCGACGCGCTCGCGGCTGGGCGTGGCCACCTGCACCATCACCGCGTCGCCGACCTTGAGCTTGCCGTCGGAGAGCAGCTCGCGGAACGCCTTGAGGCGCAGCTCGATGCCCTTGGTGTAGTCGAGCCGGTCGACACCGAGCACGATCGTCTGCGGATCGCCCAGCTCGGCGCGGATCTCCTTGGCGCGGGCCTGCACCTTCGGGTCGGCGGCCAGCCGTTCCATCTCGCGGGTGTCGATGCTGATCGGGAACGCGCCGGCCCGGACCTTGCGGCCGTCCACCTGGATCGACTGCCCCTCGTACCGCAGGCCGAGCAGGTGCCGGGCCAGCCGGACGAAGTTCTGCGCCGCCAGCCGCTGCTGGAAGCCGACCAGGTCGGCGCCGAGCAGGCCGCGCAGCACCTCGGCGCGGAACGGCATCTGCATGAACAGCTCGATCGGCGGGAACGGGATGTGCAGGAAGAACCCGATCTTGAGGTCGGGGCGCAGCTCGCGCAGCATGGCCGGAACCAGCTGCAACTGGTAGTCCTGCACCCAGACGGTCGCGCCGTCGTCGGCGACCTCGGCCGCGGCCTGCGCGAACCGCTGGTTGACCAGGCGGTACGAGTCACGCCAGCGCCGCTTGTAGACCGGCGTCTCGACGGCGTCGTGGTAGAGCGGCCAGATCGTGGCGTTCGACTGGCCCTCGTAGTAGCGCTCCAGCTCCTCCGAGCTCAGCGGCACCGGGTGGATCCGGATGCCCTCCAGCTCGAACGGCTCGGGCGCCTCGCCGGTGCCGCCGGCCCAGCCGATCCAGGTGCCGCCATGCTCGGTGAGCACCGGGTGCAGCGCTGTCACCAGGCCGCCGGGGCTCGTGCGCCACTGACGCTCCCCGTCGGCGGTGGTGACCTCGTCGACGGGCAGACGGTTGGCGACTACGACGAAGGAACTTCGTTCGGCCACGCTGAGTGCACCTCCGGGTCGTTTCTGTTCCCACATGTGAGCCTACTTTGCGTAGCAGCACGCGGGGCGCTCAGGTTGTCACGGCCGCGATGGACTGGTTGGCGGCCGGGTGCCATCCTGTGCCGGTGACACCGTCCGAGGATCATTCCCCGCATCGACGGCCGATCTTCTTTCCTGTGGTCATCGCCACCGTTTTCCTCACCATCATGGGCCTGACCGGTGGTTTCGTGCTGGGGGAGCGGCGACGCGACGAGGACAAGGCGGCCGAGGCCGCGGCGGCCCGGCAGAGTCAGCCGGCCCTGGCCACCCAGCCGACGGCGCCGGCGCCCGAGGGTCCGCTGTGCCCGGCGGAGACCCGGGAGACCGCGATCGAGCTCGGCCTCCCCGACGACCTGCGCCAGACGCTCAAGATCGAGACCGACAACGGGACGGTGGTGTGGATCTGCCAGGACCCCGCGGGCCGGCTCTATTACCAGGGCAAGACCGGCGGGCCGCAGACGACGCTCGTGCAGCACCGCAACGGGCTGTTCCTGCCGGACGTGGAGCGGCGCGACACCGACGACTACGAGGTCACCGACCCCAAGGGCAACATCATCCTGATCGACCGTGAGCGCCTGGAACTGCGGTTCGCCACGGGCAGACGCGAGCGCCACGAGGTCGTCTCGGCCCGGTGACGACCGGGAACACGACCGGCCGGTGAGGGGTTGTCTTCAGAGGCCGGGAGGCAACCTGGAAAGATTGCCCCTTGCATTCTGCAATCACCCGCCACCTTTGAGCGGACTGAAGGCCGACAAACAACAATCGCGGAGGTAGGGCACACCGTGGCCCAGTACATCTACGTCCTGGAGAAGGCGCGCAAGGCGCACGGCGACAAGGTCGTGCTCGACAACGTGACGCTGAACTTCCTGCCGGGCGCCAAGATCGGTGTGGTCGGCCCGAACGGCGCGGGTAAGTCCAGCCTTCTCAAGATCATGGCGGGACTCGACACGCCGAGCAACGGCGAGGCGCGTCTCATGCCCGGCTTCACGGTCGGCATGCTGGCGCAGGAGCCGCCGCTCAACGACGCCAAGACCGTCCTCGGCAACATCGAGGAGGCGGTCGCCGAGACCAAGGCCAAGCTGGAGCGGTTCAACAAGATCGCCGAGCAGATGGCCACCGACTACTCCGACGAGCTGATGGAGGAGATGGGCAAGCTCCAGGAGGAGCTCGACCACGCCGACGCGTGGGACATCGACTCGCAGCTCGAACTGGCGATGGACGCGCTGCGGTGCCCGCCGCCGGACGCCGACGTCACCCAGCTCTCCGGTGGCGAGCGCCGCCGGGTCGCGCTGTGCAAGCTGCTGCTGCAGGCGCCCGACCTGCTGCTGCTCGACGAGCCCACCAACCACCTGGACGCCGAGAGCGTGCACTGGCTGGAGCAGCACCTGGCCAAGTACGCCGGCACCGTCATCGCCATCACCCACGACCGGTACTTCCTGGACAACGTCGCCAACTGGATCCTCGAGCTGGACCGTGGCCGGGCCTACCCGTACGAGGGGAACTACTCGACGTACCTCGACAAGAAGGCCCAGCGCCTCGCCGTCGAGGGCCGCAAGGACGCCAAGCTCAAGAAGCGCCTCACCGAGGAGCTCGAGTGGGTGCGGTCCAACGCCAAGGCGCGCCAGACCAAGAGCCGGGCCCGTCTCGACCGGTACGAGGAGATGGCCAGCGAGGCGGAGAAGACCCGCAAGCTGGACTTCGAGGAGATCCAGATCCCGCCGGGCCCGCGTCTGGGCAACACCGTCATCGAGGTCAACGACCTGGTCAAGGGCTTCGACGGGCGGACGCTGATCAACCACCTGTCGTTCTCGCTGCCGCGCAACGGCATCGTCGGCATCATCGGCCCGAACGGCGTCGGCAAGACCACGCTGTTCAAGACCATCGTCGGGCTGGAGAAGCCGGACGAGGGCAGCGTGCGCATCGGCGACACGGTCAGCCTCTCGTACGTCGACCAGAACCGGTCCGGCCTCGAGGGCGACAAGACCGTGTGGGAGGTCGTCTCCGACGGTCTCGACCACCTGATGGTCGGCAAGGTCGAGATGCCGTCGCGGGCGTACGTGGCCGCGTTCGGCTTCAAGGGCCCGGACCAGCAGAAGCCGGTCAAGGTGCTCTCCGGTGGTGAGCGCAACCGGCTGAACCTCGCGATGACGCTGAAGATCGGCGGCAACGTGATCCTGCTCGACGAGCCGACCAACGACCTCGACGTCGAGACGCTCTCCAGCCTGGAGAACGCCCTGCTCGAATTCCCCGGCTGCGCCGTCGTGATCTCCCACGACCGGATGTTCCTCGACCGGGTGGCCACCCACATGCTCGCGTGGGAGGGCACCGACGAGGAGCCGGACAAGTGGTTCTGGTTCGAGGGCAACTTCGAGGCGTACGAGAAGAACAAGATCGACCGTCTCGGAGCGGACGCGGCCCGGCCGCATCGGGTCACCTACCGCAAGCTCACCCGTGACTGATGGGTGACCGTTACATCTACGACGTGCCCGTGCGCTGGTCCGACATGGACGCGTACGGGCACGTCAACAACGCGCGCTTCCTCACCCTGTACGAGGAGGCGCGCGTTGCCATGTTCTTCATCGGCGCGCGGGAGCACGGGCTGGGCTCGTTCGAGGAGGGCATCGTGATCGCCCGCCACGAGATCGACTACCTGCGCCCGGTCAACTACGGCGAGCCCGTCCGCGTCGAGATGTGGGTCTCGCAGATGCGGGCCGCGGCGTTCACCGTCTCGTACGAGCTGTTCGACGACGGCGTACTGGCCAGCCGCGCGAAGTCGGTCTGCGTGCCGTACAACCTGACCCAGGGCCATCCGCGCCGGCTGTCCGAGGCGGAGCGCGAGTTCCTGAAGCCGTACGTCGCATGAGCGGTCACGGTCTCACCGGAGTCGCCGACGCTGGAGCGTTCCTCGCCCGGCTGACCCGCCTCGACCCGGGCGCGCCGGTGCGTCTGAGAGCTTCCGGCTCCCGTACGGCGTTGTGGGCGCGACTTCCCTGGGACGTTCTGGTGACTCGCGAGGTGGCGGGCCGCGGGCCGGACGACGCCACGGTCTCCGCCCAGCAGCTGCTCGGCGTGCTCGCCAAGGGCGGCGAGAGCCTGCCGGAACGCCGCGACGCCCAATGGCGCTGGCCGCTGCCGCCGAAGACCGCCGAGACGGTCGAGTCGATTGCCAGCGCCGAGATCGGCAGGCTGGCCGCCGCGGCCGCCGGCACCCTGCGCGAGGTGACCGCGGGCGGACTGTCCGGCCGGGCGGTCGGGCAGCGCGCCGTACGCGACGCGCTTCTCGATCACGTGGCTCTGGTGGTCACTCCCGGGCCCGTCGAAGTCTCCCAGAGATTGATCCAGGCCGTCTCCCGGATGGGCTTCCTCGGCCCCGAGGGCGCCGACGTCCCCGACACCCGTGTCCGTGTTGCGGGTCGATGGGTGGGACTTTCGGCACCATATGGAGTGGCGTGGCTACAGACTGTCCAGAAATTGACCGTTATGCCTATAGGTGGTCACCCGAACGGGTGATGGCTGGTCGTCCGAGCGGTCCCGCCCTCCCGTTGGGGGGATGACCTCCGCGAGCTGTACGGGTACCGTCGGCCCTCGGATCCACTCGCTACGTCCGGCGAGCGCGGTCTGCTGGGGAGTGAGGTGCAGAAGATGCCGTGGTGGTCATGGCGTCCGGGTTCGGCCGCGGGGAGCGCGCCGGGCACCGACGACGAGTCACCGGTGCGCGGCAGCGTCCGCGTCGGCGTTCCGTCCCAACGCGAGCCGGTCCGGTCGGCGACACCGGTCGACCCGGCCAGGACCGAGGAGACCGAGCCGGTCGTCCCGGTCACCCTGGCCCGCATCGGCAAGGCGCTCGACCTGCTCGACATCCGGTTCCTCGCCGACGGCGGGGGCAGCCTGCTGGCCATGTGGGAGCGGCACGCCGTGCTGTTCACCCTCGAAGGCCCGGACGACGAGATCCTGGTGATGCGCGCCCGCCCGCACGCGACCGTGCCCCCGGACTGGGCCGACCGGGCCTACCGGGTGGTCAACGAGTGGAACCACACCCGGCGCTTCTGCAAGGCGTACGTGGGTGACCCCACCGAGCGCGGCCAGCTGCCCATCTACGCCGAACTGCAGGTGCCCCTGGCCTCCGGAGCGCACGACGCCCTCGTCGCGGAACTCCTCGACTGCGGCGCCGCCGTGGCGACTTCCTTCGTCGATTGGCTCCACGACGAGGGCGCTCTGCTGTGACATGGCGTCGCTTCGCTCCCCGGTGATCGCCTGCTCGATCAGTCCACCGGGAACATGCCGACGCGGCCGTGGTACTCCTTGCCGAGCTGGTCGGTGTCCGAGCCGACCAGCAGGCCGTGCGGCAGGACGACGAAACAGCGCACGCCCACGCCCCGCGAGCGGGTCGGGTTCCAGGAGAGCGCGCGTCCGTTGACCGGGCTCACCGCGCCGATGCCGGGACGCGGCACCGCGCCGGGGCCGGGGCCCTTCGCGTCCGTGCCGTACGGGTTGTCGAAGTAGCGCTGGTGCCCGCCCAGGTAGACCGCCGTTCCGGTGACTGCCACGGCGTACAGGGAATCGCCGCCGGTCCGCTGCACCCAGGTCGGGTTGTGGCGGCCGTTGCCGCCGGTCTCGAAGCGCGCCGCCGAGTCGCAGAGCCGGTCCGGCGCGGAGGCCCGTCCGGTCGCGGCGACCACGAAGTACGAGCCGTCGGGCGAGAACTTCACCTGCCGCAGGTACGTGTCGAAGCCCTTCATGCACTGCGGCTTGTACGCGTCGGTGTACCAGTTCAGCAGGACCGCGGACGAGCCGGCCACGTCGAACATGGCGATCTGCGTGCGGTCGTACCCGCCGGACCTCAGCAGCGCGCCCACGGCGACCAGGCGGCGGCCGTCGGGGGAGATGTCGAAGTGCTCGACCCGGGTGCGGGTCAGGCCGGGCGCGGTCAGCCGGGCGTCGAAGCCGGTGTCCACGGCGCCGGACTCCGCGTTCATCCGGACCAGGGCGGCCCGGTTGACGCCGTTGACCGCCGAGAACGTTCCGCCCGCGTACAGCCGGCCGCCACGGTTCGCCAACGACCGTACGTCACCCCAATTGATCTTGGCGGTGAACGACGAGACGCGCTGGCCGTTGCCGAGGGCGAGCCGGGTCAGACCCCGCTGCGCCGTCCCGTTCACCGTCTTGAACGCCCCGCCGGCGTACACCGTGCCGTCCGCGCCGGGCGCCAGCGAGTAGACCGCGCCGTCCACTTCCGGAGCGAAGGTGCGGATCGCCCCGTCGGTCAGGCCGAAGGCGAAGATGTTCTTGCGGGCGTACGTGTGCTTGCGGGTGTTGTCGGCGACCTTGGTGAACGCGCCGCCCACGACGACCGTGTCACCCACCACGGCCATGGTCCACACCGTGCCGTCCAGCACGTGCGGCGTGTAGTCGACCGGGTCGGTGGAGACCACCGAGGACTGGGCGAGATCGGCCGCGGCCGGATGCGCGCACGCCACGGCAGCGGCGACGAGCGTGACGGCGGCGAGCAGGCGGCGACGCATGCAGTGGCTCCTGGTAAGCGGGACTATGTCACCCGCTCAACGAAGAACCGGCACCCCCGGAAACGATCACCTCGCGATTGCCGCCGCACCCACCGGCGGCAATCGCCGCGGAGCGAAGCGACGCCAGTTACTCAGCGTTGACCATGAAGTACGCGGCGCGCTCCAGGTAGTCCCACAGGGCCGTGTGCTGGGGCTCCGGCAGTTCCAGCGAGTCCACGGCGTCGCGCATGTGCTTGAGCCAGGCGTCGCGCGCCGCCAGGTCGACCCGGAAGGGCGCGTGCCGCATGCGCAGCCGCGGATGGCCACGGGTCGACGAATACGTGTTCGGGCCACCCCAGTACTGCATGAGGAACAGTGTCAGCCGGTCGGCCGCCGGGCCCAGGTCCTCTTCCGGATACATCGGCCGGAGCAGCGGGTCCTCCGCGACACCCTGGTAGAACCGGTCGACGAGGCGCCGGAACGTGGGTTCGCCGCCGATGGCGTCGAAGAAACTGACCTCTTCGGGGACGGGTGCGGTCACCCGTCCATCCTGCCAGCCGCGTTCGGCGGTCGTCCGGCACGGTCAGGTGTGCTCGGGTGTGACACTCGTCGTCACGGTGTGCCGCGGCGTGTAGGTGGACCGGGGCTGGACGCCTTCGGCCCGGTCGGTCGCGGCGGTGAAGACCGACGGGTGCGGCCAGCGCGCCGACAGGTACGCCATCGCCGCCACCCCGCCGAGGCTCCACAGTCCCACCACCAGCGGCAGGCGGAAGATGTCGGCCAGCACACCGGTGACGACCACCGCGCCGAACTGGCTGAGCTGCAGCCCGCTCTGCATCACGCCGAACGCCCGGGCGCGGAACCCGTGCGGCAGGATCAGCACGAACTTGCTGTTCAGCGTCGGCATCAGCCCGCCCTGGGCCATGCCGGCCACGGCCACCAGGATGGCGACGATCGGCGCCGGCGGACCGGCCAGCGCAGGCACCAGCGCGAGCGCCGAGAGCACCGCGAGCGGGCGGATCAGCCGGTCCCGGCTCGCCGTGGTGAACAGCCGGCTGACCAGGATGCCGCCGACCACGTAACCGATCGGGCCGGCCGCCATGATCAGACCCTGGTTGAGGCCGCGCGCGGCCGGATCGGCCGAGCTGTCGGCGGCCCAGGCGGCGGCCAGGCCCTCGGGCACCACCGCGAACATGGTCAGCACGAACGCCATGATCGCGATCGCCCGCAGCGTGTCGGTGCCGAAGACCAGCCGGAACCCCTCGCCGGACTCGCGCAGCAGGTGCCGTTCGGTGTTCGTCTGCGCGGCCGGCCGGTGCCGCACGCCCAGCGTGATCAGCAGCGCGGACAGGCCGAAGGTGAAGGCGTCGATGCCCAGCGCGACCTGCGGGCTGATCGCGGCGGCGAGGCCGGCGCCGGCCACATAGCCGACGACCTGGGCGGCCTGCCCGGTGGTGGCGTTCAGCGCGATCGCGGTGGGCAGCCGGCGGCGGTCGACGACCAGCGGCAGCAGGGCCGAGCGGGCCGCCTGGGTGGGTGGCGCGCCGAGGCTGGAGACGAAGATCAGCATCAGCATGATCTGCACCGGCAGGTGCGGGACCAGCAACAGCCCGATCAGGATCATCCGGGCCAGATCCGTGTTGATCAGGACCGTCCGGTAGGGGAAGCGATCCGCCAGTGCGGAGAGCAGGGGGCCGCCGACCACCCAGGGCAGGAAACTGATCGCGAAGGCGGCCGCGGACAGCAGGACCGACTTGCTCTGCTGATAGACCAGAACCGTGATGGCGGCCCGGGAGAGATAGTCGCCGACCCAGTTGACGAGCAGTGAGAAGTACATCGCCCGGTATTCGCGCACGGCAAAGACATCTCGGAACGTTACAGGCTGATCGCTCTCCGTCACCTCGGCGGCGGCGTGTTTGGACACCAAGTCCTCCATCGATCTCGGCGCGCGCCGGGTCGCGGCGTCGGCCGGGGGCATCCCCGATCGGTCTGCCCCCGACGGGAACTTGATGCCGCATGTGCAGATGCTCAAGCGGGATTCTGCCCGATCGTCCGAGTCGACGCTAGGGCGTACGGCCGGTTTGTCGGCCGAACGGCCGACCCTCAAGATCACCCGTACGCCTGAATCCGATCAGGTGGCACCACCCCTGGCCTCGTCGTTCTCCGCCGCCAGGGGGTACGCCGGGGGCACCGCGGAGCGCGGAAGCAATCGAGAGGCGGCGATGCGTTCGGAGAGTCCGGAGGTGTCCAGCGCCTCGGTCAGCGCGCGACGCAACTCGCGCTGCACGGCCAGCTGACCGTCGGCGGTCGTCTTGGCGATCGTGCGGATCGTCGCGCCGTCCACGGTCAGCTGCTCGACCCCGACCACGTCCGGCGGCTCCAGGAACTCGTTCTTGTGCTCCGGGTCCTCGGCCACGGCCTCGGCCGCCTGGCGCAGCACCGCCACCGCATGCTCGGAGCTGACGAAGCCGATCGGGATGTCGATCACCACCATGGCCCAGCCCTGGCTCTTGTTGCCGACCCGGACGATCTCACCGTTGCGGATGTACCAGAGCACGCCCCGGCCGTCGCGGACCGTGGTGATGCGCAGGCCCACCGTCTCGACCACGCCGGTCGCCTCGCCCAGGTCGACCGTGTCGCCGACGCCGTACTGGTCCTCCAGCAGCATGAACAGGCCGGCGATCAGATCCTTGACCAGGCTCTGCGCGCCGAAACCCAGCGCCACGCCGACGATCCCGGCGCTGGCCAGCAGCGGGCCGAGGTTGAAGCCGAGCTCGCCGAAGACCAGCAGCGCGCCCATCGTGAAGACGGCGGCGGTGACGAAACTGCGCAGCACCGAGCCGATCGCCTCGGCCCGCTGCCGCCGGCGTTCCGGGATGAACTGGCCCTCTTCGGCGGTGGCGGCCGCCTTCTCCTTCAGCGGCTTGAGCAGCGCGGGCATCGAGGCCCGGGTGGTGCTCGTGGTCAGCCGGCGGATCGCCCGGTGCAGCGCCCAGCGGATGAGCATGGCGATCAGGATGATCGCGATGATCCGGAGCGGCTTCACGATGATCCAGTAACCGCTGGTGGCCAGCCACTCGTTGCCGGTCACGTCGAGGATGCGGTTGCAGAAGGCGTCGCTCTCGCAGACAGGGGTCGTGAAGACGTCCGGAGTCTGGGTCGGGCCGGGGGTGGGGGTAGCGAGGAGGAACACGGGTAGCCACCGTACCGGGCGAAGCTCCGCGCCCTTTCAGCCGTCACACAGCCCAGTGACCTCAGACGTTTACCTTCGGGCCACAGATAAGGCTCGCAATTCCGCCATCCATCAGGGACTATTGGCGCACGAGCCTCGTCGCCGAGGCCCCAGGGACAACTACGCAGCGGGAGCGCTTACCAAGCACCTACACCCGGAGGGTGATCGCGATGCCTGACATACGACCCACAGTGGGCTCATCCGCGTTGGTTCTGAACGCCACCTACGAGCCGCTGTGCGTCGTATCGGTGCGTCGAGCGACCATCCTCGTTCTGACCGCCAAGGCGGAGTGCGTCACCGACGGCGACGGCATCCTGCACAGTGCGCATCAGATCCTGCCGGTTCCCTCGGTCGTGCGCCTCACCCGCTACGTGAAGGTTCCCTACCGTACGCATGTGGGCCTCTCCCGTCGCGCGATCTTCGCCCGGGACGGCGGCCGCTGCGCGTACTGCCGGGGCTCGGCCGAGACGATCGACCACGTGTTCCCGCGCAGCCGCGGTGGCCTGCACGCCTGGGAGAACGTCGTGGCCGCCTGCGCCAAGTGCAACCACAGCAAGGGCGACAAGACGCCGGCCGAGCTCGGATGGCGGTTGCACGCCATACCGGCGGCACCACGCGGGGTCGCGTGGCGGGTCCTCGGACACCGCACGCCCGACCCTCGTTGGGCAGACTGGCTTGACCTCCCGGCCGCCCCGGCAGTAGATGCCGAGGCGGCCTGATCTTTTCTCAGGCCTTCCTGGTGGACACCAGTGAGGCGAAGACCACCACGTTGTCGGAGTAACCTTCGTCACCGCCCAGCCAGCGGCCACCGCAGGTCATCAGGCGCAACGACGGGCGGCTGAAATCCCCGTACACCCGGTGGATGGGCAGTCTGCCCTTGTTGAAGCGCTCGACCGAGTTCACCTCGAAGACCGCCACCGACCGGTCCGCCCGCCGCACCTCGATCCGCTGCCCGGCCTTCATCCTCGAAAGATCATGAAAGACCGAGGGTCCGGTACGGGTGTCGGCGTGCCCGACGATCAGAGCGGGCCCGAACTGGCCCGGGGTCGGACCGCCGGAGAACCAGCCGGCCTCGTTGTGCCGGCCCAGCGGCGGCACCCCCACCGATCCGTCCGACGCGAGCCCGACGTCCAGGATCGGCGCCCGCACGTTGATCGCCGGGATGCTGAGCGTCTGCGGCCGGCTCGGCTCCAGCACCGGGAAGGCCTTCGGTGGCGCCTCGGCGGCCGGCGGGGCCGCGAACACGTCGGACACGCTGAAGCCGGTCGCCGCGCCCAGCCCCATGGCCACCACGAACAGGCCCAGGAACACCAGGGCCAGCGCGATCAGCCCGATCGGCACCGGCCGCTTGCCCCGGACCGGCCGCGGCGGCGTCTTCGGCAGCGGCCCCGGCGTGCCCCGGAACGGGTGCCGGCCCTGCACCGAGGGGGGAGCGGGCAGCGGCCCGGTGATCGTCCCGGGTGGCGGCGCGACGATCTCGGCCGGCCGTTTGCGCAGCACCGACTCCGGCATCCGCGGCCCGGTCACCGACCGCGGTTTCTCGGCGGCCACCCGCGGCCTCAGCCGAAGCGCCGTCGACGCAGGGAGACCACGCCGAGCGCGGCCCCGGCGGCGAGCACGACCAGCCCGGCGCCGATCAGCAGGGGGGCCTCGCGGCCTCCGGCGGTGCCGCCCCCGCCGGTGGCCGGCCCGCGAGTCGGTTCGACCTTCGCCAGCACGTGCAGCTTGGTCGACGCCGTCTTGCCGTCCGGGCAGCGCAGATCGACCTGGTAGTCACCGGGGCGGGTGCCGGACGGCACACGCGCGGTGGCGGTGAGGAAGCCGTACTGCGGTTCGACCGTGACCGTGCCGAACAACGAGGAGCTGACGGTCGCGGACTTCAGGTTGTCGTCGCAGCTGGCGCGCAGTGCGACCTGGTCGCCCGCGCGCACGGTGCTGGGATTGGTCTCGACGAAGACGGCCGCGGCGTGGGCGGCCGAGGCGTCCAGGAACAGGATCGGTAGGCCGAGCACGAGCGCCGCCAGCGCGGCCGGGACGGACAGGCGCATGGATCCCCCCTCCAGCCGTTCGCGGGCACCGGGGCCACGAACGGCGCGTGTGGGTGATTTTCGCACCCCGCGCCCGGTTCCGCGTAGATCCCGATGGCGGGACTGGTGGGTAAGAGATGACCCGACGGTCCGGCGCGCCCTGGTCTCCGCTACCGTGACAGTTGTTCGGATCAACTGGGAAAACTGGCGCCTGGGGGCGTTGAGGTTGTCGATTTCAAGCACCGTTCTGGTCTTCCTGGTCATCCCGCTGGGGGTGATCTTGCTGGTGGCCGCTCTCGTCTTCGCGGGCAGCGACCGCACCCGGCGCGGCCACCGTTACCGGCCCGGCCGGCCGTACGACTTCCAGCCGATCTGGTTCCTGGCCACGCCGGAGCAGGTTCACCGCTCGGCGCCGGCGCTCACCGGGCGCCAGGGTCGTCCGGAGCTCGAGGCGCCGTTCCTGGAGGACGCCGCCGGCCACCGTGTCCAGCCCGGCCCGACAGGAGGCGCAAGTGACAGCTGGTGATCTGGGTCAGACGGCCGCCTCGTCGGAGCACGAGCAGCCGATGACCGAGCTGGACCACCCGGGCGGGGATTCGATCCTGCACGACCCCAACCCGGTGACCGACGGTCCCTTCACGACCCGGCAGCTGCTGCGTCTCGACGAGGCGCTGCGCGTCGCCGACCAGCAGACCGGCCTGACGTTCAGCGTCTACATCGGCGAGCTCGAGACGCCGACGCGCGAGTTCGCCGTGAAGCTGCAGAAGCAGATCGAGAGCGCGGACCGGGCCGTACTGATCGCCATCTCGCCGAACCAGCGCAAGCTGGAGATCGTCACCGGCAACGAGGCGCGCAAGCGCATCTCGGACCGCGACGCCAAGCTCGCCGGCCTGTCCATGGCGGCGTCCTTCGCGGGCGGCGACCTGGCCGGCGGCGTGCTCACCGGCATCGACCAGCTGGCCAGCCACGCCGGTCGGCACTGACGTTCTTCCGGAGCCCTCGTCCCGGCCATCGGGACGGGGGCTTCTTCGTGTCGGCCAAGTCCGGCGGAGATCACCCTGTGTGAGTAGGCTTGCAGCCCTCGGTGAGATGAGGGTGGAGGTGGTCCGGTTGGTGACGACGAGTCCGGCCTCGAGCGCTCCGGCGCGCTGGACCGCGCCGCAGGGCGCCTGGACCGAGCCCGACCTCCACGACTTCCCGCAGGACGGCCACCGGTACGAGATCGTCGACGGCTGCCTGCACGTCGCGCCCATGCCGCCGGAGTCGCACGAGTCGGTGGTCCGCTCGGTGGTGACCACGCTGCGCTCCGCCGCGCCGCCCGGCTGGTGGGTGTGCGACCGGCTCGGTGTCGACCTGGGCGAGAGCAACCTGGTGCCGGACGTGACCGTGCTGCGGCCGCGCCACCTATGAGCTGTCCGGCGCGCACTACCGCCCGGCGCACAGCATCGAGGGCGCCGAGCCGGTCAAGCTCGACGCCCCCTATCCGATCCGGATCGCTCCCGCGGCTTGGCTCTGACTTCCACCTGAAGGGGCGAAATCACGCCGAGCGGAGCGAGGCCATTACTCAGCCGCGAGGTCCTTGGCGCGGGCCTTCAGCGCCCGCAGGATGCCGTCGCGGCCCTCGTTGACCAGGCGGCGCAGCGACGCCGGGTGCCCGTCACGGGCCAGCCACGCGTCGGTGAGCGCCACCGTGTCCTCGCTGATCTGGTAGACCGGGTAACCCAGCATCACGAACTCCTGGGCCGGCTCGCTGTCCGAACGGGCCCAGACGTCCGCGACCACCTCGAAGAACTTCTCCGCGTACGGCTTGGTCAGCTCGACCTGCTTGGCGCTCTGGAAGCCGGTGAGCAGCGAGCGGTTCAGCCAGTTCGGCAGGTCGCTGGTGCCGGTCAGCTCGGCCCACACCGCGGCTTTGTTCTCCGCGGTCGGGATCAGCGCCCGCGCGATCGCCGCCTCCCGCTCGCCGCTGGCCGTGCGGTCGGCGTTGAGCTCGTTCTCGATCTCGTCCCGGTCGGCCGCGCCCAGCGACGCCAGCGCCTGGAGCAGCTGCCAGCGCAGCTCGGTGTCGACGGTGAGGCCCTCCGGCACACCCTCGCCGGCCAGCCAGCCCCGCAGCACCGCCAGCTCGGCCTCGGTGCGCGCCGAGCTGATGAACGAGCGCGCCCAGCTCAGCTGCCAGCCGCTGCCCGGCGCCGCCGCGGCCAGCTGGGTGCGGGCCAGCTCGGCCAGCATCGACCAGCCGGTGGCCTGCCAGGCCGGGTCCGCGTACTGCGCGATCGCCGTCGCCGCCTGCCGCGCGGTCCAGGTGGTGAGGTTGATGTCGGTCTCCGCGGGCAGCCCCGAGCAGACCAGCGTCACGTAGTCGCGGGCGGCCAGCTCGGCGTCGCGCAGCATGTCCCACGCGGCGTTCCAGACCAGCGCCCGGGCCAGCGACGAGTCGAGCCCGCCGATGTGCCGGACCACGACGGCCATCGAGGCCGGGTCCAGCCGCAGCTTCGTGTACGACAGGTCGTCGTCGTTGAGCAGCAGCACGTCGGCCGCCTTCACGCCGGCCAGCGCCGCGATGTCGGTGCGCTCGCCGGTCACGTCCAGCTCGAGCAGGTCGCGGCGGACCAGCCGGTCGCCCTCGAGGTCGTAGAGGCCGACGCCGATGCGGTGGGTGCGCAGCGTCGGGTACGCCGCAGGGGCCTCCTGCTGCACCACGACGCTCGCGTACGTGCCGTCGTCCGCGATCTCGATGACCGGGCGCAGCGTGTTGACCTGGGCCGTCTCCAGCCACTGGGCGGCGAACTTGCGCAGCTCCCGGCCGGACGCGGTCTCCAGCTCGGTGAGCAGGTCGTCGAAGGTGGCGTTGCCCCACGCGTGCCGCTGGAAGTAAGCCCGCAGGCCGGTGACGAACGAGTCGAGACCCACGTAGGCCACCAGCTGCTTGATGACGCTGGCGCCCTTGGCGTACGTGATGCCGTCGAAGTTGACCTCCACGGCCTCGAGGTCGGGCATCTCGGTGTAGACGGGGTGGGTCGAGGACAACTGGTCCTGGCGGTAACCCCAGCTCTTGCGCACGGACAGGAACGTCGTCCAGGCGTCGGTGAAGCGGGTCGCCTCGGCGTTGCACCAGTGGCTGGCCCACTCGGCGAACGACTCGTTCAGCCACAGGTCGTTCCACCAGCGCATGGTGACCAGGTCGCCGAACCACATGTGGGCGAGCTCGTGCAGGATCGTGTTCGCGCGCTGCTCGTACTCGAAGTCGGTGACCTGCGACCGGAAGATGTAGTGCGACTCGGCGTGGGTGACGCAGCCGAAGTTCTCCATCGCGCCGGCGTTGAAGTCGGGCACCCACAGCTGGTCGTACTTGGGCAGCGGGTACCGCACGCCGAACTGCCCGTGGAAGAAGTCGAAGCCCTGCTTGGTGATCAGGAACAGGTCGTCGGTGTCCATGTACCGGGCCATCGACGCCCGGCAGAACGCGCCCAGCGAGATGCCGTCGTGCTCGTCGCGCACCTCGTGGTACGGCCCGGCGCAGAGCGCGGTGATGTACGAGCTCATCCGCGGCGACGTCTGGAAGTGCACCGTCTTCGCGCCCGCGCCGGCCGGCTCCTCGCGCTCGACCGGCATGTTCGAGATGACCTTCCAGTGCGCCGGCACGGTCGCGTGCCAGGTGAAGACGCTCTTGAGGTCGGGCTGGTCGAAGCAGGCGTACACCCGCTGCGCGTCGGCCGTCTCGAACTGGCTGTAGAGGTAGATCTCCTTGTCCACCGGGTCCAGGCTGCGCTGCAGCCCCTGCCCGCTCGCCGAGTACGCGAAGTCCGCATCGACGATCAGCGTGTTCTCCGCCTCCAGCCCGGTCAGGGTCAGGCCCTTCTCGGCGGTGAAGCCGGTCAGGTCGATCGGCCGGCCGTTGAGCGTCGCCGTGCGCACCGTCTGCGCCGCGGTCTCGATGAAGGTCTCGGCGCCCGGCTCGCGGCTGGTGAAGGTGACCACCGTGGTGGAGCGGAAGGTGCCGTCCCCCGGATTTCCATGCCCGTCGGTCAGATCGAGGGTGATGTCGTATCCGGTGACCTCGAGCAGGCGGGCCCGCTCGGCAGCCTCCACCTGGGTCAGGTTACGAACTCCGGCCACAGTCACTCTCCTCTGAGCGCACGAGCATTTCCCTGCCCAGGGTAGGCGTCGGGCGCCCGGCGCGGCGCACCCGGCCGGGTTTGGCGGAGACCCGGCCGCGGATTGCCGCCGGACCCGCCCCCCGGGCGAGGGTCGATCGTTGCACAGGGTGAGATACACCTCATCAACACGGAGGCGGACCATGGCCGATCACGAGGCGGTCGCATCGTCCACGATCGCCGTCCACCGCGGCACGTGGACCGACCTGCCGCCCGAGCTCGCCGTGATGGTCGCGCCCCCGATCACGGTCTCGGCGGCCCCGGTGGAGCGCCCGGTGGGCACGTGGCGAAAAGCACAGTTAGCCCGGTCACGCGGGAACATGCCCGTCGCGAAGCACCGGCGCGCGGCCCGGTAAGTTGCGCCACATGACGGTCGTGCATCCGATCAGCCGTGCCTGGATCACCACGGGCGGAACCGGCGCTCAGAATTACGACGAGTTCGCCGACGACGCCGAGATCACCGCGATCATCGCGGACAACCCGCACAGCGCCCTGGCCGTCGAGATGCCGCACCTGGCGCCGGACTCGGTCGGCAAGTCGTTCACCGAGGCGCTGCCCGACGCGGTGGCCCGCCTGGCGTTCGAGCGGGCCGAGGGCGGTTACCGCCCGGCCGAACAGGTCGTGGTGTTGTACCGCATCACGGCGCCGGGAGAACCCGCGGCGTACGGACTCTGGAGCATGGTCGACACCGACCAGATCTCCACCAGCGCCGACGAACCGGGCCTGGTGATCCGCAACGAGGACGTGTTCATCGCCAAGGTGCGCGAGCGAGTGGCGCTGGCCGACGCGCTCGGGACGCTGCTGTCGCCGGTGCTGCTGCTCCAGACCGGCAAGGGCGACGAGCTGCACGCCGCGCTCGCCGCGGCGACCGAGGCGGCCGGCGAGCCGGAGGCGACCGACGTGGACCAGACCGGCCGCACCCACGCGCTGTGGGTGGTCGGGCCGGGCCCGCTGCAGGACGAGCTGACCGCGCTGGCCGGCGGCGGCGAGCTGGTCGTGGCCGACGGGAACCACCGCAGCCTGGCCGCGCAGACCGGTGGGCTCCCGCGCTTCCTCGCCGTGGTGACCACGCCCGCGTCGGTCGCCATCCAGCCGTACAACCGTCTGGTCAGCGAGCTGCCGATGCCGATCGAGGACTTCCTGGCCCGGTTGCGCGCGGCCGGCGCGACGGTCACCGAGGTGCCGCGCCCGGCGCGCATCCCGGCCAAGGGCACCATCGAGGTGTACGCCGCGGGCCGCACCTTCACGCTGGGCCTGCCCGTCGACCCGCAGCTGGACCGGGTGGACAACCTGGACCACGCGCTGGTCGAGCGGGTGCTGCTGCGCGACGCCCTGGGCCTGGACCCGGGCGACAAGCGGATCTCCTACATCGGCGGCGACTACCCGGCCGAGTGGCTGCGCGGCGAGGTCGACGCGGGCCGCTCCGACCTGGCCGTGCTGATCGCGCCGGTGACCGTCGACGACTTCGTGACGGTGAACCTCGAGCGGCACAGGCTGCCGCGCAAGAGCACCTGGTTCACCCCGAAGGCCCGCGGCGGGCTGGTCCTGGCCCAGCTCGGCTGATGCTGAACCCGCAGGTCACCGCGGCGGCCGCCCTCCGGGCGCGGGTGCCGGCCGAGGTGACGGACCCCTATCAGCAGCTGCTCTTCATCCGCCGGGCGATGGAGGACGCGGTCGACGCCGAGTGCGGTCCGGCGATCCCGTTGCCGGTCGTGGTCGACGTGGACGCGGATGGTGTGCCGTGCCGGCTCTACGCGAGCCGTACGGACGCTCCGGTCTTCGTCTATCTGCACGGCGGCGGGTGGGCGTACGGGAGCATCGAGACCGTCGACCGGGTCTGCCGGCGCATCGCCGACCGGTCCGGCTGCGCGGTGCTCTCGGTGGGATACCGGCTGGCCCCCGAGCATGTCTTCCCGGCCGCTCTGGAAGACGCGGAGACCGTGCTGGCGTACGTCCGCAAGGAGGCGGCCGGGCTGGGCGTCGACGCGACCCGGCTGGCGATCGGCGGGGACAGCGCGGGCGGGCAGCTGGCCACGGTGGTGGCGCGCCGCCAGCGGGATGCCGCGACGCCGCTCGACCACCAGGTACTGATCTACCCGATGATCGATCCGCTGACGGCTTCCGAGTCGTTCGACAAGGTGGGTGCGTACGGGCTGGATCGCGCCTCGGCGAAGCTGGCCTGGGAGACCTTCGTGCCGGATCCCCGGGCGCGCCTCGGCCCGGACGTGGCGCCGCTCGCCGCGGACCTGGCCGGGATGCCGCCCACACTGGTGATCACCGCGGAGTACGACGCGCTGCGCGACGAGGGCGCCGACTACGCCGACGCGTTGATCGCCGCGGGCGTCCCGGTGGTGCACACGCGCTACATGGGGGTGAATCACGGCTTCGCCCGCAAGCTCGCTGTGATCGACGCCGCCCGCGCCGCGACCGATCAAGTGGCGTCTGTCCTGCGCGCGAGTTTGACCTTCTGACAGACTTTGGACATGCGCGTCTACCTTGGTTCCGACCACGCCGGCTTCGAGCTGAAGATGCACCTCGTCAACCACCTGATCAAGCAGGGGCACGACGTCGTCGACGTGGGACCGCACGTGTACGACCCGGAGGACGACTACCCGGCGTTCTGCCTGCACACCGGCGCCCGCGTGGTGGCCGACGAGGGCTCGCTCGGCATCGTCATCGGCGGCTCCGGCAACGGCGAGCAGATCGCCGCCAACAAGATCGCCGGGGTGCGCGCCGCGCTGGCCTGGCGGGTCGAGATCGCCCAGCTCGCCCGGCAGCACAACGACGCGAACGTGATCGCCATCGGCGCCCGCGAGCACACCCTGGACGAGGCCACGTCGTTCGTCGAGGCGTTCCTGGCCACGCCGTTCTCCGGCAACGAACGGCACGCCCGCCGGATCGCCCAGCTGGCCGAGTACGAGCGCACGCGCGAGCTCCCGGAGCTGCCCGCGAGTTAGTTGACCCGCTTCGGGAGGTCTTCTCTCGGTTGCCAGTTGCGGCGGACGATCGTCAGGTTCCGGTCGGCGTCGGCCAGGTCCTCGTCGGTGGGGCGGGCGGCATCCCGGGCGCGCAGCGCCGCACCCACGCTGACCTGCGACGATCCGGAGCCGACCAGGCCGCGCAGGCCCCGCTCGGCCTCGCGGTCCTCGGTACCGCCGCCCCCGGCCCCGGAAGTCGGGCGGCGGGCCGGCGCGGGCCGTGGCGGCCGGACGACCGCCTCCTCGTCGGGTGCCGGCACGGCGGACGGGGCCGGCGACGAGGCGGAGGGACGCAGGCGGCGGCGTCGCCGTTCGGGCTCACCCATGTCGCCGACCGTACCGCCGCCCGCCCGCTCAGAACACCTCGATCGGGTTCGGCTGCCGATGCCAGCCGAACGCCACCGACGGCAGATTGTCGCTGAGCTGCCGGATCCGGCCGGCGGCGGCGAGGGCGGCGAGCGAGGTCCCGCCCAGGTACGCCGCACCCAGCTCGGCGATCGAACAGGCGAAGTCGGCCGGGTCGTCGGTGCGGGTGCAGGTGACCTTGCCGGGGCCGCCGGACAGCCGCCAGCGCCCGTCGTTGGCCCCGATCAGGGGATCCGTCACCTCGATCACCACGTCCAGCGGCGTGGTGTACTGCCGGGCCTCCAGGGCGGCCGGCAGATCGACGATCCGGACGAACAGCGCGTCCGCGGTCGCCATGCCGAGACGTCGGGGCTCGTCGACCAGGTACTGCAGCGGCTCGTCGAGCGCGCCCATGTCGTACGTGAGCCACCGGGTCAGGTCGATGCCGAGCAGGAACTGCCAGAGCTGCGCGTACGTCCGTGGATCCGTCGCGACGACCTCCCGCACCTGGACCTGGCCGTCCGGGCCGTGCTCGTTCCAGCGTTCCTTGACCCGCCACACCGCGTACCCGATCGGGCCGTCGTCGCCGTCGACCACCACAGCCCGCCGCTCGGTCGCGCCGCGCCGGCGTGACTCGACGTCCGCGAACACGTAGTTCCACGCATAGTCCGGACGACTCGACCAGCCGACCCGCTCGGCCCGCACACTCTCGTGCACCCGCTTGAGGTCGTCGAGCGCCTCCATCGGCTGCACGAGGCGCAACCGGCCGGCGGGCGGGCCGGGCGGGGTCAGCCGGACCTCCCGCGACATCACGTCGAAGCGCAGCCGCGGACCGGCGCCGCCGTACCCGAACCGCGGGTAGATCTTGGTTTCGCTGGCCCAGAGGACCGCGAGCGGCTCACGACCCGCCTCGGCGATCTCGCGAAGCTGCCGGTGCATCATCGCGGTCAGGATGCCGCGGCGGCGGTGTGTCGGCGCCACTCCGACGCCGGTGACATGCGCGGCCGGAACGACCGCGCCGGGCACACTCAGGTCGCGGGTCTGAGCGGTCGCGTGGCCCACGATCCGGCCCTCGTCGTCGGCGACCGTCGAGCGCTCCACCTCGGTGATCGAGATCTCCAGGGCGCGCAGCTCATCGGTCATCGTGTCGTGGAAGACGAAGCCCATGAGGTCGGCGATGGCGTCCAGGTCGGCGGCGACCGCCGGGCGCAGTGATACGGAGGGGTCCATGAAGTCTGTGTAGCGGACTCCGGCCGTGACAGCGAACGATTTGCGGGCTCGCTACTCTCGATGGCGGGGCCGGGGTCACCAAGCCGGGAGGGGACAAGATGCCGGAGCAACCGCATTGGTATGAGCGGACGCTCGACATGCCGCCGCAGGACCCGTGGGCCGAGGAGCCGACGGCACGATCCACACCGGCTCCGGCCGCGCCGGCTCCGCACGCGCCGTCCGCGCCGGCTCCGCACGCGCCGTCCGCGCCGGCTCCGGCCGCGCCGTTCGGCGGGCAGCCGCCGGCGGCCTATTCGCCGTACAGCCGGGGTCGTGCCCAGGTCGCGCCGCGCGCTCAGGAACGGCACACCGCCGAGCACGAGCCCACCGGCACCGGCTGGCCCGGCGCCGAGCTGCCCGCCGCGCGCGGGATGAGCTGGCGGTGGAGCGAGCTGCGCCGCGGCGGCGAGTGGACCAGCGCGGCGGTGCTGTTCGCCTTCGTCTGCTGGGGCATCTGGGCGATCTCCGAGGGCGGTTCCCTCGGCACGCCGTCGATCGTCTTCATCGTCAGCCTGATCGTCGCGGTCGGCGTCTTCTGCCTGGCCCGGGTCGTCGGCTACCTGGTGATCGAGCGCCAGCTGGGCCGCGTGCGGCGCACCGCCCGCGGCTCGCACCTGGTGACCGCCCTGTTCCTGGCCGGCGTCGGCATCGCCCACCTGCGCATGACCGGCTGGGTGATGGACGCCTGGAACTGGGTCTTCAGCTGACCGGTTCGCCGCCGGCCTTCGCGGTCGTGCACATCACGTCGTCGCCGGCGAGGCGGGCGTAGGCCGGGGCCATCTCGGCGGGCCGACCGGCCCGCCGATCCGGTGTCGCCGGCTGCTCACGCCGTACGCTCCCGGGCGATCGCCACCGCCCGCCCGACGCCGGATTCCCGGGTCCGTTCGGGAAGCGTGGACATCTCTCGAATGGGAATGACCGCGCACATGATCGAACCCCGGGTTGGCATCGTCATGATCACTTGGCAGCGGCGGGAGGAGGCGCTGGGCGCTGTCCGGCGTCTGCTGGAACTGCCCGAACGGCCGCCCGTCGTGGTCGTCGACAACGGCTCGACCGACGGCACCGCCGATGCGATCCGGGCGGCCCACCCGAGCGTCGAGGTGATCGCCCTGGACGCCAATCTGGGCGCGGTCGGCCGCAACATCGGGGTGAGACATTTGCGTACGCCGTACATAGCGTTCTGCGACGACGACACCTGGTGGGAGCCCGGTTCGCTGGCCCGCGCCGCCGACGTCCTCGACTCCCATCCGCGGCTCGGCCTGGTCAACGCCCGCA
This sequence comes from uncultured Actinoplanes sp., assembly GCF_934643405.1. Taxonomy (GTDB): domain Bacteria; phylum Actinomycetota; class Actinomycetes; order Mycobacteriales; family Micromonosporaceae; genus Actinoplanes. The sequence continues at coordinate 50,662 of NZ_CAKUCL010000012.1, forward strand.
TCGTGGTCGAGCCGGCCGGCACTGACGACCCGATCGTGGACGAGCTGCGGGAATCGCCGGTGATCGGCCCCGACTGGCTGCCCGGTCCCGCGCTGGGCAGCTTCCTGGCCGGCGCCTCGATGGTCCGCCGGCAGGCGTTCGACGAGGCCGGTGGCTTCGACCGGCGGCTGCGGCTGGGCGGCGAGGAGGAGTTGCTGGCCACTGACCTGATCGGCGCCGGCTGGGAGATCTGCTACCTGGAGGACGTGGTGGTGCACCATCACGCCTCGCCGGCCCGCGACGCCACCGGCCGGCGGCGCGAGGGCCTGCGCAACACGTTGTGGTTCACCTGGCTACGGCGGCCGGCCCGCCCGGCGCTGCGCCGCACCCTGTTCCTGGCGCTGACCGTCCCGCGGGACCGCACCTCGGCGCTGGCCTTCTGGGACGCGGCGCGTGGCCTGCCGTGGCTGGTGCGCAACCGGCGCCCACGGCCACCGCAGGTCGAACGGCGTCTGTCCGCTCTGGACGAGGCGCAGCGCCGATCGGTCGCCCGCCGTTACATCGGGTGATCGTCTTTTCCGTCGCGGTCCTTGCCGCCCAGCAGTGCAACGACGACCATCACGATGCCGATCACGATGAGTGAACCCCATAGGACAGTCACGGCCGGAGACTAACCGTCCCCGGCCGGCCGGCCCAGCCCCCGTTCGGGCCGGACCGGCCGCCCGCTTCTCACTCGCCGAACGTCCTGCCCGTCTCCAGCAGGGTCTTGAGGTCGCTGAGGACCCAGGACCAGCCGCCGCCCGCACCGGCTTCGTCGATGCCGGACACCGCCGACGCGGTCGCCGGCGCGCCGGTCAGCTCGTGGGTGACCGTCAGCTTGCAGACGCCCGGCTGGTTCGGCGTCTCCTCGATCTCGTAGGTCAGCGTCGTGAACGGCTCGGCGGCGGTGCGCGGGTCCATCAGCAGCCGCCAGGTCTGCACCAGCCGTCGCGGCGGTTCCGCCTCGATGACCTCGCCGTCCCCGATGGTGTCCGGCACCTCGAAGCCGTTGGCCCGGGCGTAGTCCTTCATGCCCTGGTTCGCCTCCGCGTGGAACGAACCGCCCGGCTTGAGGTCGAAGAAGCTCGGCGCGCCGTACCCGTACCGCTTGTTCCACTCGGGGTCGACGATCGCCTCCCAGATCCGCTCCGCGCTCGCCTTGATCCAGACGCGGTAGACCTGCACGGTGGCGGCGGTGGTCGTATCAGTGCTCATGGCTCTTCCCTCTCCAGCTTGTTCTTGAGATCGACGAGCGCCGTGACGTGGTGCTCGGTGTATTTGTCGATCCACCGGTCGTGGATCAGCCGGATCGGCACGGGGTTGAGGAAGTGCAGCTTCTCCCGCCCGGAACGGCGCGTGACGACAAGACCGGCCTCCTCCAGCACCTTGAGGTGCTTCGCGACGCCGAATCGGGTCATCTCCAGCTCGGACTCCAGCTCGGTGAGCGTGCGGCCGTCACGCGCGAAGAGCAGATCGAGCAGAAACCGACGGCTCGGGTCCGCGAGTGCCTTGAACACCAAGTCGTCATGCTCCATGACGCAAAGTTATGAGACCATTAGGTCACGTGTCAACCCCGAGCTTCCGGTTCGCCGCCCGTTCGCCGCTCCGCCGCAGTCGCACGAGAGTGGGTCAGCCACACGCCGATCCCCGCCGATCTGGCAGCCGCGACCCCCGCCGAATCTGGTCACCCGCGATGTGTGTCCGCGCCGCTGGATTCGCCCGGGAAGTAGTTAGCGCCGGCGGCGGCGAGTCGCCCCGGCTCCCAGCCCCGCCGCCCGCAGATCGCAGGGGCCCCGAGTGGCGCCGCACGGGAGCTGTGCCGGATCCAAGTCGCGCCGCATCGAGTTGCCGCGAATCCAAGTCGCGCCGCCCGTGGGTTGGGCCGCCCGTGGGTCGCGCCGCCGTGGGTTGGGCTGCTCGCGGGTTGGGCCGCTCGCGAGTCGCGCCGGATGCGGGTCGCGATGACCGCCAGATGCGGATCGCGGATCGCGGGTTGCGCCGGATACGGATCGCGGGTCGCAGCGGGATGTGGGTCGCGGATCGCGGGTCGCGCGGGATGTCGTTCGCGGGATGCGGGTCGCGCGGGATGCGGGGCGCGGGATACGAGTCCCGCCAGATGCTGGTCGCGCCGGATGCGGGGTCGCCGGTCGCGAAGTATCGCGGGAGGCGGGTCGCGCCGGATGCGTTCGCCGTGGATGTCGGAAGTGCCGGACGGCACGGACGCTGCCGGACCGGCGACAGGAGGCGGCAGCGGTCTCATCGCTCGGATCGTTCCTCAAGGGCGGGGCCATGCCAAAGATTGCCCTGAGTGACCAGTTACTGCTTCCCGGGTCAGATTTAAGGCAGTCCTAATAGACGGCCATCGACGGTCGGCGCTACGTTGGCGTCCGGATTTGCTGGAAACTTTCAAGTATCTGGAAGTGCTCCCAGCTCCGCCGGAACCGCCCCCGAGAGGGCCACAGTTCTCCCGGCGGAGGAGTTCTTCCTCTTCGTCGGTGGAGACGGTACAGCGCAGGGTGGCGGCCCTGCGCTGTGCCCCGGCCCTGCGCTGTGCCCCGGCCCTGCGCTGTGCCCCGGCCCTGCCTGAGTCGCGCCCTGCCCGAAGCCCCGCCCCTGCCCGATGCAGCCCCCCGTTCAACGACCCGACCGGTTCCCGGAGCCGCAAAGGCGAGCATCATGCGTTTTCCCGTTTTGACCGCAACCACTCACTCACGTCGCCGTGGCGCGCCGAGCGCTATGGACGCGCCAGCGGCCAGCTCGGCTCGCCACGGCCCTCGGCGTGAGCAGCGGCCCGTACCCCCCACCCACCCACGACCCCAAGCTCTTGCCTTTCAAAGAGCCGGACCCACGAGACCCCGCCACGCCCCGACAGAGCCCACCCCCGCACCGTGGGGTCTGGGGGCTCGGCCCCCAGAAAACAGGGCGACGCGACAGGGTCCGCGCTCCCCGCGGACAGGGTGATCCTTCGCGGAGCGGGCGACGAGAATCGAACTCGCGTAATCAGTTTGGAAGACTGAGGCTCTACCATTGAGCTACGCCCGCGACCCCCTGCTGAAGCAGGGACGCTCGCACATCGTACTGAATCATCTCCCGCCCGCGCGAACCGGATTCCCCACCAGGTGACTCCAGCGCACGCGCGCGGAAGCGGACCGCATACACTGGCCGTCGCCACGGGGTGTGGCGCAGCTTGGTAGCGCACTCGCTTTGGGAGCGAGGGGCCGTGGGTTCAAATCCCGCCACCCCGACTGACATCAACTATCGGCAGCAACAAGGAGTACGCCTGTGAAGAGCACCGTCGAGACTCTGAGCCCGACTCGGGTGAAGCTCGCCATCGAGGTGCCGTTCGACGAGCTCAAGCCGAACCTGCAGAAGGCGTACCGCGAGATCGGCGCCCAGGTGCAGGTGCCCGGCTTCCGTCGCGGCAAGATCCCGAGCGCGGTCATCGACCAGCGTGTCGGGCGTGGCGCGGTCCTGAACGAGGCTGTCCAGGAGGCGATCCCGCAGCAGATCCTCGCGGCCGTGCAGGAGCACGACGTGAAGACGCTGGGCCGCCCCGAGGTCGAGATCACCGAGTTCGGCGACAACGAGCCGCTGAAGTTCACCGCCGAGGTCGACGTGCGGCCCGAGATCACCGTGCCGGACCTGTCGACCATCTCGGTCACCGTGCCGGCGGTCGAGATCGGCGAGAACGAGATCGACGAGCAGATCAACGGCCTGCGCGAGCGCTTCGCCACGCTGAAGACCGTGGAGCGGCCCGCCGCCGAGGGTGACTACGTGCAGCTCGACCTGCGCGCCACCGTCGACGGCGAGGAGGTGCCGGGCGGCTCGGCCACCAACATCTCGCACGAGGTCGGCAGCAAGCAGCTGCTCCCGGGGCTCGACGAGGTGCTGGTCGGGATGAGCGCCGGCGAGGACAAGACCTTCACCACGCAGCTGGTCGGCGGCGACTTCGCCGGTCGCGACGCCGAGGTGTCGGTGAGCGTGCGCAGCGTCAAGGACAAGCAGCTGCCCGAGATCGACGACGAGTTCGCCCAGCTGGCGAGCGAGTTCGACACCCTCGAGGAGCTGCGCAACGACCTGCGCGAGCGGCTCACCCGGGTGAAGAAGGTCGAGCAGATCTACGCGGCCCGGGACGAGGCGCTCAAGCAGCTCGTCGAGGCGGCCGAGATCCCGGCTCCCGAGGGCGTCGTCAAGGACGAGGTCGAGGGCCGCAAGCAGGCGATGACCGACCAGCTGGAGCGGATCGGCGCGACCCTGCAGGACTACCTGAGCTCCGAGGAGAAGACCGAGGAGCAGATCGACGAGGAGCTGACCGAGGCGGCCCAGGAGGGCGTCCGGATCCAGCTGCTGCTCGACACCATCGCGGACGCCGAGGACGTGCAGGTCTCCGACGACGAGTTCGGCCACGAGATCGTGCACCGTGCGCAGCGCGCCCAGATGCAGCCGCAGCAGTACTACGACCAGCTCGTGCAGTCGGGTGCGGCCGCCGCCGTGTTCGGTGACGTGCGCCGGGGCAAGGCGCTCGCCTCGGTGATGGAGCAGGTCACCATGAAGGACACCGACGGCAACACCCTCACGCTCGACGACCTGCGGGCCGCGAGCGAGGACGAGCACGCCGGGCACAACCACCCGTGATCTGGATCGCAGGCCGTCGTCCCACCGCCCGGTGGGACGACGGCCTGCGGCTTTCCGGCCGCCTTTCGGCCCGCGTGCGCTGTCAGCGAACACCTGCCCGAGGGGGAAGCTGATGCGCATTCGACCGGTTAGGTTGGTCGTACGACGGACAACCTGCCGGCCGGAATCTCGGCCGACACAGTCAGCTGTGAAGGGCTGCCATGACTGATCTCCACATCCCTGCCAGCCCCCTGCTGCGCGGTGGCGACACCCTCAGCGGCAACCTCGACGACTCGGTCTACAACCGCCTGCTGCGCGAGCGCATCATCTTCCTCGGCAGCGAGGTGACCGACGCCGCGGCCAACCGCATCTGCGCGCAGCTGTTGCTGCTCTCCGCCGAGGACCCTGAGCGGGACATCAACCTCTGGATCAACTCGCCGGGTGGCTCGGTCTACTCGGGCATGGCGATCTACGACACGATGCAGTTCATCGACAACGACGTCTCGACCGTCGCGATGGGCATGGCCGCGTCGATGGGTCAGTTCCTGCTCTGCGCCGGCACCCCCGGCAAGCGCTACGCGCTGCCGCACGCCCGCATCATGATGCACCAGCCGTCCGGTGGCATGGGTGGCACGGCCGCCGACATCGCCATCCAGGCCGAGCAGATGCTCTACACCAAGCGCATGTTCCAGGAGCGGATCGCGTTTCACACCGGTCAGACGCAGGAGCAGATCGAGGCCGACTTCGACCGGGACCGCTGGTTCACGGCGCAGGAGGCGAAGGACTATGGCTTCATCGACAAGGTGATCACCGGAGCCACCGAGGTGCCCGAGGGCGCCGGAACGCTGAACTGAGGAGCGGAAAAATGACCGACCTGACCATGCCTCCCGGGTTCGCTCCGGTGCACAACCGTTACGTGCTGCCCTCGTTCATCGAGCGTTCGTCGAACGGGATGATGAAGGAGACGAACCCGTACAACAAGATGTTCGAGGACCGGATCATCTTCCTCGGCGTCCAGGTGGACGACGCGTCGGCCAACGACGTGATGGCCCAGCTGCTGACGCTGGAGAGCTCCGACCCGGACCGCGACATCACGATGTACATCAACTCGCCCGGTGGCTCGTTCACGGCCATGACGGCCATCTACGACACCATGCAGTACGTCCGGCCGGACATCTCGACGGTCTGCCTCGGGCAGGCCGCCAGCGCCGCCGCCGTCCTGCTCGCCGGTGGCACGCCGGGCAAGCGCCTGGCCCTGCCGCACTCCCGCGTCCTGATCCACCAGCCGGCCACCGAGGGCGGCTACGGTCAGGGTTCGGACATCGAGATCCAGGCGCGTGAGATCCTCCGGATGCGCACGCAGCTGGAGGAGATGATCGCTCGCCACACCGGCCAGCCGGTCGAGAAGGTTCGCAAGGACATCGACCGTGACAAGATCATGACGGCCGAGGAGGCCAAGGAGTACGGCCTGGTCGACACCGTTCTGGCCAGCCGCAAGAAGACGCTGCAGGCCGTCGGTTCGGGCAGCTGAGAGCACGGATGTCAGGGGCCGGCCGGGTCGCGATAGACTGGCCGACCCCTGACACGCCCGTTTTGGGGGGTCGGAGAACAGCCCCTTTGCGGGTAACGTCGAGCATGCATCCTCAGTTACGCGGTTCGGCAGACGATGAGATGGCAACGAGGCGCTCAGT
>NZ_CAKUCL010000013.1 GCF_934643405.1 uncultured Actinoplanes sp.
CAAACGGCGCCGGCGGGTTCGGGAGTGCCCGGCGTGAATGGGAGACGCCGAGGGCAGCCGGAGTCCGGCTGCCCTCAGCGTCGGGCGAGTGATGAAGCGTTACGGCTGACGGTCGCGAAGCCGGGCGGGCGGTCAGGCGACGAACCGGCGCCGGCGCCGCAGCACGAGGGCCGCGCCACCGCCGATGAGCGACAAGCCGACCACGGCGGCCACTCCGGCGTTGGCTCCGGTGATCGGCAGGCTGGACGCCGGGCCGCCCGAGGCCGCGCCGCCGCTGCCGTTGCCGCCGGTCGCGGCGGGACCGGCCGACGTGGTGGCCGGCGTGCCCTCGGCCGGCGTGCCGTCGGCCGGCGTGCCCTCGGAGGGCGTGCCCTTGGTGGGGGCACCGCCGGTCGGCGTGCCCTGCGACGGAGTGCCCTCCGACGGCGTCGCGGTGGGCTTGGCGGCGCAGGTGTGGGTCAGCACGAAGAACTTGGCGTCACCGGTGACGGTCGCGTCGGCACCGGTCAGCGTCCAGCCGGCGGCCGTGACGGCGTACGCCATGCTGTGCCCGATCTTGACGATGTCGTCACCGTCCGCGGCGCCCGGATCAACCACCACGGTGGTGTCGGTCTTGCCGTCGCCGTCGGTGTCGAACACGGCTCTGATGGACGTGAAGCTCCCCGAACGGGCTTCGTTGCCGGGCAGGTTGAAGACCCAGACGTCCTTGCCGGGATACGGCCCGCCGCCGAGCTTCGAGTCGCAGTCGTGCTCGTAGTTCGCCGCCGTTGCCGGAACATTGCCCGGATTGATGGCGATCGAGCCCGGCGAGGCACCTGCCGCCGCGGCGAAGGCGAACGACGTGGCGACGCCGGCCGCTGCGGCGGCCACGACGCGCGGTGATGCGAAAGTCCGCATGGTTGATTCTCCGAAATGACGACGAGGGGACGTCACATGATCCGTAGAGGCCGGCTGGTCCGGCGATCAGGCGAAGAGATCGACAAAAATAGCCGGTCTGCACCCCCGTCAGGTGTAACGGGAAACGGCTCCCGAGCGCTGTACGGCGTCGGCCGGCCACAACGCGGCGCGGGCCGAGCCCGTCCAGTCGCGGCAAACGCCATGGCCCGGATCAGGTCGTGGAAGTTCCGGAGGGGTGCACGGCGTACGGGAACTCGGTCTGTGAGGTGCTCACCGTGATCCGGCAAAAGGCGTGGAGGTGGGCGCGGCGCGTCTCGCGGAGCGTTCCGTGAGCGCCAGCGCGAGGACCCTGGTGCTCAGCTCCGCGCGGAAGTCGTTGTCGCTGACCAGCAGGAGCGTCCGTTCGCCGCCGGCCAGCTCCGGGCCCCAGGTCATGCCCTCGAAGTTGTCCGGATCCGCGACCCCGATCTGCGCCAGGTCCGCCACCAGCGTCTTGCGCACCGGGCGGACCGGCTCGTCCACCAGCGACGGGACGGCTGCGACGTCGGTGGCGTCCGCGCAGTCCGCGTCGTAGATCCGGATCCGGCGGCCGTAACCGGAGACGAACGCCCGCTCGATGAGCAGGAAACGGGTGAAGGTGGCCGGATCGACGGCGAGGATCGTCGAGATGCCGGTCAATGCGCCGTACGGCCCCTCGGGCGTGACGTCGGGCAGCGGATCCATCGGATACGCGTACTGGGCCACCACGGTGCCGTCACGGTCCTGCAGGGTGATGCGGCTCAGGGCCCCGTGCGTACGGGTCGGCTCCGCCCCGTCCTGCTCGAGCGGCCCCTCCACCACCGAGGCGATGAGGTTGCCGCCGCCGGCGAACGTGAAGCCTTCGAGCGCCCGGTTGGCGCGCGGTCCTTGGCCGTCGCCGATCAGCTGACCGGCCGGCGTGGGCAGGTCGCGCAGGAAGCTGCCGTCCGGCGCCGACACCCGAAGAGCCGGGTCGATGATCATCGGCTCGCCGCCGGGCGTCACCAGGTCGAGGCCCTCGTGCGCCCAGACGACATTGCCGGTCAGGGGGTCCACGCGGAGGTCCTCCGGATCCACGGTGCCGAGCCGGTTCCGGTCGGCCTGGGCATACCTGCGCTGCTCGGTGGCCCATTGCGTCCGGCTCGGATAGACCTTCGCGTCGGGCCGGTGAAAGTACTGCACCCGCGTGAACCGGACGCCGTGCACCCCGGCCTCGTCCACGTCGATCTCGGCCTCGTAGAACCGGGCGGGCGCCCGCTGCGACTGGTCATCGCTGATCATCAGGTAGCGGCCGGTACGCCGATCGCGGTCGATGCCGGAGAGCCCGCCCACCGGCGTGCCGCCGACCGGCAGGTCGTGCGGCAGCCGCAATTCCCCGAGGAGACGCGGGATGAGGCTGGTCGCAGATGTTGGTCCGGAGATGCCCATAGCCCGCACAACGGGCCGAGACGGTGCCGGTTCAGCCGGCCCCCGTCAGGCCACGCCACTGGCGGCGTAGCGAATCTCACCTCCACCCACGACGGTGGATGCGGATCGGGTCCGGCTTTCTCCGAGGCCGGCCTTTCGTCGGTGGCGTCACGGCGCGCCTTCTGCGGCTTGAGGAGTTGGGTTTCTCCAGGCGGATGCGGGCTGGTCGCGGCGCCGCCCGGCGTGGCCCGGCGTGACGAACCGGCGTCCGATGGGGCCGATCGTGACGGGGTGACCGGCTTCCGATGTAATCACGGCATGCCGCACGCATCGTCGTTGAGTGATCTGATCGGCCGGTACCTGCCGCCAGCCACCGAGGCGTGCCCCATCTTCACCGAGAACTCCCTGTTCGAACCGATCATCGACGGTGTCACCTACTTCACCGAGCTGGCCGGGCACATGGCTGCCCTCAAGCCGGGCGACGCCGTCTACATCGCCGGCTACCAGGCCGACCCCCAGCTCGACCTCACCGGGCGCGTCGCCGGCGACGCCGGCTACCGGCCGTTCACCGACGTGCTGGCGGAGAAGGCCGCCGACGGCACCGACGTGCGGATCGTGCTCAGTGCGGCGGAGTTCTCCGGCGGCGTGCCGTGGCTGCCGATCGGGCCGTTCCGGGCCAACACCCTCGCCGCGCGGGTGATCCGGGCGTGGAAACCGTCGACCCGCGACGTCGCCGCCCCGCCGCTGGAGAACCGGGTCCTGCTCGACTGGTCCGGTCCGCTTCTGGGCTCCAACCACCAGAAGCTGGTGGTGTTCTGCCACGACGGCGTCCTCACCGCCTACGTCGGCGGCCTCGATCTCTCCCCGAGCCGGTTCGACCACTCGCCGCACCGTCGTCTCAGACTCGGCACGCACCGGTGGGGCTGGCACGACGCGGCCGCGCGGCTGCACGGCCCGGCGGCCGCGCGAGTGCGGGAGACGTTCGCGTTCCGCTGGCAGAACGCCGCCGCCCTGCCCCCGCGGTACATCGCGAAGAACCTGCCGGAGTATTTCCACCTGCCCAGCGGCGAGCTGACCGTGCTCAACCCGCCGGACCCGCCGCGCGATCTGCCGGCAGTGCCGGACCAGCCGGCGCGCCCGGCGGACGGGACCGCCGTGCAGGTGGTGCGTTCCTACCGGCCGTGGCGTCTCTACCGCCACCCAGGACTGAGACGGATGCGCCGGGCGAACGTCGTCCGGGCCGGCATCCACGAGGTCTACCAGGCGATGACCGCCGCGATCGGCGCGGCCGAACGCTACATCTACCTCGAGGACCAGTACTTCCACGAGGCGCCCGGCGGTGACCCGCGGTTCCAGCTCTACGAGGGGCTGCGCTCCGCGGCCCGCCGCGGCGTCAAAATCATCCTGGTGGGATCCGGGCGGCGGGATCCGGCGGACGGCGGCGACAGCACCGTCCACCCGGTCATCACCCACGACCTGCGGCGACGCGTGCTGTCCCGGCTGCCGGCCGGCGCCCGTCGCAACGTGGTCATGTACCGCGTCGACAACCTGACCGTCCACACCAAGCTGATGCTCGTCGACGACGTGTTCGCGAGCATCGGATCGGCCAACTTCTTCAGCCGCTCCATGGCCGGCACGGACAGCGAGATCACGTCCACCCTCGTCACGACCGGCCCGCTGGTCCGCGACCTGCGCATGAGGCTGTGGGCCGAGCATCTGCGCACACCGCTCGACGACCGGCTCACCCCGGCCATGTCCGATCTGAGCACGGCCTTGGGCATCTGGCGCCGGGAGTGGTTGCCGCCGGGCCATCCGCCGCACACCTGGCGCCGGGCCGGCGCGCCCGCCGGGTTCGCCCCGGAGGAATGGGCCCTGACGCCGGCGCGCTACTCCCCTGCCGTGTGGCGCCGGGAGATGAGACGACGCTGAGCCTCGCGAGCCGGCGCCGCGGCTCCTCATCGTGCCGTCACCGCCAGATAGCCGTCCTCGAGGCCGGGCTCCAGCGGCCGAGCCTGCGGGCCGGGAGGGGTCGGCGCGACGATTCGGTACCGCATGCCCTGCTCGTGCGGAAGCGCGGACACGACCGTACCGTCGGCCGGCGCCGGACCGTCGGTGACCACCGACCAGACCTGACCCTCGGCGCGGCTGGTCAGCTCGTCGACCGTTCCCCGGAAGATCAGCCGGCCTTTTTGGAGCACCGCCACCTCGCGGCACGTCTACGCGATGTCGTCGACGATGTGCGTACTCAGCAGCACGGTCCTCGAGCCGGCGAATTGCGACAGCAGTGTACGGAACCGGATGCGCTCCTCCGGGTCAAGTCCCGCGGTCGGCTCGTCGACGATGAGCAGCTGCGGATCGGCGAGCAGCGCCTGGGCGATTCCGACCCGCTGCCGCATCCCGCCGGAGAATCCGCGCAGCCGCCGGCCGGCGTGTTCGGTCAGCGCGACCACCTCGAGCAGTTCGCCCACCCGCCGGCGCCGTAGTTTCCGGTCGTCGATGCCCTTGAGCAAGGCCACGTAGTCGAGGAATTGCCGAGCGGTCAGATCGGGATAGAGGCCGAGCTGTTGTGGGAGGTAGCCGAGGTTGCGCTGGACCGCCGTACGTCCGGCGCCGGTGCCGAGGTCGTGGCCGCCGACCGTGACGTGGCCGCCCGACGGGAGCATGACGCCGGCGAGATGCGCATCAGCGTGGTCTTGCCGGCGCCGTTCGCCCCGAGCAGTCCGAACATCCCGGTGGGCACGACCAGGTCGAGGCCGTCGAGCGCGTGCACCCCGCCCTTGTACGTCTTGGTGAGGCCGGAGATCTCAATCCGCATGTCGTTTCCCCAGGTGTGCGGCGGTAAGGGCGGCGGCAGCCAGCACGAGCAGCACGCCGAGGGACAGCCACGCGGTGGCCGGGGTGGGGTGCGGGCGCAGGAAGTTCAGCGACGCGCCGGGCACCGGGCCCGCCCAGCTGTCCCGGCCGTCGATGCCGTGGTAGCCGAGCAGCACGGTGAGTGGATAGCCGCCGAGCGGGTGCAGCACGGTCTTCGCGATGGTGGGCATCGTCTGCGGCGTGACCAGGTTGGCCCAGAGCCAGAAGCCGACGAACAGCACCCGGAACAGCGGAGCCGGCATGATCAGCGGTACGGCCAGGGCGAAGGCGGCGACGAACAACAGGCCCGGCAGGAAGACCAAGCCGACGGCGGCGCCGGCCCAGCCGATCGCGCTCGGGTGGTGACTGTGTACGGCGTACGCAATCGTGAATCCGAGATAGACGACGATGATCGGGATGGCTGTCGCCCCGCCCGCGCCCAGATATTTGCCCAGCAGCCGGGCTGTTTCCCGGGCCGGAGTGGCGTCCAGGATCGGCGCCACCCGCAGCCGGTCGTCACGGACCAGCCGGTCGGCGAGCAGACACCCGAAGCCGATCGTCAGCAGGGCGTAGATCTGCACGGCCAGCGCGGTCACGGCGGTCTTCGCCTCGGGCGGCACCTCGTCCGGATCGAACAGGTCCCGCAGCAGGCTGCCGCCGATCAGGACGAACAGCACCAGCGTCAGCGCCGGCACGATCCACACCGACCGTTTGCGCACCTGCATGCGGAACTCGTATCGCAGGCTCGCGGCGAACGCAGTCATTCGTCCTCCTCGCCGATCAGGCGTTCCTTGCGGTTCAGCACGAGGAGCGCGAGCACGATCAGCGCCGCTCCGAGGCCGACCAGGGTCAGTCGGTTCGCGGCCCAGTCGCCCGGTTCCGAACCCCGCGTCGTGGCGAACAGGTACAGCAGGCGGCCCGGCAGGTTCTGCTGGGTGGCGTCGCCGAAGAACTGCTGAAGCGCCCAGAGCGTGGTGACTAGCGCGCCGGCCGCCGCCGGGCTGCGGAACAGGGCGCTCGCCGCGAAACCCAGGCCGCTCAGCCCGAGGGTCGGGGCGATCCAGGTGAGCTGGCCGGCGAACGGCCCATGGTTTGCCGGCCAGCGCCCCCACCAGCCGGTCGCGATCAGCACCACGGCAGTGCCGGCGGCGTGCCTCGTAGCGCCAGAGGGTCAGTGGTCTCACATCGGATGAGTAGCGTGCCAGCCCCGGCCGGGTTCACTGCGGACGGCGATCGCGACGACGACGATCGCCGCGCTCGTGATCAGGACGGGGGCGGTGGTCGACCAGGCTTGCATGACCAGCCGGGCGGGCCATTCATCGTCGGCGAGCACGCCGCCGGCGAGCACGCGCAGCGCCCACAGCGCGACCGCCACGCCAAGGGCGACGTCGGGACCCCAGCGTACGGCGATCAACAGGCTCAGCGAGGACAGCAACGCCATCGGGCCCAACCAGGCGCCGACCAGCGCGTCGAGGGTCGTCGTGCCGGCCGTTCCGGTGACTGCCAGCGTGGCGGAGGCGGTGAGCGCGAGCACCAGATCGTAGCCGAAGACGAGGGCAAGGCGGATGAGCAGCAGCAGCCGGCTCGATGTCGGCGTGGCGGCGATCAGCTCGTCCGCACCGGAGCGGTACGTGCCCGCGATGCCCGCCGCAGCGACGATCGGCGCGATCAGCGAGAGCGCCAGGCCGGAGGCGCCGGCCTGCAACGAGATGAGTGCCACGCCGAGCGCCGTCACGAGTGCCGACGCGATCGGTACGGGCAGCCGGATCAGTCGCGCCTCGGCGATGACCAGCCCGGCGTGTCGCCGTATCGGGTGGCCGTCGCGCTCGACGGGCCCGTCCAGCACGCTCCGGGTCAGCGCGGCTCGCACCACCTCGGCGGGGCTTTCCGGCCGGTTCTGTACGGCGTCGGCGATCACCTGCCAGGCGGCCAGCTCCGCGCGGCAACTCGGACAGCCCGCGAGGTGGGCACGAACCCGCCTCCGGTCCCTGTCGCCCAGCGTTCCGGCCGCGTACGAGGGCAGCAGGTCCTCCATTCCGACACCTCCTGGGCGGTCAGCCTTGCGGCGACGGCGGCTCGGGCGTGGTGGAGCCGGCTCTTCACGGTGCCGACGGGAATCTCCAGGACTTCGGCCACGTCGGCGAGCGGCAGCCCGGCGACGAAGACGAGCGCGATCACGTCTCGATGATGCTCGGGCAGCCGATCGATTGCCGCGGCCACCGGGGTACCGCCCGCCGCGGCGATGGCCAGCTCCTCCGGCCCAGCGCTCTGATCGACCTGATCGGGCAACTCCCCGGGGTCGGGGGCCGCACGATTACGGAGCCGGTTGTGCGCCTGCCGGCGGGCGACGCCGAACAGCCACGTGCTCACTTTCGCCCGCCCCTCGAAGGCGCCAGCCGCCCGCCAGACCGCCAGCATCGTGTCCTGCAATATCTCTTCGGCCGTCATCCGATCCTCGGCGAGCCGCAGGAGATAGCCGAACAGCGCAGCCGAATACCGTGCATAAAGTTGTTCGAGCGCCCCCGCGTCTCCTGCGGCAACCGCCCGCAACAGCTCGGCGTCGCCGGCCGGCATCTCGTCACCCCGCACCTCACGTGGGTAGCGACCGAGCCCTCGTCTGGTTCACCCGGCCGGCCGGAACTCTGCCGCGTCTCGTCCGGTTGCCGTGCGCCGCTCTCAGCCGGCACTCAGTGGCTCGCCCATGGGGGTCGACGGAGGATCGGCCGGCGACACCGTTCCCACCGGACACACGTGGCTGTCTTCAACGAGGCCCAGCTGCGGTGCTGCTGGAACGGTCTTTCGAAGACGGCCGCGAAGCACCAGGCCGCCACGGCGGCGACCGGCACCGCGAGTACCAGGGTGGTCCAGAAGGCCGGCATGCCGGGTGGGACGTGGGGCGCCACAAGCCGGCGGCTGATCATCGACACGATGGGAAGGTGGATGAGGTAGAGGCTGAAGGATATTCGGCCGAGGCCTCGCAAGGGGCTGTTGTCCAGCAGCCGCATCAGCCCGGACGATCGCCGGCTGGCCACGGCGGCCAGCAGCAGGGCTATCGCGGGGCCGATCGCGAGGTCGACCCAGTAGTAGCGGTTCACCGTCCAGACGGAGCCTTTGACGCCGATCAGCAGAATCACGGGTGTGGCGGCGAGCGCGGCGAGCCAGTGCCACGGCCAACGGCGGATGCGGTCGCCGGCGGTGAGGATCCCGGCGGCGACCAAGCCGAGGGTGAACAGCGGCGCCAATTCGACGGTGAAACCCGTCGATCTGCCCGCTGCGGACATGCCGGGGTGCAGCAGGCCGGCCGCGACCACCGGGACGGTGATGAGGGCGAGCGTCGGCGCCGCTCCCGCCCGGCGCCGCATCAGCAGGAGCAGGGGGAACGCGAAGTACAGTCCTGCCTCCACCGCGATGGACCAGAAAGCGCCGTTGGGCACCGGAGCGACGACGACGTCCTGCATCAGCAGGCCATAGACCACGACCGAGCGGATGCTTGGCGGGTCGGAGAGCGGCAGGGGTGACACGGTCGCGGCGATCGCAAGGCTGAAGACCAGGGCCGCCCAGTACGGAGGCAGGATGCGCCACGCCCGGCGCCGGGCATACCGCAGCGCGCCGCGCAGGTGCCATCCGTCCCGGGCCGGTGCGATGGCCAGGGAGAACCCCGACAGCGTGATGAACACGACCACCGCGAGGCGGCCGTGCAGCAGCCAGTTGTGCCATCCCGGCCCGGTGTTGGCCGGATACCCGGGAAAGGTCAGCAGACGGCAATGACTCACCACCACGTACAGGGCGGCAAGGCCGCGGATCGGCTCCAGCCCCGCCACCCTGCGGCGCGAGCCGTGGCCGTCGGATGACAACAGCGCCGGCGCCACCGTTCCGGACATGCGCCGACGGCGTTCTGCGCGCTCAGCTCAGCGGATCCGGCCAAGAAGGAGCAGATGCTGCTTGCCGCCCCGCTGTCCCACGTCGATCACATCGCCGTCCGCGGAGGACCCGTCCTGCTGTCTACCGAGAGCGTTGGTGCTGCGGTCCCACAGGTAGACGCCGGACCTCAGGCGGAGCTGGACGAATCGGCCGTAGCTGTCGTAGAACACGTTGATTCGTGGCAGGCACGAGCTGCAGGTGTCCGTGCCGGCCGGATCCACCGCGCCGGTCAGCCGCAGCGGTCGGCTGCCGTCGATGCCATAGCTCACCAGGCTCCCTGCGGCCCGCCCGACGCAAACCCGCGGATCGCAGTCGATCAGGGTGACCCCGTCCAGTTGGCGCGGGACGCGGCGCTCACCGGTGGCCACGTTCCAGAACTCCGGAGCGTCCACCGGCGCCGCCGGCCCACCGCCCGGCTTCAATTCCGTCGTCCTCACCGAGCGTCGCACCGCCCACGGCCCGTACCGCAGGGCGTACCCCTCGCTGCCGGCCACCTTCTGCGGTTCGCCGCCATCCGGGACCCGATAGACCGCCCCGAGCCCCGCCGAGGGCTCGGTACTGGCGTAGAGAATCCCGCTGGCCTCGGCGACCGACACCGTCATGTCGCCCGGGCCGAACCTGGCCCGGCGCACGGCCCCGCCGCCGTCCCTGGGCGCGCTCCACACCTCGCTGTACCTGGCGCCGCCCTTCTCCCGCGCCGCCACCACCCACACGATGTGATGCTCGGTCAGGTATGTGCCGGCGACGTCGTACGCCGTATAGCCGGCCGGAACCGTTCCCAGTTCCCGCGGGGCACCGGTCCGGGCGTCGAGCACCACCGGCAGGAAACGCTTCCGGTTGTCCCAGGGCTCCACGAGGTACGCGTCGCCGCCCAACGCCGCCTCGACCGAGTACCGCCGCCCGTCCGGCAACCGTAGAGGCAGCTCGACGAGCGCGTCCGGCCACAGGTCGCGGTACGGCTTGGCCACGGATACGTCGACGGTGGGCAACGAGCCGGTCGGCCGCGGCGCTGGATGGAGTGGCTGCGCCAGGTCCGGCTGCCGGGTGACGGGCGGGCCGAAGACGGCCACCCCGGCCGCAACCGCGAGCACCGCCGCGAACGCGCCGGCCACCCCGGCCGTCCTGACCCGGGCACGTCGGCGCCGGCGGGAGGCCAGCGCCGCCGAGAAACCCGGCCGAGCGTCCGGAGCGGCCAAGCCGGCAGCCCGGAACGTACGGGTCAGATCGTCCTCCAGGTTCCTGCGCATGCGCGGCTACCTCCCGTTGACCCGTAGCTCGACCTGCGACCCGGCGACGTCGCGCAGCTTGTCCAGGCCACGAGCGGCCTGACTACGCACCGTCCCCCGGGAAACTCCCAGCAACCGGGCGATCTCCTCGTCGCTGAGCTGCTCGTGGTAGCGCAGCATGAGCACCGCCCGCTGCCGGGGCGGCAGCGCGGTCACCGCATGCCACAGACCAAGATCACCCTCGGCCTCGGCGATGCCGGCGTCGACGTAACTCTGCTCCGGCAGGACCCGCACCGGATGCTCCCGCCGGCGCCGCCGCCACCAACTGACGTGCAACCGCGCCATCGTGGTGCGGACGTAGGCCTCCGGATCGCCCTGCGCGCTGACCTTCGACCACCGCTCGCCCAACCGGACCAGCGCTTCCTGCGCCAGATCAGCGGCGTCATCGGGATTGCCCGACAGGACGTAGCCGTAGCGCAGCAGCGCGGGCGTACGGTCCCGGGCGAACGACCCGAAGTCCTCGACCACTGCCACCTCCCGTCGTACCAACACGCTCGACGGGCACGAACTGTTGCACGAAGCGGATCTTCTGCCGCGACGGTTGCGAAGGCGAGAAGGCCGGACCGGCGACGCGGGCCGCCGGAGTGACCGGGGTCACATCCGGAGATGTCACGGATCGGCGGGCTGCCTTGTTGCATGGGCATGACGGAGATGAAGAACCAGACCGTGATCGTGGCCGGAGCCAGTGGTGTTTTCGGCCGGCACATCCGCGCAGCGCTGACCGGCGCCGGCCACACCGTGCTGGGGGTGGGCCGAGGCGAGGGCAATGAGATCCGCGCCGATCTGCTCGACCGGGGCGGACTGCTGCGGGCGTTCGAGGGGACCAAGGCCGACGTCGTGGTGCACGCCGCGACCGCGCTGCGCAAGCCGCCGATGACGCACAAGGGCATGTTCGGCACCGACGACCTGCGGGTCGCCGGGACCGCGAACCTGATCGAGGCGGCCAAGCTCGTGGGGGTACGTCGCTTCATCGGCGAGAACGTCGCCGTCGGGTACGGCTATCGCGACTTCGGCGACCGGGTTCTGACCGAGGCCGACGAATTCGCGGCGCCGGTGCGAGACCCGAACATCAACCGGCACCTGGCGGGCATGCGGGAGAAGGAGCGTTTGGCCCGGGAGTCCGGGCTGGAGGCGATCTCGCTGCGATTCGGCCTCTTCTACGGGCCGGGGGGCACCGACACGATGGTGCACATGCTGCGCAAGCGGCAGCTGCCGGCGTTCAACGACCACGGTCGCGTCTCGCCGTGGACCCACCTGGCCGACGCGGCCGCCGCCGTCGTCGCGGCGATCGAGCGCGGCCGGCCCGGTCAGGCGTACAACATCGTCGACGACCACATGGGCTTCGGGGAGATGATCCGGGCGATCGCCGAGACCTTCGGCACGCCGAAGCCGTTCACTCTGCCCGCGTGGGCGATGGGGTTCGCGTCCTACATGCATCTGATGCTCGGCGTCTCCATGCGGGTCTCCAGCGACAAGGCCCGCCGTGAGCTCGGGTGGCAACCCGTGTACCCGACTGTGCTCGACGGGTTGCGCGCGCAGGCGCTCTCCCGCCTCTAGCCTGTAACCGTGATCGATACCCAGGTCTTCGCCCGGCATCGGCGGCTGCTCTTCGACGTCGCGTACCGGATGACGGGGAGCGTCGCCGATGCCGAGGACATCCTGCAGGAGGCCTGGCTGCGGTGCCGCGACGTCGACGGCGACGAGATCGCCAACCCCCGGGCGTACCTGGTCAAGACCGTCACGAACCTCTCGCTCAACCAGCTCACCTCGGCCCGCTCCCGCCGCGAGACGTATGTCGGGCCGTGGCTGCCCGAGCCGGTGCTCACCGCGCCCGACGCCGGTCAGGAGGCCGAGATGGCCGAGTCGATCTCGATGGCGATGCTCGTCGTCCTGGAGTCACTCACTCCCGTCGAGCGGGCGATCTTCCTGCTCCACGACGTTTTCGGCTACAACCACGCCGAGATCGCCACCATTCTCGACAGATCCGAGGTCGCGGTGCGCCAGACCGCGGCCCGGGCGCGGGCGCATGTCGCGGCCCGCCGGCCTCGCTTCGACGTCGACCAGGAGGTACGCCAGGAGGCGGTGGACCGGTTCCGCCAAGCCTGTGCCGGGGGCGACCTGAACGCGATGATGGAGATCCTGGCGCCCGAGGTGATCTGCTGGTCGGACGGCGGCGGCAAGGTGACCGCGGCGCGCCGGCCGTTGGAAGGTGCCGGCAACGTCGCCCGCTGGCTGCTCGCGGTCTTCGCCAAGCCCGAGACGCAGAGCACACACCTGATGATCACCGACATCAACGGCGGACCCGGCATTCTCGGCCTGGTCGACGGGCGACCGACCGGAGCGATCTGTTTCGACTTCGACGGCGAGCGGATCACCGGCATACGCATGCAGGGCAACCCGGACAAGCTTCGCGGCCTTACCCGCTGACCCCTCCCCACTGGTCAGCCCACCCGCCGCTGTGGCGGGTGGGGTGCAGCGTCGTGCGCGTTATGAGGCCGGTCACGGGGAACGTCTGCCATTGAACCCGGGACACCACCAGTTCGTTTGCGACCGTGGCGGAGAAGAGAGGGTCCACGGGGTTTCCGCCGCGCATCCTGCCTGGTGCTCGGAGTCATCCGGGACGTCAGGCCGCCGGCACGAAGCACCACGAGTGCATGACCAAACTCGCGGGCCTGGCCGGTGGACAGGGCTGTCGCGGGTAGCGACGCCCTGACGCGCACCCTCGACGAGCCGCGCCCGATGCTGCGCGAGTCTCGTACCGACGAGGTCCCTTGTCCCCGGCGAAGGGCCGACAGCGTCGCGGCCGGAATGACGGAGTCGCAAGGAAGGTGTCAGACTTTGAGGCGGGTTTTGCGGGCCATCGGAGCGGTGGTCACCATGGGTCTGATCGCGGGTGCCGCGGCGTGCTCGTCGAACGGTCCCGAGGTCGCGGCGGACGGCACTCCATGTGGCTACAAGCTCGCGTTCTTCGGCGCCCTCACCGGTTCGGCCGCCAGCCTGGGCCTGAACATCGAGCGGGGCTACGAGCTGGCCCTCGACCAGTACGCCGAGGCGAAGGGTCCCGACTGCATCCAGCTGGCCAAGTTCGACTCACAGGGTGACGCCTCGGTCGCCGCCGGTGTCGCCCGCAAAGTGGTGGACGACAAGAAGATCATCGGCGTGGTCGGCCCGCTGTTCACCGGCGAGTCGGAGACCGCCGACCCCATCTTCGAGAAGGCCGGTATTCCGACGATCACGCCCAGTGCGACCGGCGTGTCGCTGGCCGCCAAAGGATGGCGCACGTTCCACCGGGCGATCCCGAACGACGCCGCGCAAGGCCCGGCCGCGGCGAGCTACATCCAGAACACCTTGGGGGCGCAGAAGGTGTTCGTGGCCGACGACGGGTCGCCGTACGGCACGAACCTTGCCGGCCTGGTGAAGTCCAAGCTGGGTCCGCTGGTGGTCGGTACGGAACAGACCGACGGCGACGGCAGGCAGACCAACTTCTCCACGCTGGTAGCCAAGGTCACTTCCTCCGGCGCGACCGTGCTGTTCTACGGCGGTTACTACGCGAACGGCGGTCTCATCCGCAAGCAGCTGACCGAGGCGGGCTGGAAGGGGACGCTGGTCGGCGGCGATGCCCTCAATGACCCGGGCCTGTCGGAGGCGGCCGGCAACGCGGCCGCCGCGGGCACCGTGGCCCTGTGCCCTTGTTCCCCGCTGGAGGCCGCCGACAGCACGTTCGCCAACCAGTACAAGGCGGCATGGGGCCAGGAGGCCGGCACCTACTCGGACACCACCTACGACGCCACGGAGATCTTCCTCAAGGGCATCGCGGCGGGCAACACCACGCGGGGGAAGCTCAACACCTACCTGTCGACGATCGACTACAAGGGCGTCTCGTACACGTACAAGTTCGTCCCGACTGGTGAGCTGGTCCCGAATCTGGTCAAGATCTGGGCGTTCAAGTTCGACAACGCCGGCATCCCCCAAGCCGACCGAAAGATCGTTGTCCCCTGAAGCCTGCCTCCCGGCGACCTGAATGGACGCCTTACTGCCCGGCGCCATGCGCGGGACAGCCCGCTCGAAGGCTGCCCGGTGGCCTTCGAGCGGGTTGCGGAGCGGGGGCCTGTCGGTGACTCGATCGCGGAGACGCGGGATGGGAGCAGCGCCCGTCCAGGCCGCGGGCGCACGTCGCGCTACGGCTTGCGGGCGACGGCGCCGTACGCGTCCACCGGCTTCACCTCGGCGTCCGGACCCGGCCGCCATTGCGTGATGGGCACCAGCCCGGGCTCGACCAGTTCCAAACCCTCGAACAGGTGCCCGAGCTGCTCGACGCTTCGGTTGACATACGGGACCGCGCCCGTGTCCTTGTAGTCGTCGAGGGCCTCGCTCGCGGCCTCGTTCTCGGTGCCGTCATAGAGCACCAGATAGCTGCCGGAGGGAACGGCATCCATCACTCGGGCCACGATGGAACGTGCCTCGTCGAGGTCGGTGACATGGCCGAGGACCCCCATGAACATGACCGCGATCGGCTTGGCGAAGTTCAAGATGTTCTTCGCGTCGGCGACGATCTGGTCCGGGTTGTGCAGGTCGGCGTCGACGTAGTCGGTGACGCCCTCATCGGTGGTGTTGGTGAGCAGGGCCCGGGCGTGTGTCAGGACCAGCGGGTCGTTGTCGACGTACACGATGCGGGCATCGGGGGCGGCCTGCTGGGCGACCTCGTGGGTGTTCTGCATGACCGGCAGTCCGGTGCCGATGTCGAGGAACTGCCGGATACCCGCGTCGGCAGCCAGGTGACGGACGGCTCGGACAAGGAAGTTCCGGCCTTCCCTGGCGATGGTGACGATTTCGGGGAACGTCGCGGCATAGGCATCCCCGGCCTCGCGGTCCACGGCGAAGTTGTCCTTGCCTCCCAACCAGTAATTCCAGATTCGAGCCGAATGCGGGACCGTGCTGTCGATAACGGGGCTTGGCGTGGGCTCAGCCATCAGGAGCAGCCTTTCCGGACGAAGCTGGGAACTTGCGGTGACTGGCTTATGGGACGGGCATCGGTGAGCGTTGCGATCTTCATACGCGCTGGATCGCCGGCCGAGTCCTCGTCGGACAGGCAACACCCTAGACGCTATGGTCGCCAGCGGAAAAGGCCGGGACTCGCAAACCGACCCGGGCGCGTACGATCCGGATACCCTACGCATTCACCGGAGTCGGCGATGCGCACGGCCTTTGGCGTGACGCGACGGTCCGGGTTGAGAAAAGACGTCAACCGCCGGGTGCTCGCGGTGCCGGCGTACCGGAGGCACTGACCACCCGGGGTCGCGCACGTATCGCCACGACGGCCAGGACGGCGCCCGCGGCGCAGAGGGTGGCGGTCCAGCCCAGCACGGCGGCGGCGGTGGTGCGGTCGGCCAGCGCGCCGGCCAGCCAGGGGCCGGCCATCTGACCGACCGCGAAGATCACGGTGAACGCCGACAAGGCGCCGGTCAGGCGCTCGGGCGTGGTGGTCGCGCGGACCAGCGCGGTGACGGCCGCCGGGACGGCCATGAAGGTGAGCCCGTACATGACCGCCGACACGATCACGACCGTGACGGCCGATGTCAGCAGGGCCAGCGCTGCGGCGACGGCTGTCCCACCCAGCAGCGCGCCGAGAACCAGGCCGCCCGGCCACCGCCTGATCGGGCGCTCCCACAGCAGCGGGGCGGCGAGCACGGCCAGGCCGAGCATCACCCAGACGAACGTCGTCCGGGTGGCCGGGGCGTGCCGGGCAGCCAGGTAGGCCGACAGGAACGTGATGTAGGCGATGTACCCGGCGGCGAACAGCAGGTAGACGACGGCGACCGGCCGGAGCCGGCGTACCGGGGCCGCCGGCCGGCCGTCGCGGGCGGCTACCGGTCCGGCGGCGCTCCAGCTCACCGCCGCCGCGACGGCGGCGGCGGAGGCAAGAGCCACCCAGGCCAGGGGCCAGCGTTCGGCGTGGCGGTCGAGCAGAGCCGGGATGATCGCGGCACTCAGGACGATGCCGGCGCCGGTGCCGGCGAAGTAGACGGCGGTGGGGGCGAGGACCGCCCCGGCGATGAACACCAGCGCTCCGCCGAACCCGGTCAGCGCCCGCTCGGCCAGCAGCGCCGGGTAGTTGTGGCTCGCGGCGGTCGCCGCGAGGGTGGACGCGCACAGCACCATGCCCAACCGGAACGTCGCCACGACGCCGAGCCGGCGCGACAGGGCGGCGGCGGTCGCCGCGCCGGCCAGGTAACCCAGTCCGTTCGCCGTGGTCATCGCGCCGGCTCGGGCGAGATCCCAGCTCAGCCGCTCGGCCATCGCCGGCAGGATCAGCCCGTACGCGAAACGCCCCAGCCCCAGCGCGGAGGCCGTGCCCAGCGCGAGGCGCAGCGAGCGCCATGCCGGCGTGGTCATGTGGCTGCCCGCAGGTGCCGGTCGAGGAAGCCGACCAGCGTGCGGGTCAGCGCGACGCGGTGATCGGAGAGCGCGTGATCGGCCGGGAAGACCTGCTGTTCCAGCCGGAGAATCGGATACGCGCGGTAGGCGTCGACCAGCGGCCGGTGGTACACCTCGGCCGGGGTGACCGGGTCGCGGCTGGTCCCGATCAGCAGCACGGCCCGATCCGCCAGCTTCGGCGCGAGATCTGCCAGCCGCCAGGCCGGCCCGGCCGCTTCCATCTCGGCGACCAGGGCCTCCCCGCTCGTGCCGCGCAGCGCAAGCAGTTCACCGTCCCACGCCTCGACGTAGCGCGCCCGGGCGGCAGCATCGCCGGCGATGGCTGCGGACGCCGCCCCGAAGTCGAACGCCGACACCGAGGCGACCGCCCGCACCGCCGGGTCGTCCGCCGCGGTCATCAAGGCCGCGAACCCGCCGGCGCTGTGTCCCACCACGGCCAGCCGGCCCGGGTCGAGCCGATGGTGGGCGGCCATGGCGCCCTCCCGCACCGCGGCCACCACGCGGGCGGCATCGTCGAGGGTGTTGGCCCACGACCAGCAACCGCCGACACCCCACGAGCCCCGGTAGTGGAAAACCAGCGACGCGTACCCGGCCCGGCGCAGCGCCTGGGCCAGGTCGAAGTTCCGCTCGTTGCCCGGAAAGCCGTGCAGCAGCACCACGATCGGATGCGGCCCCTCGCCGGCCGGCCGGTGCAGCACCCCGAGCAACGTCTCGCCGCCGCTGGTGAAGGTCACCGCGGGCGTGCTCGCCGGGATGCCGCCGGGGGCGAACCGGCCGCCGGGCGGGTCGGTCGTGAGAAATCCGTCCGTCATGCCATCCACCCTCTAGATAGAACCGTCCGGTTCGATGTGGCGCGACGCTATCAGAGGGATCGAACCGAGCGGTACCATCTCGGGCATGCCAGTTGCCAAGGGCGCCGCCCTCGACCCCGAGCGAACCCGGGCCGACATGCTGCGAGCCGCCACGGATCTGCTGTACCAGCGCGGCCTCGACGGCATCGGGGTGGCCGAGCTGTGCACCACGATGGGCGTGTCGAAGGAGACCCTCTACCGCCATTTCCGCTCCAAAGAGGGCCTCGTGCAGGCCGTCCTCGACGCCCGCAGTGGACGCATCATGGAGTGGGTGCACCGCGCCGTCGAGGCGGCCGGTGACGACCCGCATGCCCAGCTGGCCGCCGTGTTCGACGCACTCGCCCAATGGCACGAGGAGCCGGCCTTCCGCGGCTGCGCCATCCTCAACGCCGCCACCCAGCAGCACGAGGGGCCGGCCCGGCTGACGGCACACCGGCATCTCGACCGTCAGCTCGAGGTTCTCGCCGGCATAGCCCGCCGCGCGGGCGCACGCGACCCCGCCGCCCTGGCCCGGCAGCTGCTGGCCCTGCGGGTGGGTGCCACCGTCCTGGCGGATCTGCACGCCGATGCCGAGGCGGCCGCGCTGGCCAAGCAGGCGGCTCTCGCTCTGCTCAGTGCGGCCGCGAACCCCGCGGGCGGTAGCGGTTCCGCCACCGCTTAGCGTCGCGTGCGGCGACGGAGCGTCAGCCGAGCATGTTGGGTGGCGGCACCAGGCGCCGGAACGATGCGGCGGCTCGGGCGATGTCCGCGCCGGCATCGCTCAGCACCGGATCGCCGTGACCGGGCAGCAGCACGTCCACGTCGCGCCGGGCCAGGTCGATCACGGTTTCGGCGTACCGGTCCAGGCGGCAGTCGTGCAGCGCCTGGACGCTGACCCGGCCGCCGGCGAACAGGCAGTCGCCGCTGAACAACACGGTCCGGCCGGCGATGGACGCCAACGCGACGAGGTGGCCGTCGCAGTGACCCGGAGCGGCGACCACCTCTACCCGTAGCCCGCCGGCCGGCAGGACGGCACCGCCGTCGACGACCCGGTCCACGGTCGCGGCCGGCAGACGGTAATCGGCCGGGTAGACGCCGGCCGCGCGGGCCGCGGCCAGCGACGTACGCTGCTCGTCCGCGACGGCCAGCGCCTCGGCGGTCTCCCGGCTGGCGATGATGGGCAGGCCGGCCGAGGCCGCGCCGCCGGCGTGGTCGGCGTGATAGTGGGTGACGAAGACGCCGGTCAGCGCCGCCGGATCGCACACCTGCGCGACAGCGGCCCGCCACGACTGCGCGTGCAGGCCGGTGCCGGCGTCGATGAGCAGGCCGCCGGTGCCGTCCCAGAGCAGGTAGCAATGGCAGTCCGGGTGGGCGCCGCCGACCCGCCACACGTGCTCCAGGACTCCGACCGCGTCCATCTCAGGCCCGATGCAGCTCGGACATGACCTCGTAGCGGTCGAAGCGGTAGCGCGAACGGGATCGGTGCACGGGCCGGCGGTTGGAGTCGCAGAAGACGTCGACGATCTCGAGCGCGGGGGCCCGGTCCGGCAACCCCAGCAGTTCGGCGTCGCGGGTGGGTGCGGTCACCGCGCGTACCCGGCGGCTTCCGGCCGCGACCACGGTGCCGGCCTTGGCCAGCGCCTCGTGCATCGAGCCCTCCAGGTCGGCCTCGTCGAGGATGCGCCGGAAGCGCATCGGGAGGTAGGCGACCTCGAGGCACATCGGTTCGTCGTCGGCGAACCTCAGCCGCTCCATCCGGATGACCTTGTCGTCCTCGTCGACGCCGAGGTCGGTGGCGACCTCCGGCGGGGCGGCGAGCTCCTCCAACGCGATCACACGACTGTGCGGGAGCAGGCCGCGGGCGCGCATGTCCTCGGTGAACGAGCTCAGGTTCGGCCCCATCGCGACGGTGGGCCGGCGGACGAACGTCCCGGATCCGGGCACGCGCTCGACCCGGCCCTCTGCCGCCAACGTGTCCAGCGCCTGGCGCACGGTCATCCGGCTCACCTGGAACTGGACGGCGAGCTCCTTCTCGGAGGGCAGACGGTCACCCGCCGGGAGATCACGGCACCGCTCGCGCAGGGTATTCGTGATCGCGAGGTGTTTTGGTGTCGGCATGTCGCCGATCATCCCGTATCTCCGTTTCTCCGGGCAATTGGTCTAGACCTTTTTCGCGCCACGTCTTGACCGGTCTAGACCGCAGGGATACGTTCCGAAAATATATTCCGCCTCCAACCGACGCGTCCAGCGGGCCGTCGCGGAAAGGAATGAAAGCCGCGAAAGGAGTAGCAGCTCATGACCCCCGGTAAGCGCCTCCTGGCCGTGGCGGTCACCGCCACGGTAGGCCTCTCCGCCGCCGCGTGCGGTGGCTCCAGCGGAGCCGCCGGCGGCGACGACAAGACAGTGATCCTCTGGCACATGGAGCAGCCGCCCAACCGGGTGGCCGCGTTCCAGAAGCTGATCGACAACTACAACGCCACGAACCCGCAGTTCAAGGTCCGGGCGCAGGTCCAGGACTGGAACCAGATCTACACCAAGATCGCCGGGGCCGTGCAGTCCAAGACCCAGCCCGACATCCTGTTCACCATCCCGGATTTCACCACCTACGTCCGCCCGCTGGGCACGGTCCGGCCGGTCACCTCCCTCGTCGACGAGCTCGACAAGGCGCACACCTTCAGCGACGCGGCGACCACCCCCTACAAGGACGACAACCAGTACTGGGCCGTCCCGCTCTACGGCATGGTGCAGATGCTCTGGTACCGCAAGGACATGTTCGCCAAGGCGGGCATCACCACAGCGCCCAAGACGTGGTCCGAAATGCTGGCCGACGCCCAGAAGCTCACCGCCGGCAAGCAGAAGGGCATCGCCGTGCCGGCGGGCAAGAACCTGGCCACCGACCAGGTGCTCTACAGCCTCATGCTGACCGGCGGGGCGGGCAACTTCTTCAACTCCGACGGCTCGGTCAACTTCGACACCCCGGCCACGGTCAAGACCGTCGCCTACTACCGGGACCTGCTCAAGCAGTCCCCCAGCGACAGCGGCAACTACTCGTGGGGCGAGCCGCAGGCGGCCTTCAACAGCGGTGCCGTGGCGATGGCCATCGAGAAGGGTCAGTACCTCGCACCGTTCGAGTCGGAGTCCGGCCGGCCCGCGTCCGACCTGGGCTGCGCGCCGATCCCGATCGCCGATGACGGCGGCAAGCCGGGCAGCATCTACTACTCGAACGCCGCCATGGTCATGTCCAACACCGACGCCAAGGCCGCGGGCGCCGAGGCGTTCCTCAAGTACGTGCTCCAGCCGGAGAACTACGGCGACTTCCTCAACGCCGAGCCCGGCCTGTTCCTGCCGCTGACCAAGGACGGCGCCACGGCCGCATCGTGGACCTCCAACGAGGTGATCAAGAAGTATCCGGACTGCGTGAACGCCATGCTCAAGCAGTCCGAGACCGGTGCTCTCTTCGGCTTCACCAACGGCCAGTACATCGACACGATCGGCAAGATCTCCGGCCAGAACGTTCTGGCTCAGGTCGTGCAGAAGGTGTACAGCAGCGGCGAATCACCCGAGGCCGCGGTCAAGTGGGGCCAGGAACAGATGCAAGAGTCGGTCGCGAAATGAACACGCACGGTACGGTCCTCGACGCCGAGCAGGTGGCCCGCGTCGCGACCGCAGCCTCGCAACGCCGTCGCCGGCCGTGGACGAGTCACCTTCTCGGCTACTCGCTGGTCGCCCCGCTGGTTGTGGTGATCGTCGGGGTCATCGGCTATCCCCTGGTCAGCACCGTGGTGCTGAGCATGCAGAACCAGGGGGTGATCGGCGGCCCGTCGAGCTTCGCCGGGCTGGACAACTACCGTGAGGCGCTCGGCAACAGCGCGTTCTGGGCATCGCTCGGGCGCTCCGGCCTCTGGCTGCTGGGCAACCTGGTCGTGCAGACCATCATCGCGTTCCTGGCCGCGCTCCTGATCGGCGGCCGCGGCCGCTGGGCCAGGGCGTCGCGCACGTGGCTGCTGTTCCCCTGGGTCATCCCCACCGTGGCGGTCGCGGTGATCTGGCAGTGGCTCACCAACAGCAACTACGGGATCGTCGGCGGCGGCCCGTTCGGTCAGACCGCCCTGGCCATGCCGGCGTTGATCCTGATGAACAGCTGGCACTGGTTCCCGCTGGGCGCCGTGGTCATCTACGGCGCGTTGCAGACCATCCCGGCCGAGATCTACGAGGCCGCCCGGGTGGACGGGGCGAACGCGTGGCGGATGTTCTGGACGATCACCTTTCCGCTGCTGCAGCCGGTGTTGTTCGCCCTCGGGCTGGTCGGCTCGCTCTGGTCGTTCAACATCGTGGACTCGATCTACCTGGTCACCAAGGGCGGACCGGCGGACAGCACCACGACGGCGCCGGTACTGATCTACAACAAGGCGTTCAGCGAATTCCAGGCGAGCGACGCCGCAGCGATCAGCGTCATCACCATCGTGCTGCTCGCCGCGGTCGCCTTCTTCTACATCCGGCTCGCTCAGCCGAAGGAGGACCTGTGATCAACCGACTTCCCCGGTGGGCCGCCTGGGCCGTACTGGTCCTGATCGTGATCGGCCCGTTGTACTGGATCACCGCCTCGTCGTTCAAGGACCGTGAGGAGATCCTGCGCAGCACGCCGACGCTGTTCCCGGCGCATCCCACACTGGCCAACTTCCGGCAGCTGTTCAGCGCCACGGACTACCCGTCGTACCTGACCAACAGCTTTGTGGCGGCGGTGCTGACCGCGCTGTTCACGGTGCTGGTGTCGTTCGGGGCGGCGTACGGGCTCTACCGGCTGCGGGTGCCCGGGAGCAACAAGCTGGCCGGGACGATCCTGGTGGCGTACATGATCCCGGGCACGCTTCTGCTGGTGCCGCTGTACCAGGCGTTCGCCAAGATGGAGCTGATCGACACCCGCAACGCCCTGGTGATCGTCAACGTGGCCTTCACCGCCCCGTTCTGCACCTGGCTGCTGCGCGGCTTCTTCTTCGCCATCCCCCGCGACATCGACGAGGCGGCGGCCGTCGACGGCGCCGGCCCGGCGCGCACCATGCTGCGCATCGTGTTGCCGCTCGTGGCTCCGGGCATCGCCACGGTCGCCGTCTACGCGTTCGTGTTCTCGTGGACGGAGTTCGTCTTCGCGTCGCAGCTGATCGTCAGCGACAACCTCAAAACACTGCCGATCGGGCTCAGCGCGATCATGGGCCAGTACACGGTGAACTGGGGCCTGCTGATGGCCGGAGCGGTCTGCACCGTGATCCCGGCGATCATCCCGTTCCTGTTCGTCGGGCGGTGGTTCGTCGGCGGCCTCACCGCCGGGGCGGTCAAATGACCGCTTCCCTCTATGCGGCCCGCATCCAGGGCATCTTGGGCGAGGCGTTCGATCAGGAACTTGCTTCGGTACGCCTCGCCGCGGCGCTCGTGGCGGACTCCTGGTCGGCCGGCGGTGTCCTGCACGTCTTCGGCAGCGGCCATTCGCACATGTTCGCCGAGGAGGCGTTCTACCGGGCCGGGGGCGCGGTACGGATCAATCCGATCCTCAAGCCACCGCACATGCTGCACGAAGGTGCCGTGCACAGCACGGTGCTGGAACGGCAGAGCGGCCAGGCCGAGTCCGTGCTCGCCGGCTACCGGCTGGACGGCGACCGCGACGTGCTCCTGATCGCCTCCAACTCGGGCGCGAACGCGCTCCCGGTGGAGGTCGCTCTCGCGGCCAAGAAGCGCGGACTCGGACTGATCACGATCACCT
The DNA here is from genome assembly GCF_934643405.1 of uncultured Actinoplanes sp. GTDB lineage: Bacteria > Actinomycetota > Actinomycetes > Mycobacteriales > Micromonosporaceae > Actinoplanes. The sequence goes on from NZ_CAKUCL010000013.1 coordinate 23,403, forward strand.
CACGCCGCTACGCCGAAGCGATCGAACGCCCCGGCTCGCGGCTGCACGACATCGCGGACGTGGTCGTCGACAACCACTGCCCGCCCGGCGACGCGCTCATCGAACTGGGCCCCGGCCTGCCGGCCGTCGGCCCGTCGTCGACGGTTGTCGGCCTGACCCTGCTCAACGCGATCGTCGTCGAGGCGCTCAGTGTCCAGCTGCGCCGCGGCGAGACCCCGGAGGTGTTCATGAGCGCGAACATCCCGGGCGCCGCGGAGCACAACGCCGAGTCCGCTCGTCTCATCGCCGAGATCGTCCCGCACCTGTGACGGATAGGAGGGTCCACCATGAAGATCAGTCTCGAGGTCTGGCCGAACATGCCGTGGGGGCGACTTGAGGCCGCCGGTCCGGCCTGGAACTCCTGGGGCGACAAGCCGGCCGCCTGGTGCGTCGAGCGGACCGCCGAGTACGGCTACGACGGTGTCGACTTCATCTTCGCCAAGCTGCTCGAGGCGCCCAAGGACGAGTACGACCAGCAGCTCAAGGACGTCAAGGCGGCGGCGGAGCGGTCCGGCATCGACATCGGCTACCTGGGCCACCACACCACGTTCGTCAGCCCGCGTGAGTTCGATCGCGAGCGCGGCATCGAATCGTTCAAGAAGGCACTCGACGCCGCCTCGGTGCTCGGCGCCAAGAGCGTCTGCACACTGATCGGCGACGGCTACTACGACCCACCGCTGAACGTGCTGCTCAGCCGCAAGACCGCCTGGGCGCAATGCCGGGAGGCGATCACCGAGGTGGCCGCGCACGCCGCGACGCTCGGCCTGAACGTCAGCATCGAACTGCTCCAGGGCACCATCCTCAACCGCGTCGAGCTCATCGAGAAGATGTTCGACGAGGTGGGCGCGAGCAACCTGCGGATGACGATGGACACCGGTGCGTTCTACGTCGCGGTCAAACCGTTCATGAACGTCAAGGAGGCCGTCCGGCGACTCGCCCCGTACATCGACATCGTGCAGATCAAGGATGAGGTGGGGCTGCCCACGATCGTGCACTGCAATCACATCTGGTTCGGCGGCGGACTGGTCGACTTCCGGGAGACCTACGAGTCACTCGCCGAGATCGGCTTCGACGGGTACGTCAGCGTGGAGTGGGAGGGCTGGCAGGTCGGCGGCAACATCGGCGTCGGCGAGCCGGCCGGTGTCGGACTGGCCGACTTCGACCGGGTCGCCGAGGAGAGCCTGGAGTACCTGACCGACTTCGGCTTCGTCCCGCGGCGGGCCCGTTGACCACCCTGCTGGCCGGCCTCGACCTGGGCACCACCGGCGTCAAGGTCGTGCTCGTCGACGCGGCGACCGGGTCCACCGTGGCCCGGTCGTACCGCGGCTACCCGTCCGACGCGGGGACGGCGGGACAGCACGAGCAGGACCCGGACGACTGGTGGGCGGCCTCCGCGGCGGCGCTGCGGGAAGCCCTGGGCATGGTGGACCCCGCCGAGGTGACCGCCATCGGGCTCAGCGGCCACATGCACGCGGTCACGTTGCTGGACGACCACGACCGTCCGGTGCGGCCCGCGCTGACCTGGGCGGACCGCCGGGCCACCGCGGAGGTGCGCCGGATGCGGGGTGCCGGCCTCGTCGGTGAGCTCACCGCCAACCCGGTGGTGGAGGCGTTCACCGCGCCGAAGCTGGCCTGGCTGGCGGCACACGAACCGGATTCGGTGCGTCGTGCCGCCCGGCTCGCGCAACCCAAGGACGTGCTGCGCCACCGGCTGACCGGCGAGTGGGGCACGGACGTGACGGACGCCGCCGGGACCTTGCTGTACGACGTGCGCGCCGGCCGGTGGGAGCCACGGCTGTGGGCGCTCGCCGGCGCCGGCGAGCGCCTCGCCCTGCCGGTCGCCGGGTCCGCGGAGGTGACCGGCACGGTGCTCCCGGAGGCGGCCGCGGCGACCGGGCTGGCCGCCGGGACGCCGGTAGTCGCGGGCGGCGGTGACGTCTCCTGCGCGGCGCTCGGCGCGGGCGTGGTCGCCGAGGGACACGTCTACGTCAACGTCGGCACCGCCGCGCAGATCGTCACGCCGCTGGACACGCTCCCCGGGGCGAGCGCGGAACGCTTCGTGTTCGCCCGCGCCGGCGAGCCGGGCTTCCTCGCCATGGTCTCTTGTTACGCCGCCGGCCTGGCGATCCGGTGGAGCGAGCGAAACCTGCTCGCCGGCCGCACCGAGCCGCTCGCCGCCGGCAGCGAGCCCGGCGCGCGTGGCCTGACGTTCGTGCCCCATCTGCTGGGAGCCAGCGCGCCGACGCACGACCCGCGGGTGCGCGCGGCGCTGCTCGGCGCCGGGCCGGAGCACGGGCCGCCCGACATCGCACGGGCCACCCTCGAAGGCGTCGCCTACGCGTGCGCCGCCGCGGTGGACCTGGCCGCCCCGGCGCCGACCGGGATCCGGGTCGGCGGCGGCGTGACCCGGTCGCCGATCTGGCGGGAAGCTTTCACCGCGGTCTCCCGCGCGCCGGTGCGCCTGCTGCGCCAGGACGCCTCGCCCCGGGGCGCGATCGCCCTGGCCGGGGTGGGCACGAAGGTGTGGCCGGACATCACGACGGCGGCGACGGTGCTCGACGACAGCGAGCCGCTGCCCCCTGTCCGGAACGAGGCTTATCGCGACGCGCGGCGCCGCTACGACAAGGCGGTCACCGTGGTGGCCAGGGAGTGGCGATGACGTCCCCGATCGTGGCCGAGGCGGCCCGGCTCATCGGCATCGAGGGGCACCAGGAGTGTGCCGGCGAGGAGCGTGCGGTCGCCGAGTACCTGGCTGACCGGCTGCGCAAATGCGGCGCGACCGTCGAGTGCCCACCGGTCGGCGCGGGCGGCCGGGTCAACGTCGTCGCACGGCTGCGCGGCAGCCGGCCGGGACCGGTCCTCATGCTCAACGCCCATCTCGACACGGTTCCGCCGTACGGCATGACGCTGGATGCCCACGTCCGTGACGGATGCCTCGTCGGCCGCGGCGCGGCCGACATGAAGGGCGCGCTGGCCGCGATGATCGCCGTGGCGGACCGGATCGCCGCGGCCGGTGACTTCGCCGGCGAACTCATGATCACCGGCGTGGCGGGCGAGGAGAACGGCAGCCCGGGCATGCGAGCGCTGGTCGACGCCGGGGTCCGGGCCGACTTCGCGATCGTCGGCGAGCCCACCTTGATGAAGGTCGGCCGGGCCCACAAGGGCGCGATGTGGGCGCGGGCCACCTTCCGCGGTGTCGCGACGCACGGCAGCGTCCCGCAGAACGGCGTCAACGCCGTCTACCACGCCGCCCGGTTCGTCACCGCTGTGGAGACCGAGCTCGCCCCGGCGCTGGCCGGGCGCACGCATCCGCTGCTCGGCCCGGCCACGGTCAACGTCGGAGTGATCTCCGGCGGGGACCGGCCGCCGATGGTGCCCGCGCACTGCGTGGTCGAGCTGGATCGCCGCTGGCTGCCCGGCGAGGACCACGGCGAGGTGCTGGCCGGGATCCGGTCGGTGGCCGAGCGTCTGCCGGTGGCCGACCTGGACACCACGGTCGAGGAGATGGCCGGAACCGCGGATTTCGCGCACGCCCCGCTGGACTGCCCCGCCGGCAACCCCCATCTGCGGCTGCTCTGCGAGGTGGCCGGCGGCGAACCGGTCGGATTGCAGTTCTGGACCGATGGCGCGCTGCTCGCCGCGCACGGCACCCCGGCCGTCGTCTGCGGGCCCGGTGACATCGCCCAGGCCCATTCGCTCGACGAATGGGTCGCCGTCGATCAGTTGCGGACAGCCGCCGAGGTCTACTTCACGATGGCGGCCCGGATGCTGTCGGTCCGAGAGTGATGCGTACCTTCACGGTGGCCTGCGTGCGATGCGGGCACGCCGAGAACTATCCGGCGTACCGCTGCACCACCTGCGACGCGCCGCTCGAGCTGCGCCTGTCCGCGGCGGACTGCGCACCGGGCCCCGGCCGCGGCCTGTGGCGCCATGCCGGGATGCTGCCCGCCACGCGGCACGCCGTGACCCTCGGCGAGGGCGGCACCCCGCTGCTGGAACTCGACCGGGACGTCCACGTCAAACTTGAATCGCTCAACCCGTCGCTGTCGTTCAAGGACCGGGCCATGGCACTGGCCTGCTCGGCCGCGCTCGACCTTGGCCTGCGCGGGCTGGTGCTCGCGTCCACCGGCAACGCCGCGGTCTCGGCCGCGACGTATGCGGCGGCGGCCGGGCTGGACTGCCGGATCTACTGCGCGACCGGGTCGAACGCCGGGGCCAAGCTGGACGTCGCCCGGGTGCACGGCGCCGAGGTGCAGCTGGTCGAGGGGCACTACAGCGACGCGTACGACGCCGCCGCCCGGGTGGCCGGAGACGGCTGGCTCAACGTGACCACGACCTATCGGAACCCGCTGCTGACCGAGGCGTACCGGCCGATCGCCGCGGAGCTGGTCGCGGACCTGGGCGGGGTGCCCGACACCGTGGTGGTGCCGGTGGGTGCCGGGCCCCTGCTGCGGGGGATCTGGCTGGGCTTCCGCGACCTGCGGGCGGCCGGCCTGGCCGACCGCCTGCCGCGGATGACCGGGGTGCAGGCGGCCGCGTGTGCCCCCCTGGCCCGTGCCTGGACGACCGCGGACTGGGCGGCCTCGCTGCGCGAACCGCTGCCGGTGGGACCGACCGTGGCCACCGCGATCGCGGACGCGCTGCGCGGCTACGAGGAAGAAGGGCTGCTGACCCTGGAGGCGGTCCGGGACAGCGGCGGCGAGGTGGTGGCCGTGGACGATACCGCGATCGTCGGCGCCGCCGGCCGGCTCGCCCGGCGCGGCCTGTTCGTCGAACCCGCGGCGGCCGCGGCCGTCACCGTCGCGGCCACCGGCCTGACCGTTGCCGTGCTCACCGGCCACGGAGCCAAGGAACCACTGAGGAGCCATTCGTGACGAACGTGATCGTCGCCGGTGTCGGACGCTTCGGCGACCTGCATGCCCGAACCTGGACCGAGGCCGGCGCGCGGATCGTGGGCCTCGCCGATCCGGACGCCGGACGCCTGGCCGACGTCGCCCGGGCCCATGGCGTCGCGCACACCGATGCCGAACTGGCGCCGCTGCTGGACCGTCTGCGGCCGGACGTCGTGCTGATCGCCTCGGACGAGGCGTCGCACGCCGGCCTGGCCATCACCGCGCTGGAGGCGGGTTGCCACGTGTTCGTGGAGAAGCCGCTCGCCCTGTCCGCCGTGGACGCCTACCGGATAGCGGACACCGCCGCCGCCCGGGACCGGCAGGTGGTCGCCGGGCACATCTCCCGGTTCACCGCCGCGGTGTCCCGGATGCGGGCGCGGGTCGGCCAGGGCGCGGTCGGCGCACTGTGTGCCCTGCGGTTGCGCCGCGACTTCAGCCGGTCCTGGTTCCTGGACTTCGGCGACCGGGTGCATCCGGTGTGGGAGTCGTGCATCCACGACATCGACCTGGCCATCGCGTTTGCCGGCGACCGGGTGCGTACGGTGTCGGCCGTGCAGTCCGAGGCGGCCGGCGACGCCGCTGCCAGTGTGGTGAGCGCGCACCTGACCTTCGCCAACGGGGTGATCGCGACGGTCGAGTCGGCCTGGTTGCTGCCCGCGGCCGCACCGGCCACACTCGACGACGGTCCGCTCAGCCTGGACGGCACGATCGCGGCCGAGGCGGAGGTGCTCGGGCTTCGCGGGGTGCTCAAGCAACGGCTGGTCAGCGACGCCCTGGTGGAGTGGACCGCGGCGGGGGTCGCGGTGCCGGACATGGGTCTGTGGCCCGAGGAGGACGGAACGGTCGGCGGCGCGTTGCGGCGCGAGGTCGCGTACGCCCTCAAGGTCTTCGCCGGAGCGCGCAAGCCCGACGTCATGCCGTTGGCGGAGGCATGCTGGGGAGTGGAGACGGCCGAGGCGATCGTGGCGTCGCTGCGCACCGGCGCCCCGGTCACGCTGTCCGGCGCCTGGTGAGGGCCCGCGCGGGGCCCTCCTCGCGTAGCGTGTCGTTGATGTTCGACGATTTCCGCTTGGACCATGTGGATGTGGGTGAGGTAACGCTCCGGGTCAGGTACGGGGGCGCGGGACTGCCCGTCGTGCTGCTGCACGGCCATCCCCGGACCCACACGACCTGGCATGCGGTCGCCCCGACATTGGCCGAGCATCACCTGGTGGTTGCTCCCGACCTGCGCGGATACGGCGGATCGACGTTGCCGCCGGACGCACCGGACCACGCGCAGTCGAGCAAACGGGCGATGGCCCGCGACGTCGTGCGGTTGATGAATCACCTTGGTCACGACCGGTTCGCGGTGGCCGGCCACGACCGTGGATCTCTGGTCGCCTTCCGCACGGCCATGGACCACCCCGCATCGGTGTCGCACCTGGTGGTGATGGACGGCCTTCCGGTCATCGAGCATCTCGAGCGCACCGATGCCGTCTTCGCGCGCGCCTGGTGGCACTGGTGGTTCCTCGGCCAGACCGAGAAGCCGGCAGAAACCGTGATCTGTGCGGACCCGGATGCTTGGTACCGCACCCCCGAACCTTCCCTGATGGGCGCGGGCAACCACGCCGACGTCTGGGCGGCGCTGCGCAACCCGGCAGTCGTTCACGGGATGTGCGAGGACTACCGGGCCGGCTTGGGCATTGATCGGGAACACGACGAAGCCGACCGGGCGGCCGGACGGCAGGTCCGCTGTCCGGCACTGCTCCTCGAGTCCGCCGACGACGACCTGGACATCCACGGCGACCCCGCCGCGATCTGGGCGCCCTGGCTCGCCAGGCCACTCAGCCACCGCGTCATCGACAGCGGGCATCATCAGGCAGAGCAGGCGCCCGTCGCGGTGGCCGAGGCGATACTCGACTTCCTTGCCCGCAGCGAGTAGCCGGCACGCCCGTCTGTCGGACTGAGTGGACCGTTATCGCAGGAATGGGTGCCACTGCCGAACTCGTGCCACCTCGACCCCGGCCGTGCCGAAATAGGGGTCGGCGGCGATGAGCGCGTCGACCTCGGTCCGGCCGGGCACATCCACAACGATCACAGCGCCGCCGTCGTTGGCCAGGGGGCCGGCCATCCGGACGATGCCGTCGGCGTGCAGGGTGGTCAGTCTGCTGCGGTGCGCCGGGCGTGCCGCGAGCCGTTGCGGAGTGGGGAGAAAGCCAAGCTCGATGATCCACATGCTGGCACGGTAAGTCGCCCGGCCCGCGGACGCTGTATCAGTTGATACATGAGCTCCTTGGCCTCTGTCCCGGCGCTGCGCTCGCTCGATCCGGGCGCGCTCCATGCCTTGACGCAGCGAACCCGGGAAGCGCGTTTCGCCGCCGGGACAGTGCTGCGACCCGCCGGCACGTCGCCTCGATCCGTGATGTTCCTGCTGTCCGGGACGGTCGTGGCAACACACAGCACGTCCACCGGTGTCCAGGTATGGCCCGCGCGGTGGAACGGCCCGGCGGTCGTGGACAAGGCGGCACTGCTCGGCGAAGACGTTCCGGCAACCGGCCTGATGGCGCTGACAGGGGTCGGCGTACGGCTGCTGCCTCGCGCCGGATTTCTGGAGCTGCTGGAGCAGGAGCCGCCGGTACGTAAGCACGTCCTCGCCCAGCTGGCACGAGACGTCATGACCGACCGGCGTCGCCTCGTTCAGGCGGCCACGCTGCCTGCCCTGGCCCACCTCGCCGTCTGGCTGACCGAGCAGAACCCCGATCATCCGGTCGCCTGGCGGGGATCGCAAGAACAGCTGGCGCACCTGCTCGGCCTCAGCCGGATCACGGTGAACCGCGCATTGGCACGGCTCACCGGCGCCGGAGCCGTCCAACTGACCGCCCGCGGAATCGTCATCACCGACCGGGCCCGCCTCGGCGCTTTCGCTCAAGAATGACAACGGCGGATCCCGTCGCGCACTCAGACCGGCATCCTTCGCCGGGGTCCGACCGGCCGGCGTGCCGAGGGACGGCCGGCCGTCTTCTCAGAAGCGGCCACCCCCGGTTCGGCGGCCTCGGGAGGCGCTGCCGCCGAAGCCGCCTCCGCCCCAATGGGCGCCCCCGCCGCCGAAGCCGCCGCCGGAGCGCATGCCCCCGGCCAGGATGCCGCCGAGCACCGCGCCGGCGAAGGAGCCGGCGTCGAAGCCGCCGACCTGACGCCCGTACCCGCCACCTCCGTCCCAGCCCTGCACGTCGCTGCGGGCGGCCCGGCCGGCGCTTTCCGCGAGCTGCTGCGCCTGCTGGGCCTCGGCCACGGCGGCGCCCGGGTCGGACGCGGCCAGGCTCTCCGCCAGCGCCAGATGCCGCTGCGCCTCGGACAGCGACGCCCGGGCGCCCGCGTCGACCACTCCCCGGCGCGTGGTGATGAAGTCGTCGGCCGCGGCGACCTCGGCCCGCGCCACCGGCAGCGCCTGGGCGAGCAGGCTCCGCGCCCGGGCGTCGCGCTCGGCGGCGTCGCGTGCCTCGGCCAGGGCGCCGTCGAGTGCCGCGTCAGCGGCCTGCAGCCGAGCGACGGCGGCGACCGGATCCGGCCGCGCCACGGCCAGCCCCGCCCGCACCTCGGCCACCACCTGCTCGGCCCCGGAAACCGCGGCGGCCAAGCCGGCCGGGACCGGGCCGCCACCGGCCATCACCGCACGCCCCGCGCCGATCTCGGCCGTCACCTCGGCGGTGAGCGCGTCGGCGGCGATCCGCGCGGACGGGAGGTCGGCCGCGGCCCGGTTGACCGCCGCGATCAGCTGATCGGCCTGATCCACCGCCTGCTCCGCCGCCCGGACGGCGAGCGCCGCCTCGGCTCGCTCGCCACCCGGAACCGGGGCGCGGTCGCCGGCCGCACTCTCGGTCCCCGAAACCGGCGCGCGGGCTTCGGCCCGGGTGCCGGACACGGCGGCGCGGGCCCGCGCGACCGCCGACGCGGCGAACGTCAGCCGCTCGCGCGCCTGGTCGACGTTGGCCGCGACGCCGGTGACCGAGCTGCCCGCGTACCGCGAGAGGAGGTCCTGGACAGTGGTCGCGGCCGCGGGCAGCGCCGCCTCCAGTGCCGTACGGCGTCCATCGACGTCGTCGGCCACCTCGACGACGCGGCCCTCGAGATCGCGGAGCCGGTCGAAGGCCTCGGACTCCGCGTCCAGCCGGGCGTCGGCGGTCTGGCACCGCTCGATGATCTGTGCGAGCGCGCGCCGGCGGGTGGCCTCGTCGGGGGCCGGCACCTCATCGAGCGTCATGCGCAGCCGGAACGCCTCGGCGACGTCCTGGCGGGAGGCGTCGAGCGCCGCGCGGAACGGCGCGGTCGCGGCAGCGCCGTACTGGGCGGCGGCCAGATCCAGCTCACGCTCGCTGGCCCGCAGATCGTCGTCGAGCTCGATCAGCAGCGCGTTGGCCCGATCGGTCAGCTCCTGCAGGCTGGGGCCGACCGGCTGCGCCGGGGCGGGGGCCGGAGCCGAGCGGGCCGCACGTCGGCGCCGCGCGAAGACCCACACCAGGGCCACGACGATGACCAGCAGGACGATGACAATCACCCAGGTGAGGCTGCCCCTCCCGGAGCCGGCCGCCTGGCCGTAGCCCTGCGCCGCGGCGACCACCGCCCCGGACCAGTCGCTTCTCGCCAGGGCCGGCTCTATGTCGTTGGTGGCGACGTCGGTCAGCTCGCTGTCGGTGAATCGGGGGTCCTCCGGGAAGGAGTAGGCAAATGCGCGGTCGCCGGTCGCGACGGCCAGCAGCGCGTCACGGTCGCCGAGGTCGCTGAGCCGGGCCGTCTCGTCGGTCCACTCCTGCCTGGGCATGCCGTCGAACGAGTCGACCAGCACCACGAACAGTTGAACGCCGGTGTCCTGCTGCAGCCTGGCGAGCGCGTCGTCGACGGCGGCTCGGTCGTCGATCACACCGGCGGAGTCGGTGACCTGGCTGGTCAGGCGCTCGGGTGCCTGCGCCCGGGCCACGCCGGGCACCAGCAGGGCGGCGGCCACGGCGAGCAGGACGGTGAACCTTCTGCGCGGGATCGGTGTCACCAGCTCAATCTAAGGGTGAGGGGTCTTTTCCGCGCCGCTGGACCAGCCGCGCTCCCGAGGGACGGCGCACGCGGCTGCCGGAGGGCCCGGTCCGGCGGCATTTCGCAAATCGGTGGTCCTCTATCGGCTTACGGCGCGGCGGTGCCGGGTAGCCGAGGGGAACAGTGGGCTGCGGCGCATCGCGGCCCGCCGGCTCTCCGCTGGAGGTCGCCATGTCAGCAGCCGCGCACCCATCCCCCTTGTCCTCCCCGCGCCGGGTGATCATCGCCAGCCTGATCGGCACGTCGCTCGAGTGGTACGACTTCTTCCTGTACGGCTCGGCCGCGGCGCTCGTGTTCGGCAAGCTGTTCTTCCCGCAGTTCGACTCGCTGACCGGCACCCTGCTGGCGTTCACCACGTACGCCGTTGGGTTCGTCGCCCGCCCGCTCGGTGGGGTGATCTTCGGGCACTTCGGTGACCGGGTCGGCCGGCGTAACGTCCTGGTCATCACCCTGGTGCTGATGGGCGCCGCGACTTTCGCGATCGGGCTGGTGCCCACGTACGCCGCCATCGGGGTCGGCGCGCCGATCCTGCTGGTGACCCTGCGGTTCCTGCAGGGCCTGGGGCTGGGCGGCGAGTGGGGCGGTGCCGTGATCATGTCGGTGGAGCACGGCGGGGCGGGGCGGCGAGGCCTCAACGCCAGCTGGCCGCAGGTCGGCGTGCCGGCCGGGAACCTTCTCGCCGCGGCCGTGCTGTGGGTGCTCAACAGCGTGCTGTCGGACGCGGCGTTCCTGTCCTGGGGCTGGCGGGTGCCGTTCCTGCTCTCCGGCGTTCTGGTCGGGGTGGGCCTGTGGATCCGCCTGACGATCACCGAGTCGCCGCTGTTCGCCGAGGTCGAGGAAACCGGCGCCAAGGCGAAGATTCCGCTGGTGGAGGTGCTGCGTCGCCACCCTCGCGGACTGCTGGTGACGATGGCCGCCCGGATCGGTACGGACGTGGCGTTCTACACCTACTCGCTGTACGTCCTGACGTACATCACCGGCACCCTGGACCTGCCTCGCAGCGTCGGCCTGGCGGCGGTCCTCATCGGCTCCGCGTTCCAGCTCGCCCTGATCCCGGCGTTCGGCGCGCTGTCCGACCGGATCGGCCGGCGGCCGGTGTACGCGATCGGCGCGGCGAGCGCCGCCGCGTGGGCGTTCGCGTTCTTCCCCCTGCTGGACACCGGGAACCGCGTGGTCATCGTGCTGGCCACCGTGGTGGCGCTGGCCACCCACGCGACGATGTACGGGCCCCAGGCCGCGTTCATCGTCGAGATGTTCAGTACGCGGCTGCGCTACTCCGGCGCCTCGATGGGCTACCAGATCGCCGGCATCCTCGGCGGGGCTCTCGCGCCGATCATCTCGATCCGGCTGGTGCAGGCGACCGGCAGCGCGTTCGCCGTCTCCGGATACGTCCTGCTCGCGCTGCTGATCACGCTGGTCGCCCTGTGGTTCGCGCCGGAGACCTCCCGGGTGGACCTGCATGCGGAGCAGCCGGACGCGATCGAGACATCCGCGGCACGCACCTGACCCGCGACGGGAGGGCGGAACCCGACCGGGCCTGCGCGGTGAGGCTCAGGCCCGGCTCGGTCACGACCGGCGATTCCCGTACGGCGCACCTCGCCGCGGGGTGAATCAGTCGTCGCGCGGTCCACGCCGTACCCGGGAAACCCGGCGGCGCGCCGACCGCTCAAGCCACGTCGGTGACGACGTGGATCAGGTTGCGGGCCTGCTGCGTGATCGCCAGACGCCACGCGTCGAACGTCGCGTCGCTCGGGACGTAGTCGGTCTCGAAATGCTGCATGTCCGGGGTGTGGATGTGACCGGCCGGCACGGTCAGACCCATGCGGTCGCGCAGGAGCGTGTTGCGGTAGGCGCTCTCGTTGGAGAGGTAGTTGCCGCCCCCGCCGCTGTAGGAGCAGGACTGCGGGTCCGGCGGGATCGGCGGCGTCGCCGGTGGATACTGCACCGGCGGCGGGTCGTTGCGGGTCACCCGCGTGGGCGAGTTGCAGTCCGGGAACTCGGTGTAGTTCGTGTGCCACACCACGCCGAACGCGACCGACTCGTCCGGCCAGGCGTCACCCGGCGGCCGCGGTACGTTCGCGCCGGTCCGCGCGGCGATCATCGGTCCGACGGGAAGGGTCGCGGTGGTCCACTGCGGCGGGTTGCGCAGGTCGAATGTCGGCGGGCCGCCCCAGCGATCCACCACCATGATGTTGCACTCGGGGTTGTTCACCGCCAGTTGCGGCACGCCGCCGACCGGCGGGCAGGGCCGGAACCGGTCGTTGCCGACCGTGATGCCGTGGTAGCGCGCGTTCCACTGCTCGAGGTTGAAGACGGAGTCCCCGGCCTGGCTCACCGTGATGGAGGCGTCGACCCGCCGCGGACCGGGCATCATGAACGGACCCACGGTGTCCTCGAGGTATCCACGCCGGAACTCGGGATAACTCACCGGCAGCGTGTACGCCTCGATGTACCCGATCTTGCCGTCCGCGGTCCGGTACCGCGTGCCGTCCAGCGACAACGCCGTGGCACCGGACGGGTTGCCGTGCCGGATGTTGTTGCCCGCCGCACCCGGGGCGGTGCCGGCCGGCCCGCCGTCCAGCGTGTACGGGTCGAAACCGCTGACGATGACCCGCTTCACACCGGGACCCGGCGGCAGCTTGATGTCGGACATCCCCCGCGCCGTACGGTCGAACTTCTCGATCAGCTCCAGGCGCCGTCCCGCGAAGAGGGGGAACCGCGGGGTCCACTGCCGGATCGCGGCCATCGCCTGCACCCGGGTCCAGTAGAGCGGCCGGTCGTCGCTGTACGGGAGATGGCCTCGCACCCGCCCGTGCCGCTGGGCGCGATCGACCGCCATGTCCCACAGCCGGCCGCCATTGCGGGTCACGATCCTCTCGGCGGCGTCCAACGACCGGGCGCCGCACAACTGTGCGACGAGATCCGGGGTGAACCGCTGGAAGCCGGCGCCCTCGATCATCTGCTGCGCGAACGGCTCTCGCTGCAGCACCGCGGGGTTGTCGTTGTCCGGAAGGGTGAAGGCGAGGCGGCTCTCCTCGACCGAGAGTGCCACGCTCCGGTCGAGGCAATCGCGCCCGCCTGCCGGATGGCCTTGCGCGGCGCTCGCCGAGGTGATCGAGGACAACAGCGCGACCACGCCGATGCACGCTGACGCGGACCTGAGACCGGGTCGGATCATCCTGATCGGCTCCTCCGATGGATCTCTCACCTGCATCGGCAGGTGGGAACGAGCCCCGCGAAGACCCGCTAAACGTAGGCGCTCGCCGAACAGCGGTCAATACATGCCGATCAATGAATGGTCCCGCTCTTCCGCCAGCGTCACGCGGACACATCTAGAGTCGGCGCGGTGGAGACCGCAACGCAGATCCTGCACAGGCTGACGTCCTACGAGCCGGGACGGGAGTGGGACGACGTCATCTCCGACCCGCGCCTTGTCCTCGGGCTCAAGCCCAACGACTTCGACCGTTTCCCGCTGTTCTACAAGCGATACCCCGGGGATCTGGGGCGCTTCGAGCTGCCCCGTGACCTGCCGTCGACCGAGGCGTCGACCGTCGACGTGCTGGCCGGCATCGCGAAGGTGGCCGCCAGGGACCTCGATCCGGCGCACCTCGCCCGGCTGCTGCACCTGTCCGCGGGCGTCGTGCGGACCTCCAAGCGCAGCAACGGGATCACTCACCTGTTCCGCGCGGCCGGCTCGGCCGGCGGCCGCTTCCCGCTCGAGCTCTACGTGCTCGTCCCGCGGGATCATCGGGGGCTTCCCGCCGGCGTGCACTGGTACGACCCGGCCGGTCACGCCCTGGTGCGGGTCGCGCCGGCACCGAGCGGCGGTGGCGCGGCGATCGTGGTCACCGGTGTCCCGTGGCGGACCGGCTGGCGGTATCGCGAGCGCGGCTACCGGCACATCTACTGGGACGCCGGCACCATGCTGGCCCAAACCCTCGCCCTGGCCCACTCCGCGGGGATCCCGGCGCGGCTTCACACCACGTTCCCCGACCGGCTGGTCACCGAGCTGGTCGGCGCGGACGGTGTCCACGAATGGCCGGTCGCCGTGGTCGGACTCGGCCCGCGGCGGCCCGCGCTGACGCCGGGCGGCCCCGCGGTCGCCGGCCAGGTCGACGACGATCCGGTGGAGTTCCCGCTGGAAACGGCGGCGCAGCGGGCCGGTGACCGGACCGTGCTGGGTGCGCCGTGGGCCGAGGGCGACCCGGCCGACGTGCCGGAAACCGCCGCCCCGCCGGTCGAGGCGGTCGTGCTCACCCGCGGCTCGCAGCGGCGGATGGATCCGGCCCGCGGGGTACCGGAGACCCTTCTCACCACCGGGATACGGGTGGCCACCCGGGGAATCGACCTGCCGCAGTTCGTGGCCGTGCACGACGTCGGCGGCGTGACGCCGGGCGTCTACCGGTGGCCCGACCTCGGCACGCCGATTCATGCGGGCGATCAGCGCCAGGAACTGTACCGGGTGAGCATGCAGCAGGGGCTGAGCCGGGACGCGGCCTTCGTCGTGATCACCGCGGCCGACGTGGCGGGCCTGGACGACCGCGAGTACCGGGCTGCCCAGCTGGCTGCCGGCCTGGTCGAGGGGCGGTTGCACCTCGTGGCGTATGCGATGGATGCGAGCGCGACCGGAATGACCTTCGTCGACAGCGAGATCCCGGCACTCGTCGGGGCGCCGCTGGACGCGATGATCTTGACCTGCGTGGGGGTACCGGATTACCGGGCCACGCCGGGCGGGCTGCCGGGGGCGCCGGCCGACGTGCGCCTGATGCAGCACCGGGACTGAAGGTGCGCTGACCGCAGCCTCCTCCCGCCGTCGTCCGCGGTCGGCGCACCCGGCTCGGCCCACGCTGATCGGCACCACGTCACGCGACTGTCACGTCCCGGCCCGGCTGCCCGGTCATCTCTGTGTACGAGTGCCGCGGTCCCAGGGCCACGGGTCCGGATCATCGAGTGCGGAGGAGGAAGGTTCATGGCTGGCTGGATGCGGGTCGCTCTGCGGCCCCTGCGGGAGGTCTCGCCCCGAGTGGAGCAGGCCGCCTCTCTCGATCAGGTCGCCGGAGCCCTGGCGCGGGCCGTGCAACGCGTGGCCCCGGACGGATCCTTCGTCAACGAGACGTTGAGCGGCACCGATCTGGGCCACCCGCTGCATCCGCCGCTCACCGACGTGGTCATCGGGGCCTGGACCAGTGGCGTGGCCCTGGACTGGCTGGGCGGCAAGCCCGGTGCCCCGGCGGCGGACTGGCTCGTCGCGCTCGGCGTCCTGTCGGCGCTTCCCACCGCGGCTGCCGGGCTCAACGACTGGGCCACGCTGGAAGGACCCGATCGGCGGCTCGGCCTGGTGCACGGCACGACCAACGTCGTGGCCACCGGGATCTTCGGCGCGTCCTGGCTCGCGCGCAGGGCGGGGCGGCGCTCCCTCGGGAGGGTGCTGGCGCTGGTGGGATACGGCACGGTCAGCCTCGGCGCCTTCCTGGGCGGTCACCTGTCGTTCCGCAGGGGTACCGGCGTGGACCACACGGCCTTCCTGGAAGCGCCCGAGGACTGGACCGTCGTCGCCGACGACGACACCGTGAAGGAGCGCGAACCGGCGCTGGTCGAGGCGGCGGGTGTCGAGATCATGCTCGTCCGCCACCAGGGAACGGTGTACGCGCTGCTGGAGCGATGCGCTCACCAGGGTGGTCCGCTGCACGACGGCAGGATCGAGGACGGGTGTGTCGTCTGCCCGTGGCACTCGAGCCGGTACCGGCTCGCCGACGGCGTCGCGCTGAACGGGCCCACCGCGCACCCCCAACCGGCCGTACGGGTGAGGGTGCGCGACGGCAGGGTGGAGGTGCGCCGGCCGAACGATTCTTGAGACACCGTCCCGGCAAGATCGGCGGCCCTCAGCCGTACGCGCAATCGGATTTTAGGGTCGGCGCGCGGCGCCGGAAGAACCGGCCCTCCCGCCCAGCGGCTCACCCGGTCGGCGATGCCGATCAGCCCGGATCCGCCCTCGATGCCGGCGCCGTCGTCGGCGACCGTGATCCGCACCTCGGCGTCGTCCAGGGCCAGCTCGAGATCGACCACGCCGGCGGGGGCGTGCCCGGCGCACGAGCGACCGGATGACGGACGGCAGACCGCCCTCACACCGTCGTGCAGGTCGTCCTGGAACCGGCGGCGCGCCTCGTCGGTCGCGGCCACGATCCGGGCGCGAGGTGCGCAGCCGCTCCTCCGCCTCGGTGTTGCGGATGGCGGTCGCGATCACGCGACGATGAGGGCTCGGCAGAGCCAGCCACCGAGCGAGTCACGGTGCTCCGGGAGCCCTGGGAAGGTCTACCAGTAGCTGCCCCAAATCTGATCCGCACCGTTGACGCAGTCATAGGTGATCACCGGCGACAGCGCCGGCACGGTGGGCGCGGTGCCTCCGGCCACTGCCAGGCACTTGCCGGTCTTCTGGTTCCGAATTTTGACGCCTCCGTCCGGCAGCCAGATGAGAACCCAACGCTGGTACTCATTTGCCGCGTTGTATGCGTACTGGATGACCGAGGTGCCGTTGGCCGACGAGTTTCCCTTGAGGGAAAGTGCCTGCCAGGCACTGGTTCCGGCGCTTCGGATCATGTAGTAGCCGGCCCACTTCTCGAAGTACCACTGCTGATTCTGCCAGTTCGGACCTTCGTCGAACCTCTTCAGGACGATCGCGGTCCCTTGAGGCGCGCCTACGTTCCCGTAGACGGACATGTACAACGGCTGGTGGTCGGGGGTGCCTTTGCCGTTTGACAGATACTGCCATCTCACCTCGGCGGCCGGCTCCGCGGCGCTGGGCGTGGTTTCGAAGCCGGCCAGCAGCAACCCGGCTGCGGCGACGGCAAGAACACGTCTCACGTGCCTGATCATCAATACTCTCCCTTGACGGTCCCGTATGGATCGACGGCGCTGGCGGAAGGATATGTGATCTGACGTCGGCCCGGGTACCGCCTTGTGCACTCGGGTGCTCGACACGCAGTGCCCTAACATGACAACGTGGTTGTCATGTTATCTGGTCGTGGTTCGGCCCTCTACGAACTCCTGAGACAGGTGCGTCCCCTCGTGCTGAACTCCGGCAGGGTGGTCGAGGCCTCGCTGAGACCGCAGGGCCTGAGTGTGGGTATGCGTGCCGTGCTGGAGGTCCTCGCCGAGCACGGCGCTGCCGCGGTACCCGCGATCGCGGACCGGCTGGACATCACCCGCCAAGGCGTTCAGCGCCACGTCAACGATCTGATCGAACGGCGCTACGTCGAGACGCGATCCAACCCGGCCCACCGGCGCTCGGTCCTGATCGCGCTCACCCCGGCCGGTTCCGCGGTGATCGCCGACGTCCGGCGCGACGAGCTACGCCACCTCGCCGCGATGGCCCAGGACTGCACTCGCCAGGAGATCGCCACCGCCGTCAAGGTCCTGCGGTCGCTCAATGACGACGTGCGCCGGCGCGCGGTGCGCCTGCAGAACGAGGACGGAGAACCCGGTGATCGATGACGTCGAGATCTACCACCTCACCACGGACAACCGGCTGATGATCGCGGGTGTTCTCGACACTCTCGACGACGCCGGGTGGAACGCTTGCACGCTGTGTGCCGGGTGGACCGTACGGCACCTGGCCGCGCATTTCGTCCAGCCGATGTTGATCGGCTTCGGACGGTTCTTCCTCACCGCGATGCGCTACCGCGGCGACACGGACAAAACCGTCGACCACTTCACCCGGCGCCTCGCCCGCCGGCCCCGAGCCGAGCTGATCGGCTTGCTGCGCGAGCACGCCGAGGACCGGGTGAACCCGCCGCGGGTCGGACCCATGGGCCCCTTCGCCGAGACATGCATCCACCTGCGCGACATCGCCCGGCCGCTCGGCCTGACCGTCGACGTCCCGACCGGGCATTGGCGCATCTTGATGGACTACCTCAGCTCGCCGAGGGTCGCACCCGCTCTGGTCGCCGCCGGCCGGCTCGACGGGCTCCAGCTGGTCGCCACCGACACCGACTGGAGGAGCGGCTCCGGCGCCCTGGTGACGGGACCGATCGAGGCCATCGCCATGACCGTCACCGGACGGCAGGCCGCTCTGACCGACCTGACCGGTCCAGGTCGCGACACCCTCGCCGCCCGGATCCAGCCGCACTGATGGTGGCCGCCGCCCGTGCGCGGCGGCCGCGCGGTCAGCGGCCACACACCGCAGACACAGCCGACAACCGGCGGGCGCGGCAGATCAGGATGCCGGCGACGCCGCCCGGGACCCCGGAGATGAGCAGTAAGAATGCCGGAACGGGCGAGCTTCGACACTGCCGTCTCTCCATCACTGCCGAAGGACTTGAGCTCGCCGGTTCACCGTCCGCCCTTCGCGCTCTCATCCAGCATCCCCGCCGGCATGCGGTTCCGCAGGGCGTTGCGATCACCGGTGGAGGCCGACTGGCCGGAGCAGGCTGGCCCGACAACGCAGTGAATGCGATCGGCGGCAACTGGCTGCGTCTCAGAGGGCGGCCGTGGTCACGTCACCGCCGGAGTCCCGTGCGGGACACCCCCGGCAGGGCCTCAAGCTTGCCAGGGAACGCCGGGTCCGGCCCGCTGCGGTAACGGTGGTCTCAGTCGCCGGAGAATCCCCAGAAGTAGATCTCGGACGGCTGGCCGGTGTCGTCGTGCAGCACCGCGCACCGTCCGAACCAGCGCCGCTCGGCGAGGTGCTCGATCTTCGGGACGTGCGCCCGGGTCAGCCTGGACACGCCGGCGCACTGCACCGCCTCCGCGGCGCTGACCGGCTCCACCGTGCAGTGTTGCGGCGTCTCGCCCGGCCGTATCACCTCGTGCATGTCGAGGATCGAGTGCGTCCCGGAATCGCGGACCGACTCGGAGCTCCACAACTCCTCCTCGGTCCGCGGCCGGTTCGGGAAGTCCATCGCGGACTTACCGAACTCGTACGGCTCGGCCCACCAGTAGTCCCCCTCCTCGAACACCCTGGCGCGCAACTTGTCGAGAGCCGCGCCGAGATCGGGCTGGTACTCGACGTAGTAACTCCACTCGGACGCGCCCACGGCACTCTCCCCGTTCCGGAAATTCGACGACGGCATCAAAGCACAGCGGTACGACAGAAACGGCCCGTGCCCCGCGCCGCAGTCAACGAGCCGACCGCCCGGGGCGCAGCGCCAGTGTCAAGGGCCCCGGGCACGCGCATGGTGATCCGGGTGGCGCCTCCCCCGGCACACGACGCGACGGCCTCGGCCGGCGCCTTGTCCGCGGGCCGATGGGCGTGACCGGGGCCTGCGCCGCCCGCCCGATGGTTGGCATGAGCTCGCCGGCCGGGGAGAGTGGCTTCATGACGTGCATCGTCGGGATTACGGATGGGTGGACCGTCACCATTGGTGGGGACTCGGCGGGGAGCGACGGGTGGCACGTTGCGGTGCGGTCGGATTCCAAGGTGTTTCAGGTGGGGCCCTACCTGATGGGCTTCACGACCAGCTATCGGATGGGTCAGCTTCTGCGCTACTCCCTGGACGTCGGCGAGCCCGACACCTGGGACGTCGACCGGTTCATGGTGACCACCTTCATCGAGGCCGTCCGCGAGTGCCTGTCCACGGGCGGCTATGCGAGGACCGAGAACGGCCAGGAGCAGGGTGGGCAGTTTCTCGTCGGCATTCACGGCCGCCTCTATGTGGTCGGCGACGACTACCAGATCGGGCACACGATCTCGGGTTATGCCGCGGTGGGGTCCGGCTACCTGGTCGCCCTGGGGTCGTTGCACTCCACGACCAGGTCGCCGGTCAGTAGCCGGGAACGGGCGGTGATGGCGCTCGAGGCGGCGGCGGAGCTCACCGAGGGCGTGCGGCCGCCTTTCACCGTGGTGCAGTCGGAGTGAAAGAGACCACGGCCACTCCCGTACGGATGGCGAAGCGCAGCGATGCAGCAGCGTGGTCGTGCGGTGAGCGTCCCCGATGGGTCGGGATCGTCGTCACAGGGCTCTCAACGCGTCGGTCATGACCGCGGTGGCGGTCGGCATCCGCTCCTTCGGCGTCGGCATGCCCATGTGGATCGGTATCCGTTCGCCCTTGGCGCCGATGCCGAACGACGGAGCCGACAACGTCGGGCATCCGTCGGGATAGATGTGCACGGCGGGCAACTCCGCGGTGGCCGGCTTCCCGTCCTGCCCGCACCCGGCGATCGTCGCCGTCAGCACCACGGCCATTCCGGCCCGCAGCACCGCCGACCTCAGCATATGTTTGCCCGTTCCGCACGACAGCGGGGCAGAACGATAGCGCAGGCGTGCCCAGGCCGGCGGCCGCGGGCCCGATTCGCTGTTCCTGGGTTACCGCACGGGTGCCGTCCTTGCCCACGACAACGGCACGGTGTTGACATTGCCCCTGGGTCAACCGTCACCGTGACCGGTGTGGAAGCCGATGGAGCAGAGGTGACGATGGGTGTCTTGGGTTGGCCGGGTGGCCGCAACGTGCGTGACCTGGGCGGCCGAGCCCTCCGTACGGGAGGACGTACGCCGTACGGAAGGGTGTTCCGCTCGGCGGCACCTGAATATCTGACCGACGACGGATGGACGGCGGCGAAGGCGGCCGGCGTGCGTACGGTGGTGGATCTGCGTAATGCGCCGGCCGAAACGCAGCGGACCGCGGACCATCCGGTCGTCCGGCCCGCGTCATGGGACGGGATGACGTTCGTGCCGGCGCCGACCGAGGACCCGGATGACGACGAGTTCCTCCGGCTGTGCGGGCCGTGGCTGGACCATCCCTGTTCCTGGGCCGACAACGCGCGACTCGCCCGCGACCGCATCGCGACCGTCCTCAAGGTGATCGCCCGGGCTGAGGGGGCGGTGCTCGTGCACTGCGCGGGAGGCCGCGACCGGACCGGGATGATTTCCGCGATGCTGTTGCACATCGCCGGTGCGACGGACGAGGCCATCATCGAGGACTATTCGGCCGGGTGGCGCGGTGCCGGAGCGTATGCCGGGCACGGATGGGTCTACGACGTGGACCAGGACAGCTGGCGGCGGTGTCGGCAAGGGCCGACGGACCCGCAGGAGCTGGAGCGTCAGATAGCCGACCGGGTGCCCGCCCTGCGGGAGTGGATCGCGACGTTCGACAGCGCTCATCTCGTGGAGGCCGGTGACCTGCATGCCCTGAGGTCGCGGCTCCACCCGGAGTTCACCGCCGGCTCGCGGTACCTTCCTCAGTGTTCGGTGGACACCTCCAGGGAATCCAGCCCGCGGTCGATGGTGAACAGCGCCTTGCGGAGGAAGAGATAGGCCTCCTTGATCTCGTCGGCCTGCTTGAGCCAGTAGAAGGAGCCGAGCCCGTCGGTGTTCAGCGGATCCAGGGTCTCGAGTGCCCGGCGCAGCTCCCGCTCGCGGATCCGGGGAAGGGCCTCGGTCAGAAGCCGGTCGTCGTCGGTGATGTACGCGGAAGCGAGGAGGGACTCGGACCGTTCGGCGGGCGTCCGTACCCGGCTCAGGCGCGGTCCCTCGGTCACCAGCGCCAGGAAGGTCTCGATGAAGGTCGCGTTCTTGCCCACCATGCCGTTCAACGCGGCCAGCGCGCGCAGTGCCGGCGGCATCTCGTCGATGTCGGATTGCAGGTCCTCGACGTGCTGAGCGTTCGGCGACTCCATGGCCACCGTCATCGTGGCCGGGTCGAGGCTGCTCCGGAGCACCGCTAGAACGCCGTCTCGGCCTTCGCCGGTGCACGCTCTCGCCAACTGGCGACGGACCAGGGACGAGGCTTCCACCTCGGCGGTGTGGATCAGCCGGCTGGTGCTCAGGTCCAGGGTGGAGGCCTCGGCCGTCTCAGCTTTGAAGGCGAAGGCGTACCGGCGGTAGGGATCGCCGCTCCGCAGGTCCGCGAGCGTCGATCGCTCGCTGGTGGACAGGGCCAGCCGGTGCAGGTCATCCAGGGTGAGCACCCGGCTCTCCACCGGATCACGAACGCTGGTCCAGCTGTAGAAGGCGAGGACCGCCGCGGTCAAACCCGCCGGGATGATCGAGAAGGAGTGTGTCAGCCAGTCGACGCCGGTCTGATTCGTGCGTGCCAACGTCGTGATGGCGACCGCGACCAGCACGACGAACACGGTCGCGACACCGAAAGTGAGCCGGAAGAATCGATCGCGGCCGCGCTTGTACTCGCCGTGCAGCTCGCGGATCTCGTCGAACTCGGCCTTCTGCCGATCCCGCCGGGCGGCGGTCACCGCGTCGGCGATCCGTTGTTGCTCCGCGGCCCAGGCCCGCCGACTCAGGCGCAGCTGCTCCTCCTGCCGTCCGACGTCCTGTTGCACCAGGACGTCGCGGATCCGGGCCGTCACCTGATCGGTCTCGCGTTCCCGGGCCTCACCGAGTCGCCTGATCTCGGCCTGCAGTTCGTCCAGCCGCCGGCGGAGGTCGCTGTCGCCGCTGTCCACCGCGACCGCGTCGAGCGCCCGGCTCAGATCGTCCTCGAGACCGTCATGGGTCGCCACCACGACCGGGACCCGGGCTTGAAGTGTTTCGAGGAGCTCGAACGACACGTAACCCGACACGATCAGGATGACCTGACTGTCGTGCCCGATCGCGTCCAGGATCCCGGTGACCTGACCCTTCTCGAAGATCGGACCGTTCAGCCGGACCGTCACCGCATGCCCGGGACGCTGCTGGATCAGGTAGCCGTCTCCGGCCGGGGCCGCGTCGGTCAGCTGCCAGCCGCGCTGGGCGACGCTGTGCTCGATGACCGAACGGATCTCGTGCTCCTCCGGCGTGATCGCCGCCGCCTCCCGCCGCAACGCCTCGTCGACCGAGTCCGCGGTGATCTCCGAATCGGGCTCGGCGGCGGAGAAGGCGACGTGACACCCCTGCAGGAACCGCCGGAGGTTGCCGCCGGTCGTGGCGAGCAGGCGGCGTACCGCACCACGGCCGAACGGCCAGAGCGCGCCACCGAGGTAGGCCTTGATGATGTCGACCGCCTCGGTCGACGTCAGCCCCTGGGTCAGGATCTCCGACGGGCCGAAGCGTTGGCGGACGTCGACCGGGAGCGCCCGCCAGACCAGCTCGTTCATCGAGACGACGATGAACCCCTGTTCGTGCGGGACCTCCTCGATCAGCGCGCGGAGCAGTCCGACGTTGCGCTGCTCGAGCCGGTCGTCGGGGCCGCGCAGGAGCACCTCGGCCTGGTCGATGGCGAGCACGAACGGCCTTCCGGCGCGCATGGCGAGCACGGCCAGCACGTGCAGCGCCATCCGCACGTCGGTCGCGTCGGCCAGGTTACCGTCGACTCCGAGCCGCTTGAGCTCGTCCGCCTCGACGTCGCCGCCGGTCAGCCAGGTGAACGCGCCCGCGCTGCGGGCCGGGCTCAGCACGGCCCGGACCGTTCGCTCGAACCGGGTCGCGCTGCCCTCCACCCGTTCGAGGTCGCGCTCCTGCTGACCGATCACGCTCGTCCGCGACAGCTCCTGGCTGCGGATCGCGGTCAGCACCAGATCCGGCTCGGCCCGCAGCCGGTCGGCGTCCGCGCTGGGGAGGGGGTGTCCCCAGTCGTTCTCGAACGACCCTGCCGCGTAGGCCGCGAAGGCCTGGGTGACCAGCTCGCGGAGGTCGCTGCGGGTGATCTGGCGGAGCAGGTTGCGATAGAGCGTCAACGGATCGGGCGCGTCAGCCCGTCCGTAGAGAACGAACGGCTTGGACGAGTGCGGGTCTTCCCCGGTCACCCGCTCGAGCGTCGCGAGCAACGCATGGGTCTTGCCCGTGCCGTGCTCGCCGTGGACGGCCACGGCCCGCCCGACCCGTGCCTGGGCCGGCTCGCCGAGGTAGCGGTTCGCCAGTCCGGTGAGCCGCCGGAGCGGCTCGCGTTCGATCGTCGGCATGGCCGCCGCGATGCCGGCCATGCTCTCCAGCGCGACCGTGGCCTGCCGGGGAAAGGGATTCACCGTCGCCACGCCGGTCACCGCGCCGGGAAGTTCGACTCGACGTACTGCAGCCGTGTGCGCATGAATCCGGCGCCCATCTCGAGATCCCGATGGGGCCACCGTATCTGCTTGTCGGCCAGGACGTCCTGCTTAGCGGTCAGCATGTCGGCGAACACCCGCAGGACCTGGGCGATGGTCCGCCGCTTCTGGTTGAAGACCTGGGCGATCGCGGCCTCGTCGAACGGGCTCGGCGCCCCGTCCGGGCGATGGCACTGCCACCGCTTCCGGATGAGCTCGGGGATTTCCTCGTGCCCGATCAGGTCGAGGTCGACCCGCCGGGCGTTGCCGTCGGACAACAACTGGTCCACACCGGCGAGCGACTCGGTGGTGTCCTTGGTGCGGTCCTCGATCATGACCATCATGGCGTCGACCGCGTCGAACGCCTGCAGAGTGAGCGCGACCTGCGCGTACGTCGAAACACCCTCGAGGACGCCCGCCAGGGCCCAGGCGTCACCGAGGTCCACGACCACGGTCTCGAGGACCGACTGCAGTCGTGGTCCGGGGTTGGCGGGCCGCTCGGACGCGAGGGTGACCAGCTCGGTGGCCGTTGTCGCCTGGAGCAGCGGTTTCCGGCCGTCCGCCCGGGTCTGCCGGGTGATGAACGGCTTCAGACGTCCGATCCAATGGAGGATCGGGCCTCCGTCCTCGAAATCGTGTCCGACGTGCAGGGGCAGCACCAGCATCGACTTGGGGTCGTGGTTGCGGGCGTCGGCCCAGCGGCGCAACAGATAGTTGGCGACCGAGGTCCGCCCGGTGGTGCTGGCGCCGGACACCAGAACGAGGCACGGCTCGCCCGCCTTCGCCTGCTCGTCGACGTAGTCGCAGATCGTGCCGAGATTGCGCCAGCCGTCGACCATCGCGACGAGATCCGAGTCCTGCTCGCGCAGAAGCGGGTCGAGTTCCCGGGGCAGGTACGGATTTTCGGACAGGTCGTAGAGGGGCAGGGCCGGCAAGTCATCCTCCGGGACGGTGCTAGGCGATCGGGACGGCGGTCACTTGGCCGGCCTCGGTGGTCCAGGTCCAGCTGCCGGCGCACCGCCCTGGTCCGGCGGTCGTCGGTGACGAGGGTGACGACGTGGCCAGCGCGGTCTGGGGCGGGTTCATCACCAGGACCGGGCGGGTGAACGTCCCGCCGATGGCAACCGCGGTGCTGCCGGCGCGGACGGTGCAGTGCTCCACGTCGCGCGTGGCGGCGCCGTCGCTGAGAATGACCACCACGGGGGTCGGGTCCACGATCGCGGCGGTGGGTGGCTCGGAGCCTTTCGCGGGCCGGTCGGCCGTGGCGGCGGACACTCCGGACGCCGCCACGCCGACGATGGCGACGAGGGCGGCCAGACCGAATTGGACCAGGGCGATCCCGAAACGGCGTTTGACCGTACGGAACTCGGCCGCTTGAAGCAGCTCGGGCACGCCGGCCTGCACCGCCTCGAACCGGCTCGTCGCGTCGGCCAGCTCGGTGGCTCGCTGCGCGTTGTCCTGGGCGTGGGCCCGCCGCTCGGCCTCCTGCAGGTTGCCGTACTCGTCGACCAGCCGCTGATCGAGGCGCGCGATACCGCCGTACCGCGTTGTCACGCCCGGCAGCATCCGCTCGATGTCGCCGATCTCGTCCGGACCGGCCGGCGTCGCGTCAACACCGAGCCGCGCCTTCGCGAACAGCGGAAGCAACCGGCCGATGGCAACGTCCCGGGCCGAGACCACGCGCGTGGCGCAGCCGATCGCCCAGGCCGCGGCGACGAGCGGCAGCGCGGCCAGGAGGATGGGCTTCAGCCAGCCGTCGCCGATCGCGACCTTGCTGGTGTTGGTGAAGGACAGTCCGGAGAAGAGGATCGCGCCCGAACCGGTGAAGGCGGCGGCGATCCACTTCGCGGTCTCCCGGAGGGCGGACGTCCGCACCGCAAAGGTTCCGGCATCCGTCAATGCACCCACTCCGTCTCGTCGTAGCGTAGTCGCCGACCGTAGCGAAATGTGGCGGGACAGCCATCGGGTGAACGTCCGACCCGAAACGGATGACAGCGGAGACCATCGATCCCGTTCGGCGAGGCGACGGGGGTGGTGGCTGGGAACTACGGTCACGAACATGGTCGAACTCGATGTCCCCTGGACATCGGCGACGGCGTGCTCGGCGGCGTACTCTCCCGTTGGTCCGTCATTCACACTCCGCCGCCGGA
Source organism: uncultured Actinoplanes sp. (assembly GCF_934643405.1). Taxonomy (GTDB): domain Bacteria; phylum Actinomycetota; class Actinomycetes; order Mycobacteriales; family Micromonosporaceae; genus Actinoplanes. The sequence continues at coordinate 49,495 of NZ_CAKUCL010000013.1, forward strand.
ACTGCCGGGAATCCTGGCGGAGTTCCATCGTGTGCTGGCACCTGGCGGGCACCTTCTCATCGGCTTCTCGGCAAGCGATGGCCGGTCCCACCCGACGCAGGTTTACGATCACAAAGTCGCGCCGGCCTATCGGTGGTGGCCTGATCACCTCGCCGCGATGCTTCGTGAGTGCGGGTTGGCCGAGGTGGCACGGTTGGTTGGCGAACCTCAGCCCACCGACCCGCGACAGTTCCAGGGGATCCAACTCCTCGCCCGTAAAGCGTAGGCGGAGCCCGTTCGGCCGAAGAAGCCATCGGTAAGGCGGGGTGGGGCGGTCGCGCATGTCGAGCAGGCGTGAACGCCACGTCCGATCACCGCCAGACGGGCCGGCTTGCGCCGACCAGACTCTTGATCATGGACAAAGCACTTGACGGCAAGGTCGCCCTGGTCACCGGCGGGGCTCGTGGCATCGGGGCCGCGGTGGCGTTACGCCTGGCCGAGGACGGCGCGGACGTGGCGTTCACGTTTCGGCAGAATCGGCGACGCGCCGACGATGTGAAGGACCGGGTCAGGGCCACGGGACGGCGGGCGATCGCCCTGCAGGCGGACAGCGCCGATCCGGCGGCGGTGGCCGACGCGGTGGACCGGGTCGCCGGTGAGCTGGGTCGCCTGGACATTCTCGTCAACAACGCCGGCGCGTTCCTGCTCGGACCGCTGGAGCAGCTGAGCCTCGACGAGTTCGAACAGACCGTCGCGGTCAACGTCCGGGCGCCCTTCGTCGCCTCGCAGGCCGCGGTGCGCCACATGGCGGCCGGTGGCCGGATCATCAACATCGGCAGCAACATGGCCGAGCGGGCCGTTTTTCCGGGCTTCTCGCTGTACGCGATGAGCAAGACCGCTCTCATCGGCCTGACCAAGGCGCTGGGACGGGAACTCGGCGGCCGGGCCATCACCGTGAACCTGGTCAACCCGGGCCCGACGGACACCGAGTCGAACCCGGCCGACGGCCCCGATGCCGGCACGATCAACGGGTTCACCGCTCTGGACCACTACGCGGCGCCGGCCGACGTGGCCGCCGCGGTGGCGTTCCTGGCCGGTCCGGACGCGCGTTACCTCACCGGAGCAACGGTCAACGTCGACGGCGGCTTCACCATCTGAGCACCGTCCGTCAGGAGGGTGTGATGAGGCGGGTCTCGTAGGCCACCACCACCGCTTGGACACGGTCGCGGAGGCCCAGCTTCGCCAGGATTCGCGCCACGTGGGTCTTCACGGTCGCCTCGGACAGGAACAGGCGGCCGGCGATCTCGACGTTGCTCAGGCCCTGCGCGAGCAGGGTCAGAACCTCGCGTTCGCGGGGTGTCAGAGCGGCGAGATCGCGGTGCAGCGGCGACTCCCGAGGTTCCGGCATGGTGAATCGTTCGACGAGGCGGCGGGTGATGCTCGGCGCGAGCAGGGCATCGCCGTCGCGGACGATGCGGACCGCGGCGACCAGATACTCGGGCGTGACGTCCTTGAGCAGGAAGCCGCTGGCACCCAGTCCGAGGGCCGCGTACACGTAGTGGTCGAGGTCGAACGTGGTCAGCATGATGACGCGCGGCGGGTGATCGCCGGCCAGGATGCGGCGGGTGGCCTCGATGCCGTCCATGTTCGGCATGCGGATGTCCATCAGCACCACGTCGGGACCGGTGCGCCGGACGGCGTCGACCGCTGCGGCGCCGTCCTCGGCCTCGGCGGCCACGTCGATGCCGTCGGCCGTGAGGATCATGCGGAAGCCGGCCCGCACCAGCGCCTGGTCGTCGGCGATGACGACCCGCAGCGGCTCATTCATCGGCCTGCCCACCCATTGCGCACCGAGGCGGGACGGGGTGCGGCGTACGGAAGAGGGGTCATGGGTTTCCCAGCGGAAGCAGTGCCTGGACCCGGTAGCCGCCGGTGAGACGGGCGGCGGCCTGCAGGGTGCCGCCGTAGACGGCGAGCCTTTCGCGGAGGCCTTGCAGACCGCGGCCCGTGGAGGTGGCAGCATCCGGGGTCGGTCGGCCGCCGGTGTCGGTGACGGTGATGCGCAGTTCGTCCGGCAGGTACGTGACGTCGACCGTGGCGCGGGCGCCGGACGCGTGCTTGACCGTGTTGGTGAGCGCTTCCTGCACGACGCGGTAGGCCGCGAGTTCGAGCCCGGCGGGCAACGGGTGCGGGTCCCCGCTGGTGGTGACGGTGACGTCGATGCCGGCGTCGCGGACACGGTCGATCAGCGGTGGCAACTGGGCCAGGCCGGGCTGCGGGGTGAGGGCGTCCTCGTCGTCGTCCGCCGTGGTCAGCAAGCCCATGACGCCGCGGAGCTCGCCGAGCGCGGCCCGGCCGCCCTCTTCGACGGCCAGCAGGGCGTCCCGGGCCGCTTCGGGCGCCTTGTCCAGGACCTTGCGGGCGGCGCCGGCCTGGATGACCATCATGGACACGTTGTGGGTGACGATGTCGTGCAGCTCGCCGGCGATTCGGGCGCGTTCCTGGCGGGTGGCCTCGCGCAGCGCGTCGGCCCGTTCGCTGCGGAGCCGGTCGGCGCGCTGACGCCAGGTGCGCATCCCGTTGACGGCCAGCCCGATCGGCATGAGCACGAGGAACGGCACCCAGCCCACCGGGACGATCGGCACCGCCAGGTCGTGGAACGAGCTGTACAGCAACGCCGCGACCGGCAGCGCGGCGAGAGCCCACACCCGGTAGGGGCTGTACGCGGCGGCGGTGTACCCGGCGATCACGCAGGCGTAGAAGGAGACGCGCAGGATGTCGGCGCCGGGTGACTCGCCGTGCAGTGACAGCACCGTGATCCCGAGGATGACCATCAGGGTCGCCAGCGGGTAGCGGCGGCGCACCAGCAGCGGGAGGATCGCGGCGACGGCGATCCAGCCGGGGCCCTGAGCATCGGTGGGGTGGCCCTCGCCGTACGGGAAGGCCGGCCCGGCATCCACCGGCGGGCGGGGAAGGTCGGGCGGGAACGGGACGCCAGGCGGGTACGGCACCGACGGCGCGTCCCCGGTGGTGTCGAACAGGTGTCCGGTGATGTCCGTGCCGCTCAGCGCCGCCACCACGAACACCGCGACCAGCAGGGCGTCGAAGACCCAGTTCCGGCGGGTCATCCGCGGCTGTGGGCCGGAGCGGCGCAACGCCCGGAGGTGGCGCCACCGTGAGGTGGGTGGAACGGCAGTCACCGGCTCATTGTCCCCATGCGGGCGAACCGCGCGCATCCATCGCTCGACTACGCCGTACGGCCGACCCCGGCGAGGCGAATGCGCTCTCGCGGCCGACGACCTGAGTGCCCGCGGGTCCCTACCGTCGGCAACCATGATTGACGTCGTAGATGTGAGCCGCCGCTACGAGGGAGGCCAGGCCGCCCTCGACCACCTGAGCCTGCAGGTCGCCGAGGGCGAGTGCCTGGCGCTGCTCGGCCCCTCCGGGAGCGGCAAGTCGACCCTGCTGAACCTGATCGCCGGCCTCGACCGGCCCAGCGAGGGCACGGTCACCGTCGGCGGCACCCGGGTGGACCGGCTGGGCGAGGCCGCCGCCGCCCGCTACCGCCGCGCCACCATCGGTCTGGTCTTCCAGTTCTTCAACCTGCTCGACGACCTGACCGTCGCCGACAACGTCCTGCTGCCCGCGCAGATCGCCGGCCGGCCGGCCGCCCCGGCGCGCCGCCGCGCCCACGAGCTGCTCGAGACGCTCGGCATCGACCGCCACGCCGACGCCTACCCCGGCCGCCTCTCCGGTGGGGAACGGCAGCGGGTCGCGGTCGCGCGCGCCCTGATGAACCGGCCGCCGCTGCTGCTCGCGGACGAGCCGACCGGCGCGCTCGACACCGCGTCCGGCGCGGAGGTGCGCAAACTGCTGGTCGACCTGCACGCGGACGGCCAGACGATCGTGCTGGTCACCCACGACGAGGTCCTCGCCGCCGCCGTCGCCACCCGCACCGTGCGCCTCGTCGACGGACAGGTGGCTTCGCTCGGGGGACAGCGATGAGCGCCATCCGGACCGTGGTGCGCGGAGCGCAACGGCGACGCGTCTCGACGGTGGTGATCATCGCGGCGACCACGATGGCGCTGACCGCGACCGTCCTCGCCGGCCTGCTGCTGGCCGCGTCGTCGGCGCCGTTCGCCAACGCCTTCGCCGAGCAGCACGGCGCGCACCTGACCGCGACCTTCGATGCCGCGAGGACGACCAAGGAGCAGGCCGCGGCCACCGCGTCGCGGGCCGGACAGGCGATCGGCCCGTTCCCCACGGCCACGGTCACCCCCCGGATGGACCCGCAAACCCCACCCCTGCCGCCGCTGAAGGTCGTCGGACGGGCGGATCCGGGCAGTGACCGGATCGACAAGGTCACCCTGCTGGCCGGACGCTGGGCGCGGGGCACGGGCGAGATCGTGGTGGCCCGTACGAACCTGATGATCCCCACCGGAGCGACCCTGCGGCTGGAGAACGGGTCCACGCTGACCGTGGTCGGCGAAGCCCGGTCGGTCAGCCAGACCGCGCAGGGGTGGGTGACACCGGACCAGGCCGCCGCGCTCGGGCAGACCGGGTGGCAGATGCTCTACCGGTACGCCGACGCCGGCACCGGGACCGCGATGTCGGCGCACGCCGGCGCGCTCGGCGCGGACGCACACACCCAGTCCTGGCTGGAGGTGCGCAACGACGCAGCACATCGCACCCAGCTGTACGTGCCGCTGCTGAGCACGTTCGGGTTGATCGGCCTGGCCCTCGCCGCGCTGGTCATCGGCAACGTCGCCGCGGGCACGGTCGCGTCGGCCACCCGCCGCATCGGCGTCATGAAGGCGCTCGGGCTCACCCCGTCGCAGGTGGTGCGCGCCTGCCTGATCCAGGCCCTGATCCCGGGTCTGATCGGCACGGCTCTCGGCATCGTGGCCGGCGACATTCTCGCCGTTCCGCTGATGTCCGACGTCGCCGACCTGTTCGGCACCGTCCCGATGTCGGTCACGCCCTGGGTCGACGCCGCCGCGGTCGCCGGCGCGGTGCTGGTCATCGCCGCGACCGCGGCGCCGGCCGCGTGGCGGGCGGCCCGGCTGCGTACGGTCGACGCGCTCGCCG
>NZ_CAKUCL010000014.1 GCF_934643405.1 uncultured Actinoplanes sp.
CCCTCCCGTGCTTCCTCTGCCTTCCCCTCCCACGGGTAGCCTGACCTGCTGTGACCGTCGACTACGACGCCGAGCTGGCCAGGTACAACCCGTTGCTTCACCGGGCGTGGGCGGTGCAGCCGCACGACCGTGTCCTGGACATCGGCTGCGGCGCAGGGCAGACAACCCGTCGGGCGGCCCGCTCGGCCCCGGCCGGCAGCGCCGTGGGGATCGACGTGTCGGAGGCAGCCATCGCGCGGGCCGAGCCGCTGCCCAACGTCGGCTTCGTGTGCGGTGACGCGCAGACCTACGCCTTCGACCCGGGCGGTTTCGACCTGGCGATCAGCCGCTTCGGCACCATGTTCTTCGGCGATCCGGTGGCCGCCTTCGCCAACATCGCCCGGGCGTTACGCCCCGGCGGCCGCCTGGTCATGCTGGTGTGGCAGGCCGCCGACCGCAACGAGTGGTACGTCGCGATCCACCGGGCGCTCGGCTCCCGGGCCGATGCGGGCCCGGACCCGTTCACGCTCGCCGATCCGGGCGTGATCGAGACGGTGCTGGGCGCCGCCGGATTCGCCGACATCACCGTCACCGACGTGGCCGAGCCCCTCTACTACGGTCCGGACCCCGGCGCGGCTCTCGACTGGGTCCGCGGGTTCACCTCGGTCAGCACTTTGCTCTCCCACCAGGACCCCACCGCCGCGGCCGCCACCCTGGACCGCTTGCGTGACGTGTTCGCCGCCCACCAGACCGGCGACGGCGTCTGGTTCGATTCGCGGGCCTGGCTGGTCACCGCCCGCCGGCCGGTCGCCGAAGGTCCATAGGGTCGCCTCCCCAGGCAGGGCGACGCCGTACGGCCGAGAAACCCATCCCGGCGCGCGGTGCCCGGGGGCGTCGGCGATGCTGTGCGGATGGAGTACGTGTCCAGAGCGCCGCGACCGCCGCTGGACGGGCTGATCGACGACCTCTACTACCTGGCGGGCGCGCCGCCGTACGCCCGGCTGACGCTGCCGCCGATGCCCGCGGCGTTGCTCATCGTCAACCTCGGGGCGCCGTTCCGCATCCGCGCCGGCACCGACATCGAGACGGCCGAGTACGCCGACGGCTGCGTGGTCACCACGCCCACCCGCGCGTTCGAGTTCGGCTACCCACCCCGTACCCGGTCCGTCGGTGTGCACCTCAAGCCGTGGGGGCTGGCGCCGTTCCTGCCGATGCCCGCGGCCGAGCTGCGCGACCGGCCGGTGACGGTGGAGCAGGTCTGGGGCCGGCCCGCCGTTGCCGAGCTGCGGGACCGGCTGGCCACGGCGAACCGCCCGCACGAGATGCTCACGCTGCTCGAGGAGGAGCTGATGCGACGGCTGTGCGAGACCGCCGGCCTGGCGCTGGTCCGCCGTACGAGCAGCGTGATCGCGGCAACCAGCGGGGCGGTGGAGATCGGCGACCTCAGCGTGGCAGCCGGTGTCAGCAGCACTCATCTGACGCAGCGGTTCAAGGAACTCATCGGCGTCACGCCGAAGCGGCTGGCCCGCACCTACCGCTTCACCGCCACCGTGTTCGCGATCGACCCCGCCGGACCGATCGACTGGGGCGACCTCGCCGGTGCCGCAGGCTACTTCGACCAGGCCCACTTCGGGCACGAGTTCCGGGCGTTCACCGGGCTCACGCCGACCCGGTACGTCGAAGTCCGGCGGCGGTTCCTGCGCGAACATCCCGGCCACGTGCTGGACGGCTGGCCGCTGCCGGCCGTTTGATTTCGTACAAGAGCGACAGCTCAGGACACGCTAGTTTGGGGGCACCCAGAGCAGAGGAGGGCCGGAGTGGGCAAGGTGGTCATGTACAGCTCGGTGTCCGTGGACGGCTTCATCGCGGACGAGAACGACCAGCCCGGACCGCTGTTCGACTGGTTGTCCAGCGGTGACGTCCCGTTGGACGAGAGCGGCATGGTGAAGGTGTCGCAGTCCTCCTACGACTACACCCGGGCGTACTGGGACCAGATCGGGGTGACCATCGCCGGCCGCCACGTCTTCGACATGACGGACGGCTGGGACGGCAAGCCCCCGAGCGGGATCGACCACGTGGTCGTCGTGACCCACCGGCCGGAACCCGAGGGCTGGGACCCCGAGGCGCCGTTCCACTTCGTCGACGGCGTCGAGGCGGCCGTCGCCAAGGCGCAGGAGCTGGCGGGTGACCGCATCGTCGAGATCGCCGCCGGCGACGTCGGTGGCCAGGCGCTTGCCGCGGGCCTCGTCGACGAGGTGCGCATGGACGTCGTGCCCGTGGTGCTCGGGTCCGGCAAGCGTTACTTCGGGTCGGTGAGCGCGCAGCACCTGTTGGAGGACCCGGACGTGGTGCTTCCGGGCAACCGGGTGCTTCACCTGCGCTATCGGGTGCGCCGCTGACCGATCCGGTCGCCGCCCGTTGCGGAAGCCGGCTGACCCGGCTGGTGGAGGTGGCGGCCCGCAGCCGGAGAGGGGCGAGCTTTCGCCGGGGTCGACCGGTTTATGCCGGCCGGCATCGCCGTCATGCTGCACTCCGTCAGCGCTCCCATCCGCCATGGCAGCTGGGGTCGGGGCATCCGCGAACCGAGATCGGGAGACCCACGGTGGGCCGGGCCTGGCGCGGCCGGAACCGGAACAGCGCCGGAAGCCCGAGCGATGGCATCCTGGTGGGCAGACGGTGACTCGGGACGGTGAGACAGCTGCTGAGCCGGAAGGTCATGAGCCGCGGAATCGGGACTGCCGCAACGGCGGCGCCCGGCGCCGTGACGCTCACGGCTCCCCTCGCCGCGCCCAACCGTCCGGCCCCGTCGCATTCCGGGACGGCCTGCCCGTTCCCCGGCCCGCCGGCGGAGCTGCTGGATGGCGCACACCGCCATGGACCGACCGCGACCGTGGACCGCCCCCGTGCAACCGGTACCCACCGCCTCGCCAGGCTTTCGCACGTCGACCGGATCAGCGTCCACTCAACCCGGAAGCCGATATTTCTGGAAATGGCCCGAGGTCCGGCAGGTGGTCGCCCGGGACCAGGCCCGCACCATGGCGCTGGATCGCATGCTGGTGACCCGCGCCGGCGGCGGCCCCACCAGCCACCCGGCCCACGATGTCGAGGGCAAGTGGAGGGCAGCGTGACAAGCGGCGCTGCAGACGCGGGCGCATGACGGGGCCGCTACGCTCGACGGTCCTGATCGGCCGCGAGCCGGAGCTGGCGAGCGTGCGGGAGGCCGTCCTGGCCGCGCGCGCCGGCGCCGGCCGCATGCTGGTCGTCACCGGCCAGGCCGGAGTCGGCAAATCCCGGCTGCTGGAGGAGGCGGCCCGCATCGCCGAGGGTCTGCGGATGCCCGTCCTCACCGGGCGGGCGGTGCCGGACGGCGGACCACTGCGGCCGTTCGCCGAGGCGCTCTACGGCCACCTGCGGCGGTCGACCGTCACGAGGTCGGCGGAGCTACGGCCGTTCCGCGCGGCGCTGGAACGGCTGCTGCCGGGCTGGGCCGGTGCGGCGACGCCGCCCGGGGTCGACCCGCTGGTCGTCCTGGGCGAAGGCCTGCTGCTCCTGCTGCGCCGGGTGGGCGGCGAGCACGGCTGCCTGATCGTCCTCGACGACCTGCACTGGGCGGACCGGGACACCCTCGGCCTCGTCGACCATCTGGCGACCGGGATAGCCGGCCTGCCCGTAGCGGTGGTCCTGTCGGCGCGCAGCGATGAGGACGGTCCGGAGCTGTTGCCGCGGCTGCGGCAGCAACCCGAGGTGATCCGGGTCGACCTGCGGCCGCTCACCGCGGAGGCGGTGAGCCGGCTCGCCGTCGTGTGCGCCGGCGGGCAGCCGCTGCCGGCCCCCGTGCTCGCCTTCCTGGTCGACACCGCCGACGGCCTGCCCTTCCTGGTCGGGGAGTTGCTGGACGGCCTGGTCGAGTCCGGCTCGCTGGTCGACGACGGTGGCTGGCGGGTTCGTGGTGAGCTGACGGCGCAGGTGCCGCAGACGCTCGCCGAGTTGGTCCGGCACCGTACCGCGGGCTTCCCGCCCGATCACCTTCGCGTGTTGCAGGCGGCCGCCGTGCTCGGGCGGTCCGTGGACTGGAGCCTGCTGGCGCCGATCGCCGGGATCGGCGAGGAGGCGGTCGCGGTCGCGCTGCGTGCGGCGGTTCGCGGTCATCTGCTGCGACCGGAAGGGCCCGGCCTGTTCGGGTGGCGTCACGAGCTGATCCGCGAGGCCGTCCTGGCCGACCTGCTGGCCCCGGAGTACACCCTGCTGGCCCGTCGCGCGGCCGGGGTGATGGAGGAACGCGATCCTGACCTGTCCGGCCCGGACGGCGTACTCATCGCCGAACTGCACGCCCGGTCGGGCCGGCCGGACCGGGCGGCGGCCCTGCTCGTACGACTCACCCGGCAGGCCGTGGCGCGCGGAGCGGTGCGTACCGCGGAGACCATCCTCGCTCGTGCCGCCGGCCTCGGCGGCGGCACCGAGGCCGAGGTCGAACGGGTGCGGGTGCTCACGACGGCCGGGCGCGGCGCCCAAGCCCTCGCCGTGGGCGAGGCCGCCCTGCCGGCGACCGGCGGCGAAGCCCGCGTGGAGCTGTGCCTGCACCTCGCCCGAGCGGCGATCATGATGGCGCAGTGGCCGGCGGCGCGGGCATACCTGGACCGAGCCGGTCGGCCCGGCGACCCCCGGGTCACCGCGCTGGCCGCCGACGCGGCCTTCGGGGCGGGCCGGGTGTCCGACGCGGCCGTGCTCGCCGGCCAGGCATTCGACGCCGCCGAGCGGGCCGGCCTGCCCGCCGTGGCATGTGAGGCGCTGGAGGTCGTCGGACGCTGCGCCCGGATGAACGATCCGGTCGCCGCCTCGGCCGCCTTCCGGCGCGCCGCCGACCTGGCCGAGGCGCACGGGCTCGTGCCGTGGCGGATCCGGGCGCTGCTGGGGCTGGGATTCGTGGAGTTGCTGGCCACCGAGACGTCCGCCCACGTGCACCAGGCGCGCCGGCTGGCCGACAAGGCCGGCATGGTCGCCGAGGTGGCCGGCATCGACATGGTGCTCGCCAACTGCCGGGGACTGGTCGACGGCCCGGCGGCCGCGCTGGCGATGGCCGAGCGTGCCGAGCAGGTCGCGGCTCCCCTCGGCCTGCGGCAGGTTCAGGCGAAGGCGGTGCTGTTCGGGGCGCTGGTACACGCCGTGACCGGCCGGAACGTCGCGATGGAGGCGGCACTGGCCGAAGCGCACCGGCTCGATCCGGGTGCGCCGGACGTCGTCGGCGCCGCGGCGGGCGTGGCCGCCGTCGCCGCACTGTACGAACGCGACCTCGGCACCGCCCGGGACCTGCTGGACCGTTCGGTTGCGGCGATGCGTGGCCACCAGGCCGCGGCGCCGCTGCACGACTGGGGGCTGTGGGCGCTGATCCGGACCGCACTCGCGGACCGCGACCGGGCAGCCCGCGACGAACTGCGCGGCTCCGGCCTGATCGCCCGCGCGGTGAACCTCGGCGCGCTGCACTATGCGGACGCGGTCGCCGCCGGGCGTGCCGGCCGGCACGGCGAGGCCACCGCGCTGCTCGCCGCGGGGGACGAAACGCTCACCACCCAGCACTGGTGGCGACGGGTCACCCGGCTGATCGTGCTGGAATGCGCCCTGGCCGACGGATGGGGCGAACCGATCGAGGAGCTGCGGGCGGCCCTCGACGCGTTCGAAGCGGCCGGCGAGCCCCGGCCGGCCCGGGTGTGCCGGGACTTGCTGCGCCGCGCCGGCGCTCCGGTGCCACGCCGCGGCCGGGGCGCCGCCCGGGTGCCGCCGCGCCTGCGGGCGGCGGGGGTGACCAGCCGGGAGATGGACGTGCTGGAACTCGTCGCGCGCGGCCTCACCAACGCGCAGATCGCCGAGCGGTTGTTCCTCTCCACACGGACGGTCGAGACGCACGTGTCGAACCTGCTCAGCAAGACCGGCGCCGCCCATCGGGGCGACCTAACTCCGTAGCCGCCACGGATCTGCCGTCGCTCGGATCGGGCCACGCTGGCACCATGACACAGAGAAACGACAAACCCGTCCTCATCGTCGGAGCCGGCCCGGCGGGTCTGGTTGCCGCGATCACCCTCGCACGGTACGGCGTCGCCAGTCTCGTTATCGAGAAACGACGGGACACTTCACCGTTCCCGCGGGCCACGGGCATCAGCACCCGGAGCATGGAGATCTTCCGCTCCTGGGGCCTGGAGTCCGCCGTACGGTCCGGGGAGATGGACGTGGCAACCACCGGCTGGATGTGCACCAGCCTGGCCGATCCGACCGGCGTCGCCGTGTCGGTCGGCTTTCCCAGCAAGGCCGAGGCACTCGCGGTGAGTCCCACCTCGCCGGCGGCCACGCCGCAGGACAAGCTCGAGCCGGTGCTGCTCGGACACCTTCGGGAGTACGGCGTCGCGGACATCCGGTTCGGCACCGAGCTGGTCGCCCTCGACACCGACGACCGGGAGGCGACGGCGGTGATTCGTACGGCCGGATCGACCACGACCGTGCGCTGCTCCTACGTGATCGGCGCCGACGGGGCGCACAGCCTGGTGCGGGCCGGCCTCGGCATCGCCATGCAGGGACCCGGTGAACTGGGCGACCACCTCGCCGTCCTGTTCCGGGCGCCGCTGGCCACCGTGGTAGCCGGCCGCCGGCACGGCCTCTACATGATTCAGCAGTCCGCGCCGGTGGAGGTCTTCGTGCCGACCGGTGACGGCGACCGCTGGCTGTACTCGCGAAGCTGGGATCCGGCGGCCGGGGAATGCTCGGCGGCGCAGGCCACGAACCTGATCCGCGCGGGAGCCGGCGTCGCGGATCTGCCCGTGCGGATCCTGCGCATCGGCTCGTTCACCTTCGCGGCGCAGGTCGCCGAGCGCTACCGCAGGGGGCGGGGATTCCTGGTGGGCGACGCCGCCCACCGCATCACTCCCCGCGGCGGCACCGGCATGAACACCGCCATCCACGACGCGTACGACCTGGCCTGGAAGCTCGGCTGGGTGCTGCGCGGCTGGGCGCCGGCCAGCCTCCTCGACAGCTACCAGGAGGAACGCCTGCCCGTGGGCGTGCGCAACGCGATGAACTCGGCGCTGGCCGGTCGGCCGGACCCGGCGGCGTTCGCCAACGATCTCGGTGGCCGCCTCCCGCACCGCTGGCAGCCGCGCACCGGTCGTTCAACTCTCGACCTGCTGGGCCCGGGCCTCACGGTGCTGACCGGACCCGACGGCGCGGCCTGGCGCGCGGCCGCTGACCGGTGCGACGGAGGCACTGACCTGCCCATCGCCGTCCACCGGGTTGACGACGTGGCCGCCTTCGGGATCGGCCCGGACGGCGCGGTCCTCGTCCGTCCCGACGGACGCATCACCGAGCGGTGGGACACCGCCCCTCTCGACGTGGCGGGCGTTCTCCGCGACGGCCTGCTGTCGGCAGCCGGCGGCCGGCCCCTGACGATCACTCACGCTTGATGCGCTGAAGGAGATACGAGCATGCACACCATCGACGCCACCGTCTGCGTCGGCTCCATGACCATCATGGCTTCCGGCGATCTCGACGACTTGACCCGGGTCGTTCACCCGCAGGCCGTCAACCGGGAGGCCAAGGACGAGCCGCCGGCGTGCCGGGGCGCGGGACCGGCCGCGTTCGCGGCGACCGCCCAGTGGCTACGAACCGCCTTCGCGGATCTCGCCTTCGACATCCACGACGTGGTCACCGACGGCACGCTGGTCGTGGTGCACTGCACGATGTCGGGGCGCCAGGTCGGACCGTTCCTGGCATACGACGAGCGCGGCGGGGTGGTTCGGGCTTTCCCGCCGACCGGCCGCACCTTCGCGATCACGCAGACCCACTGGTTCCGCACCCGGGACGGCCAGGTGATCGAACATTGGGCCAACCGGGACGATCTCGGCATGGCCGCCCAGCTCGGCTGGGTTCCGCCCACGCCGGCATACCTGTGGCGGATGGCCCGAGCGAAGAGGCACGCCCGCCGCCGCGGTCCGGCCGGCCGGTCCGGCGACTCGGTTCGCTAGGGCCGCTGTTCGCTGCGGCTGCGAGCCGACGCGGAGGTCCTGGGGGCATCCTGCCGGGCGGGTCGCACGAGGGTGACAAGATCCAAGCATGGATGTGCAGCTTCGACCTGTTCGGCGACAGGACGTCTCAAGGCTCGTCGTTCTGCTCGGCCAGCTCGGGTATCCGACCACCGAGGCGGCCGTGCAGGAACGACTCGACTACTGGCTTGACGATCCCTCGAGCCGGCTCATCGGCGCCGACGACGAAGGTGCACTGGTCGGCGTCGCGGCGCTGGGTGTCCTGCCCATGCTGGAGGTGACCGGGAAGCTGGGGCGTCTGCTCGCCCTGGTCGTCGACGAACGCTACCGCGGCCGAGGAGTGGGCCAGCTGCTGGTCACGGCCACCGAAGAGGAGGCTCACGCGGCCGGCTGCGTCAAGATGGAAGTCACCAGCAGTCGTTACCGGACCAGACCCCACGAGTTCTACCGGCAACTGGGGTACGAGGACATCTGCGCGTCCAGCGCCCGCTTCGTCAAGAGTTTGCGACGCGCCGATGCCACCGCCAGCACGAGCCCGGTCCAGCCCGATCGGGGACCACGACCTACGACCGGCCGCTGAGCGGTTTCCGGCCAGTGGGAAGGGCACCCGGAGGGGGACCTCCGCCACCACCGGTAAACGATCTGTGACGGAGTCGCCGGTCTGGTCGCGCGACGCGCGGGTAGTCGGTGCTCATGACTGTCCAAGACATACAGAAGCGGTCGCGGCTGGCCTTCACGCGGCTCGGGGCGGGCGAACCGCTTGTCCTGCTGCACGGCCAGGGGCTGTCCCGGCGGTCCTGGGCCCCGGTGGCCGAGGAGCTGGCTCGGCAGCGCGACGTCATCGCGGTGGATCTGCCCGGGCACGGCGACTCGCCGCGGCAGCCGCGCGGCGCCGGGAACACACCGCGGGATCAGGCACGTGCGGTGGCCGAACTGCTGGACGAGCTGGGGCTGCCGTCGGTTCACGTGGCCGGCAACAGCGTCGGCGGGTGGGTCGCGCTGGAGCTGGGACGGCTGGGGCGCGCCCGGACGATCACAGCGCTGTCTCCCGGTGGGCTCTGGGGGCGGCGGGCGCCGCTCTTCATCAGCACGTCGATGCGGCAGTCCCGGATGAACGCGCGGATCGTGCGGCGGCTGGCGCCGAACGCGCCGCGAAGCCGCTGGGCCCGGGCGGCGTTCATGATTCAGCTCTCCGGCCACCCGTCCAGGGTGCCCTACGCCATGGCCAACGGGGCGATCGAGGACATGGCCACGGCGAGCGGCTTCCGCGAGACGCTGCACGGGGCGGAGCGGACCGGGTTCCGCAACGGCGACGAGATCCACGTGCCGGTCACCGTGGCCTTCGGCACGTGCGACCGGGTGCTGCCGCCGGGGATCACGCGCCGCCGTCACGAGCTGCCGCCGCAGACCCGGTGGATCAAGATCAAGGGCGCCGGTCACGTGCCGATGTTCGACGAGCCGGGCGCCGTCGTGGCCCTGCTGCTGCACGGCAGCAGCCCGCAGGCCGGTGAGCCCCTCCGCTAGCGACGTGGCACCGGGCGTGCCGGTGCCACGTCGGCGGCGCGGCAGCGGCCGGTGTTACTTCGGACGGTAGACCAGGACGACGATTCCGCTGTCGAACCTGGTCTGCCGCTCCAGGGCGAAATGCGTCGTGCCGATGCCGTCGAGCAGCCGATCCCCGTGACCGGCCACCGCGGGGAACACCCAGAGGTGGAGCTCGTCGAGCAGTCCGTGCTCGATCAGCGTCCGGTCCAGCGGGCCGGTGCCGAACTTCAGCAGGTCCCCGCCGGGCTGCTGCTTGAGCTCGGCGATGCCGGCGACGACGTCACCCTCGATGCGGCTCGCGTTCCACGTCAGGTCGGTGAGGGTGGTGGTGGCCACGTGTTTCGGCATCGCGTTGATCCGGTCCGCGTACTCGTCGGCGCCGGCCCGGGCCGGCCAGGCCTGGGCGAACCCCTCGTAGGTCACCCGGCCGAGAACCAACGCGTCGGCGGCGAAGAGCAGCTGGTGGGCGTACGCGGCATGCTCGTCGTCCCAGTACGGCGCGCCCCAGTCCTGCGGCGAGCTGATGACGCCGTCGATCGTCACGAACGTCGATTCCACCAATTTGCGCACGGTGCGTTCTCCCTTTCTGGTTGGTGTCGCGGATGAGGAAGCGGATCAGGCGGGTGAGGCGATGAGCTCGCCCGCGCGCAGGGCCGCGGCGAGCAGGTCCGGGTCCCGCGAGCGCTCGTATGCCTCGACCGCGGTGTCGGTGAACTTGATGACGTGTTCGTCGCCGTGGTGGGCGCTGCGGTGCAGCACCTCGGCCACCGGGTCGTCGAAGCGCGCGAACGGCACCACCGACGACCGGGACGCCGGTTGCGCGGGTGCGTAGGTGGCGGTGATCGCGGCCGCCGCCGCCCACGCGGCGTCGAAACTGGCCGTCCACAACGACTCGGGCAGCGCCGGCAACGTGTGGAGCACGGCATTCGGCGCGGTCGCGGTGTGCACCAGCAGCACCGGCGAGCCGTGGCCGCGCAGCAGGTAGCTGCGGGTTGCGGCGTCGATGAGCTCGGTCAGCCGGTCCGGGACCTCCGCGGTGGCCGCCGCGCGCATGGCCCGCAGCCCGAGCGACCACCCCGGTGTGCTCGCCAGCCGGTCGAGCCGGTGCGCGATGAGACCGGTCTGCGAGGGCAGGCGCGGGACGGCGTCGAGCGCGTCGGCCGCGGCCATCCGGCCGGCCGGGCGCTCGTATCCGGGCAGCGGCCGGTACCGCGCGGCCCAGAAGGCCAGCCCGTGAGCCAGCTCGTGGAGCGCGGCCTCGGGTGCCTTGCCCGGCCCGGCGACGCGCAGGGCGCGCACGGCGTGCCCGACCCGGATCACCCCGTGCGTCGACCCGGCCACGATGCCCGGAAGCAGCCGGGGCCACCATTCGGCGAGCACATCGGTCCACGTCCGGAAGCGCAGCTGATCGGTGAACCAGGCGGCCCAGTCCGGCAGGCGGCGGTGATTGCCGAGGGCGAGAGGCCAGTTGTCCGCGGTGATCGGATCGCCCGGTTCCGGCAGGTCGGCGAGGCGGCGGACGTAGCCGTCGAGCCAGCGGTCCAGGTTCACGTCGAGCCCGCGGCGGACGAGCACCTCGATCGCCATGGGCCCGTGGTTGGTCAGGCCGTGGTTGCCCTCCTCGTCGCCGCCGAACTCGGGCCCGTAGCGATGGAGCCGGGTGTACGCCTCGTACAGCTGGTCCTGGGCCGGGCCGGCCGGCCGGCGATCGGGAGAGGGCATCGGCGTGGCTGACATCTGTCGCTCCTGACTGTCTCGATCGGTCACGACGACCTGGCTGCGGACTCGGCCGGCTCGGCGACCGGCCGGTAGGTGAGCGCCACGACGCCGGTCGGGAACTGCCGCACCGCCCGCAGGTCGAGGGTCGCGGTCGCGCCACGAGGGAACAGTGGCCGGCCGGACCCGATCACCACCGGGTGAACCCAGATGTGGTATTCGTCGACCAGGTGGTGCGCCAGCAGGGTGCCGGCCAGCCGGCCGGATCCGTAGCTGAGGATGTGCTGTCCGGGCTGCGCCTTGAGCTCGGCGATCCGGCCCACGACGTCGTCCGCCAGGACGGTGGTCTCGCCCCACCCACCGGATCGGAGGGTGGTCGAGACGACGTATTTGCGCAGGGCGTTCATCCGGTCGGCGAACCCGCCCTCGTCGGTCATGGTCGGCCACGCCTGAGCGAATCCCTGGTACGTCACGCGGCCGAACAGAAGTGCGTCACAACCGAACAGAAGATCCCGCGCGTACGCCGCCGCCTCGTCACACCAGTGCCGCAACGACCACAGGTGCGGGTTGTCGACGAACCCGTCGAGGGTCGCGTACGTCGACACGATGACCTTCCTCATCGGATGCACCCTCCTTCGTGGTGTGGTTCCGATGAGTGACGCTAAGGGCGGTCCCGGCCCGGTCGCGTCGGTCAACATACTTATCTGCCACCGCCTGCGGCCCACCGCCGTATCGGTCAGAGGACGAGGTGGGTCAGCTCGATGCGCCGCGTGATGCCGAGCTTCGGGTACGCCCGGTAGAGGTGGTGGCCGACGGTACGCGGGCTGAGGAACAGCTGCGCGCCGATCTCCCGGTTGCTCATCCCGGCGGCGGCCAGCCGGACCACCTGGAGTTCCTGCGGGGTGAGCCGGGCCACCGGGTCGGCATCGGCCGACCGGCCCGCGGCGGGCCGATCCCCCACGGCCGCGAGCTCGGCGCGGGCCCGGTCCGCCCAGCGGGCCGCGCCCAGCCGCTCGAAACCGTCAACCGCCTCGGTGAGCTGTGCCCGCGCGGCCGACCGGCGACGCCGGCGGCGCAACCACTCGCCGTACAGCAGGCGGGTGCGGGCCAGGTCGTACGGGCGGTCGTCGTCCTCATGCAACGTCAGCGCGGCGGTGTAGTGGTCCTCCGCCTCGTCGCCGTCGAGAAGCATGGCGCGGCTGCGGTGCACCAGCGCGGCGGCGTGCGCGCGGCCGGTGTGCTCGGCCCAGGCGTGCAGGGTGCCGAGGTGCCGCTCACCGCGCCCGGGCTGCCCGCTGCGCACCGCCGCCTCGATCTGGTCGGGAATCGCGCGCAGCACGATGTCGTGCCGGGCGAGGCCCCCGCACACCGCGTCGAGCCGCCCGGCCGCCGCCTCCGCCCGGCCGGCGGCGAGATCGAGCAGGCCCAGCCCCCACCCGGCCAGCGCCGCGTTGGTCGGGTGCAGCTCGGCACGGTCCAGGACCGCGCCGGCCAGCCGCACGCACTCGGCTTCGGCGCCGGTGACCGCGGCGATCCAGGCGGCGATCGCCTTCATCGCCAGGACCTGCGTGTCCTGATCGAGGTCGCCGGCCAGCGACAGACCCTCGGCCGTGCTGACCTGCGCGTCGCGGAACCGCCCGCGCAACACCTGAACCACGGCGAGCGGCTCCAGCCCGTACGAAAGCCAGCCCAGAGCGCCGTTGGCGCGCACCTCGTCGATCAGCCGGGAGAGAACCTCGGTGGCCGTCTCGTCCTCCGCCACCAGGAAGGCCAGATACCCGGCGATGAGGCGCTCGACGTAGCCCTCCACCGACCCGCTCCGGGCGGCCAGCGCCAGGGCCCGCATGCCGCCGACGGCCTCCGCGGTCACCTCGTCGACGTATCGGGCGAAATCCGCGAGACCACCGGCCATCAAGCGCGCCGACCCGGGCGGCAGCTCCACGGTGGCGAGAAGATCGGCGCACCGGCGGATCAGCGCGTGGTCGGCGGCGTCGCGCGCGCACCACACCGCCTCGGTCAGGATCGGCACCGCCTGTTCGGCGTCGGCGCCCGCGACCGACCGGGCGGCCTCCAGCGCCGCGGTGGCCGCGGCGGCGGGAGAGGTCCGCTCGTACTCCACCTGCGCCCGGATCCATCCGGCCTCGGCCACCACGGACGCGTCGGCCGTCAGCGCCGCCGCCTGGACGGCGAACTCGGTGGCCCGGTCGGGGTGGCCGGCGTCGTACGCGGCCCGTGCCGCTCCGACCAGCCGCCGCGCCTTGAGGTCCGGATCGGCGCTGAGTCTCGCGGCCCTCTCCAGCGCCAGCGCCGTCGCCGTGGACCCGCCCCGGCGCTCCGCGCGCTCCGCGACCCGGTCCAGCTCGGTGGCCACATCCTCGTCCGGGCCGGCCGCGGCGGCGGCCAGGTGCCAGGCCCGGCGGTCGGCGTCCCGTGCCGGGTCCAGGACCTCGGCGATGGCCCGGTGGACGGCCAACCGCCGGGCGTGGGGCGCTGTCTGGTACGTCGCGGACCGGATCAGCGGATGGCGGAACTCGACGACGTCGGCGCTCACCGTGACCAGCCGAGCCCGTTCGGCCGGGTCCAGGGCGGCCGGGCTGAGCCCGAGCCGCTGCCCCGCCCGGACGACAACCGCCGGGCTCGCCGTGTCGTCGGCCGCCGCGACCAGCAGCAACCACTGCGTGGCGTCGGGCAGGTCCGCGACCTGCGCGCCGAAGGCCTCCTGAACCCGGCCGGCGACCGGCAGCGGCCCGATCGGGACCGGTGGTGCCGCCCGCCCGTCGCTCTGCAGCGCGTTGAGCGTGCGGGCCAGCTCGATGACGGCCAGTGGATTGCCGCCGGCCTCGCGCAGGATCCGCTCGCACACCGACGCGGACAGCCCGTCGGCGTGCTCGGCGAGCAGCGCACGCGCGCTCGCCGGGTCGAGCCCGGTCAGATCGAGAACGTCGATCCCGGACAGGGAAACGCCGCTGCCCGGCTCCCTGACCGACACCACCATCGCCAGCGGGTCGGCGTGCAGGCGCCGGGCCGCGAACAGCAGGGCGTCGAGCGAGGCGCGGTCGAACCATTGAACGTCGTCCAGCACAGCGAGCAGGGGCCCCTCGGAGGCCAGCTCGGACAGCAGCGACAAGGTGGCGGCGCCGACCAGGAACCGGTCGCGGACCGGCGCGCCGGCCAGCCCGAACGCGCTCTGCAACGCGGCCGCCTGCGGCGCCGGCAGGGCTGCCAGCCGATCCAGGTACGGGTACACCAGCTGGTGCAACGCGGCGAACGGCAGCTCGGCCTCCGACTCGATGCCCACCCCCCGCAGCAGTCGCAGGCCGCAAGCCGCCGCGTGATCGAGCAGCACCGTCTTGCCGACCCCGGCCTCACCCCGGATGGCCAGCACACCGCTGCGCCCGGCTCGCGCGTCGGCGAGCAACCGATCGATCCGGGCGCGTTCCGCTATCCGTCCGACGATCACCGACGGCACAGTACTGTGTGGACTCAACCGGGTGGCCTGGCGCGGCCGGCGGTCACACGCCGATGGCGGCGGCCGCCCGGGCATACCGCCGGGCCTCGTCCCGCACGTCGACTCCCCCGGCGCCCGACGTCACCCGCTCGTTCGTCGTGGCCAGCCGGAACAGCAGCGCGCGAGCCACCGCCGCCACCGGCACGCCCACCGCTCCCGGTAGGTGCGGCGGCGCGCCGTGCCAGCACAGAGCGTCGGCCACCACGACGCCCTCGGCGTACTCGGGCGGGCGCCAATACGGCGAGATGTCGATGACGGCCGCGGGCAGCCCCGGCGCGAACAGCACATTGCGCGTCAGGTCGGCATGCACGATCTGAGAACTCCCCAGCGGTTCCCGTACGGCGTACAACCGGCGCGCCAAGGCCTCGAACTCCGGCAGGAACCGCATGTCCCGCTCACCCCAGACGGCCCGGTCCGCGCGCGCCCACCAGTCGTCGCGGGCATCGAGGAAGCCGGGGCGGCCCAGATGAGCGACCGCCCGGTGGAAGGCGCGACCGGCGGCCAGGATTGCCCGCCACGTCGAGATCGCGGAGTGGTCCGGCTCGTCTCCCGCGACCCACCGCGTCGCCGACCACCCCTCATGGGCCCAGCCGCCGTCCCGGGTGGGAACCGGCGCCGCCACCCGAAACCCGTCGGCCGTGACACCGGCGAGCGCGCCGGCCAGCCACTCGTGCAGCGGCCCGCCGCCCGGCTTGAGAACCAGTCCCCCCGCCACCCACGAGGTGCCCTGCCCCCCGGCCAGCCGCCGGGCCGGCCCGCCGACGCCGAACGCGCGCAGGACGGCCGGCGGCGGCTGTTCATGAGGCACCCGTGCATGCTAGAGCGCGTTCACGAGTCGGCGTGAGGGAGAAGAAGGTCCGCGAGGGCCGGCGTGATGATCACCGCCTTGACGACGTGTGGACGCGCTTTGAAGAATCGGCGCGGGACACGGGAGAGGTGACGGCGGATGCTCGCGGCACTCGGGCTCGGCGAGCTGGAGCAGCGGATCTACCTGGAGCTGCTGTCCGGGCGCGCGAGCAGCGCGGCCGAGCTGGCCGAACGGGTCGGTGACGGCGCGCGCGAGGCGGTAGAGGTGCTGCACCGGCACGGGCTGGTACGGGTGGACGGCGACCTGGTCCGGGCCGCGCCGCCCGATCTGGCCCTGGACTCGCTGCTGCTGGACCGGATGCGGCAACTGACCGAGGCCCGCCTGAGCGTCCGGGAATGGGTGCGGCGCCGGCAGAGCGGCGAGCCCGCCCCGCACGGGGTGGAGACCGTGGTGGGGGTCGCGGCGGTCGGGCAGGTCTTCGAGCAGGTGCTGCGCGGCGCCCAGGAGAACGTCCTCGGCTTCGACCGACCTCCCTACCTCGGCGGATACCACGACAACCCGATCGAGATGGAGCTGCTCGGACGCGGCATCGAATTCAAGGTGGTGTACGACCGCCGGACGCTGGAGCGGCCCACGGCGGCTCGCCGGATCGGGGCGTGCGTCGCGGCCGGGGAGCAGGCACGGACGGCCTCCGATGTGCCGGCGAAACTGGCCGTCGCGGACCGGCGGGTAGGTCTGCTGTCCTTCCCGGGGCCGGACGAGACGGCCGAGCCGTGGGCGTTCGTGGTCCGCGGCGGCCGCTGGGTCGAGGTGCTGGTGGCTCTGTTCGGCGAGGTGTGGGAGCGGGCGACACCCCTGCGGCTGGCGGACGAGGAGGGGGAGCTGCCGGCCGCGGCCGACCGGCAGATCCTCTCGCTGCTGCTGGCGGGGCTGCCCGACAAGGCGGTCGCCTCCCAGCTCGGCCTGTCGTTGCGGACCGTCCAGCGGCGGCTGCGCCGGCTGATGGACGTCACCGGCACCTCGACGAGGATGCAGCTGGGCTGGTACGCGGCCCGCAACGACTGGCTGTGAGAACGCGCTACCGGACGGTCAGGGAGAGCGTGACCGGCACCCTCGGCGCCTTGGCGCCGTTGCTGATCAGCAGCAGGGTCCCGGTGTAGCGGCCGGGCTCGAGCCCGGACGTGTCCACACCGACCCGCAGCTTCGCCGTCCCCCCGGCGGGCACCGACCCGGCCGGAGCCGCCACCGACAGCCAGGGCACGTCGCTGTAGACCGGCAGCTGCCCGGACACGTGGTAGACCTCGGCGCGGTACGGCGCCCGCGTCCCGCCCACCGTCCAGATGTCGCCCTTGTCGTCGAGCGTGATCCCGGCCCCGCTCAGCCCGTCGGCGTCCGGGTCGGGCGCCCAGCCCAGCTCCGCGCACGTGTCCGGGTCCAGGGCCCGGATCTGCTCGCCCTGGCCGTCCTGGTTGATCGACCAGAGGATGTTCTGCTTCTCGTTCAGCTCGATCCCGGCCGTCCACGGCACCGCCGGCGTGCACTGGCCGAGCACCTCACCCGGCCGGCTGTGGGACAGGCCGGCGATGTGCCGGATCGCGTAGTCCCCGGCGAGGTAGAAGGTGTCGTCCGCGGCCCGGTAGGCCAGCCCGTAGTAGAGCCGGCCCGGGTCCGGGGTCGGGATGGTCGCCTTCACCTCGAGGGTGTCCCGGTCGAAGCAGACGATCGGCAGGTCACCGACGATCGACATGCTGGGCGCGCAGACGAGGTTCCGCGACGGCACCGGGGTCATGTCCGACGGCCAGCCGTTCATCGCGATCGCGCCCTTGCCCAGCGAGGTGCCGTCCGGGGTGAACCGTTCGACCCGGCCCCAGAAATACGTGTCGGAGACGATCACCTTGCCGTCGTGCCAGTCCACGCCGTACGCGTTGGAGAAGTCCGGCACCGGGAACGACCCGAGCACGTGACCGGGTTCCCCCGCCGGCGGCGTCGCCCCGTTGAGCTCGCGGGCCTCGAAGGTCGCCGGCAGCCCGCCGCGGTTGCGCAAGGGAATGTCCACGGTGGCTGCCGAGCCGGCCTTGACGGTGAGCGACTGCGTCGCCGGGGCGGTCAGCAGCGGCGTCCGCAACCGCACATCGGCCGTGCGGACCGTCCCGGCCACCACGGACGCGGAGGTCGAACCGTCCTCGTAGGCGGGCTTGGCAACGCCGAGCGTCACCTTTCCGGCCGGCACCTCGGCCTGGTAGACGCCGTCGTCACCGGTCGTGGTGGAAACGCCGGAGACCTTCACGGCCGCGTCCGCCAGCGGCTTGCCGTCGTTGGCGTCGAGCACCCGGCCCCGCAGGAGCCCGGCGCCCGGGACGGAGAACGTCACGGCGATCCGGTCGTCCGGGACGGGCTGATCCACGGCGTACGCCAGCACCTGGCCGTCGTTGCGAATGCCCACGGTCGCCGGCGCGGTCCTGGCGAGATGGCGGAACTGGACGGTCACGACGCCGCGCTCGGACAACAGGATCTGCAGGTCACCCCGGACACCGGGTGCACTTTTGACCCGGACGCCGGTCCAGGTGACGGCGAACGTGCGGGACGTGCCACTGGCGGTGGTGCGGGTGCGGATCTGCGACCGGCGGTCGAGGACGAGCCCGGTGCGGAAGGCGTCGATGCTCGCCGCGTCGCCGAACGAGAGGTAACCGTCGGTGTGCACGGTCGCCTGGCGGTACGTGGTGCCGTAGAAGGTCACCGGGAACGGCAGCGCCACGGCCGCGGACGAGGAGGTGAGCCGCAGCGGCTTGCCGCCGGTCGTGAAGTGCGCCGCCGACTCGCCGATCACGTGTCCGTAGTGGTCGGTCTTCGCGTCGAGCCGCACGTCGAGGGTCTCGTCGCCGTCGACGGTCAGGGTCACGGTCCGGGGCGCCAGCCAGCGGCCGTAATCGAGCAGCAGATCGTAGCGGCCCTCCGGGAGCTGCGCGGTGAAGCGGCCCTCGGCGGTCGTGACGAAGCCGGGCAGCGGTTCGCCGGCCAGCTTCACCGGCACTCCGGCGAGCGGCCGCCCGGACGGATCGCGCACCACGCCGGTCACCCGATGCCAGGGCGCCGCGACCGAGAGGTCGACGGTCAGATGCGGTTCGTCGCCGGCTGCCAGGCTCACCTGCCGTGACCGGGTCACCTGGCCGAAGTGGGCGGCCGTCAGCGTGTAGTCGCCGGCCGGCACCCGGCCCAGCTCCACCTCGCCGTCGTCCCCGGTACGCGCGGTCCGGGTCACCACCGCCGAGGTCAGCGTCACCAGCGCGTCCGGCATCGGCTTCCCGCTGCCGGTCACGGTGACCGTCACGCCCCCGTGCTGGTCGCCGGTCGCGGCCTGGACCAGGGCGTAGGCGTCGAGCGTGCCCTCGCCGTACACGTTGTTGTCGGCCGCCGTGCCGCCGCAGCTGCGGTCGTCCACGTCGTGTGCCGTGCGGTCGAGCAGCTCGCGGGTGGCCTGCACGTCGCGGCGCAGGTTGGGCTGGGCCGACCAGAGCAGCGCCACCGTCCCGGCCACGTGCGGACCGGCCATCGAGGTGCCGCTCTCCGTCACGTATCCGCCACCGGGCACGCTGGACAGCACGTCCACGCCCGGCGCGGTGATGTCCGGGCGGGTCTCGGATCCGTCCGCACCCCGGCTGGAGAAGGACGCGATCGCGCCGTTGCTGCCGTGGGCGCCCACGGCGTACGCGAGGGAGTCGGCCGCCGGATAGCTGGTGGTGCCGCACCCGTACTCGCCGTCGTTGCCGTTGGAGAAGACCGGGAAGATGCCCGCGCTCGTCCAGGCCGTGATGATGTCGTCGTAGAAGCGGTTGCCGTCGTCCGGGCCGCCCAACGAGTTGTTCACGATGTCCGGTGAGAGGTCCGGTCGCGGGTCCTGACCGTCGGCCGTGGTCGGTGCCAGCATCCACTGGCCGGCGGCGAGCAGCGCCTCCTCGGTGCAGCCGTCGATCTGGCAGCCCTTGGCGGCGATCCAGCGCGCGCCGGGTGCGACACCGATCGCGTGCCCGGCGCCGTCGTCACCCACCATCGTGCCGACCGTGTGGGTGCCGTGGCCGACGTCGTCGCACGGGGTCCGCGGGTCGGGGCAGGTGCCGGTGGCGTCGAGCCAGTTGTGGTCGTGGGTGACCGTGCCGTCGCCGTTGGTGCCACGGTATTGCCTGGTCAGAGCCGGGTGGTCGGACTGAACACCGGTGTCCACGCTGCCGATGACAACACCCTCGCCGTGCACGCCGTACTGGTCCCAGACCTTGGTCGCCCCGATGTGCGTGAGTCCCCACGGGAGCCCCGCGGTCACTGTCGCGGACGTGCCGGGGTCTTTCACCACGGCGATCGCCGGCATGCTGATCCGGCTCACGTCCGGCCGGGCTGCCAGCTCGCGCACCAGCGCCAGATCGCCGGTGACCTCGATGGTGTTGGAGATCCAGAAGGTCCGGTACCCGGCGCCGCGCTGCCGCAACAACCCCCGCAACCCCTGCTGCGTACGGTCGGCGTGCGCGACCTTCCGCTGGACGACCGCGGTCGTACGGGCCACCCGTCCCGCCCGTCCGGGCCGGGCCCGCTGAAGCCGGTCCAGTTCCGCCTGGTCCAGCCGGCCCGCGTCGGCCAGGTCGACGAAGAAGGTCGCCTTGTCCGCCGAGCCGAACTGCTGAAGCAACCGCGGATCGACGGCGGCCTGGTGCTGGGCGGCCGGCGCGGCCTGGGCCGGGACCGGTGACAGCGCGGCCACCACCGCGAGCGCCGCGACCACCGCCCACCGGCGTCGGTGACTGGACATTGACCCTCCTTCTGCCGGTCACGTCGATGCCTGCGACGCGTACCGCGCCGCCGATTGTTGGCGACGGGCCGGGCGGGTGGAGGGCCTGGGCGGTGGCGAGGTGCGGACATGGCGGGATTCCGCCATGTCCGCCGGCCGATCACCGCCGGATGAGCCGGACGATCGAGGCCCGGCGGCCCCAGGCGATCACGACGAAGAGCGGGAACAGCAGCACCGGGGTGAGGATCAGCGCGCCGCCGTGCAGGATGAACGCCTGGGTGACGGCCGCGCCCACCATGAGCAGCGCGAGGCCGGTCGCGGCCGCCCCGGCGAGGCGTGGCACCAGCAGCCCGATGCCGCCGGCCAGTTCGACCAGGCCGATGAAGTAGCGGAACCAGGGGGCGGCGCCCATGTCCTCGAAGGTCTGCACGGTGTTCGCCTCACCGAACAGCTTGGGTCCGGCGGACGCGACGACGAAGAACACTCCGAGGACCACTTGCAGCCCCCACAGCGTACGGTGAAGCCTCCGGGCGACGGGAGCGACGGACGCGGTGGCGGTGGCGGTGGCGGTCATGGCTTCAGTCCTTTGCTCTGCTGGTCGGCGACGAGGGTTGCTTGCGAACGTTGAGACCGCCGGGGCGGCCCGAACTCATCGCTCGCCCGGGGGAGAAAGGGAGAAAGGTGCCGGCATCGTGCGCGACGTGCAGGGGCGGTGGGCGTGGAAGCGCGCGATCAACGCGGTTCACCGCCGCGCGGACGGCGGCGTCTCGTCGTGCGGCGGCCGCGTCCATCACCTCACGTACCGGCTCCACCCACCCGGCGACCGCAGCTACGAGCGGTGCATCGGCATGTCCTGGTGTTCGGTGTGCCGCGAGGTGTCGGAGAACGTCGTCAGCGTGAGCGGCGACACCGTGCTGCCGGATCCGCTCGCCGCGCTGCCCGCAGCTGAGCGCGAAAGGCTGGGCACGAACGCCACCCGGATCCGCGAGTATCTGGACCGCCTCGCCCGGCGCGGGCTCTGGCCGCCGGACCAGGGGTAGCAGCGGCCCAACACGGACCCAACGAGCGCCCAACGTCGTGGCCCCAACCTGGGCGGCATGAGTCTTCTCGTGGCACCAGTGCCGACCGGCAAGCGCGAACCGCGTGTCCTGGTCACCTTCACCGCCATCGCCCTGCCCGTGGGGTGGGTGCTCCTGTCCGTTCCGCTGGTCACCGACCTGCCGCTCGGGCCGTTCGTGCTCGGCACGCAGTATCTCGGCATGGTCCTGCCGGCGGTGCTGATGACGGGACGGCCGTTCAAGCGGCTGCTCGTCGACACCGTCCGGCTGCCCCGGCCGCTGTGGCTGCTGCTGCCGGCGGTGCTCCTCATCCCCGCCGCGGTCCTCGCCGGCGGCGCCCTGACCGGCGGCGCGATCCCGCCGACGCTCTCGATCGTGACGAACGTGGTGTCCAGCGTGCTCATCGTGAATCTCTGGGAGGAGATGATCTGGGCGGGGTTCGTCCAGCGGCGCGCGATGAGCCGCTGGGGGTACGTGCGGGGCAGCGCCCTGACGGCGCTGCTGTTCATCGGCATCCACCTGCCGCTCAGCCTCTACGGCGCCCGGAGCGCTGCGGACGTCGTACGGAACATCGCCTTCATGATCGTGTCAGGGCTCGGGCTCCGGCTGCTCATCGGGGCCTTCGACGCCTGGAGCCACGGCAGCATCCTGGCCCTGGCGTTCCTGCACGCCACGTTCAACGCGAGCTCCGGTCTGGTCGTCCAAGACCTGGTGCGGTACGCCGTGACCCTCGCCCTGGGGATCGCCGCGGCCGCCGTGGTCGTCAGGCGCATCCGGAGCGAGCGATGAGCCCCGAGGTGCTCCGGTACGCCGCCTTCACCGACCACGGTCGCGGCGGGAACCCGGCCGGGGTCGTCCTGGACGCGCACTCGCTGACCGGCGCCCAGATGCTCACCGTCGCGCGCACCATCGGGTATCCGGAGACGGCGTTCGTCACGGGCCGCGGGACGGTCCGGTTCTTCAGCCCGGCGGCGGAGATCGCCTTCGGCGAGCACGCCACGGTCGCCGCCGCGTTCGCCCTCGCCGAACGGTCCGGACCGGGACGGCGGCGGCTGACCACCCGGCGGGGGGCGATCACCGTCACCACCCGGGTCGAGGACGGCGACCTGGTCGCGAGCCTGATCTCGCCGCCGGCCACGACCCGGCCCCTGGGCGAGGGGCTGCTTCACGAGCTGCTGGACGCCTTGCGGTGGCGCCCCGAGCACCTGGATCCGCATTTTCCCGTCCATGTCGCGTACGCCGGAAGCAAGCATGTGATCGTTGCCGCCGGCGCGCCGGAGACCCTCGACCGGCCGGACCATGACCTCCCGGCGCTGGCGAGGCTGATGCGGCGCGAGGGCTGGAGCTCCCCGCACCTGTTCCGGGCGGAGGGCGCGACCAGTTTCCACGCGAGCGGCGCCTTCCCGGCGACCGTTGGGGCCGCCGCGGCCTTCGGCGGCTACCTGCGCGAGCTCGGGCTGGTGCCGGTGCCCACGCGCGTCATCGTCCGGCAGGGGCACGACACCGGCTCGCCCAGCCGGCTGCTCATCGACCTGGACAACGGCACCGCGGGCGTACGGGTGAGCGGTCACGCCGCCCGGATTCCCCTGTCCCCGTACGACATCGAAGAAGGAGATTGACATGATCGAGGTGGAAGCCCTCACCAAGCGGTACGGCAACCGGACGGTCGTGGACGACCTGTCGTTCACGGTGCGGCCGGGCACGGTCACCGGATTCCTGGGACCGAACGGCGCCGGCAAGTCGACGACGATGCGCATGATCCTCGGCCTGGACCGGCCCACCTCCGGGCGGGCGCTGGTCGGCGGGAAACCGTTCGCGGCGCATCCGGACGGGCTGCGGCACGTGGGCGCGCTGCTCGACGCCGGCGAGGTGCAGGCGCAGCGGCGGGCGGCCGCGCATCTGGAAGCCGCCGCCGCGACGATCGGGCTGGGCCGGGCCCGGGTGGGCGAGGTGCTGCGGCTGGTCGGGCTCGACGAGGTCGGGCGGCAGCGCATCTCCGGTTTCTCGCTCGGGATGCGCCAGCGGCTCGGCATCGCCCTGGCCCTGCTCGGCGACCCGCCGGTGGTGATGCTGGACGAGCCGATCAACGGCCTGGACCCGGACGGGGTCGTCTGGATCCGTCATCTGCTGCGCTCGCTCGCCGCCGAGGGCCGGACCGTGTTCGTGTCCTCGCACCTGATGTCCGAGGTCGCACAGACCGCCGACCACCTGATCGTGATCGGCCGCGGCCGGCTCGTGGCCGACGTGCCGACCGCCGACCTGCTCCACGCCGGGGCGCCGGCGGTCACCGTCCGGGCCGACGAGGCCGGCGTGCTGGGCGGGCTCCTCGAGGCCGGCGGCGCCCGGGTCGAACGGCAGGCCCGCGAGCTGCTGCAGGTCCGCGGGCTGAGCGCCCACGACGTGGCCCGGATCGCGCTCGACCATCACGTGCTCGTGCACGAGCTCACCCAGCGATCGCGGTCGCTGGAGGAGGCGTTCATGGATCTCACCCACGACTCCGTCGAATTCCAGGGAAGTGACCAGCGATGAGGACCACCCGATCGGAGCTGATCAAGCTCCGCACGCTCCGCACCTCCGTGTGGCTCATGGTGACCGCGGCGGCCTCCGCCGCGCTGCTCGGGCCCGTTCAATCGGTCGGCGCGGCCATCTCCGGTTCGCCGGACCGGCCCACCACGCTGGCCCTGGCCGGCCTGTCGCTCGCCACGATCCTGGTCGGCGTGCTCGGCGTCCTGTCCGTCACCGGCGAGTACGCGCCGCGCGCCATCCGCACCACGTTCACGCTGGTGCCCCGCCGCGGGCGGGTCGTGCTCGGCAAGGCCGCCGCCCTGGCCCTGGTCACCGCCGTGGTGGGGGCCGTCGCCGTGGCGGTGGCGGTGACCGCGTCGATCCTCATCCTGGACCGCGGCGACTCGCGGGCGCTGCCGGCCTCGGCCGCCACCGTCGGGGTCCTGGTGGGCTGGGGCGTGCTCGGCCAGGCGGCGGGGTGGATCACCCGCAGCAAGATCGGCGGGGCCGCGCTGCTGATCGGCGTCATGCTGATCCTCACGCCGGTGCTGGGGCTCGTCCCCGGCCGCGCCGGCGAGCTGCTGGTCGCCGCGACCCCCGCCTCGGCGGCGAGCACGATGGTCGACGGCTCGCCCGGCGGGTTGCTGCTCTGGACCGGTTACCTGGTCGGCCTCACCGCCCTGTCGGCCTGGGTGGTGTCCCGGCGCGACGCGTGATGTGACGATGGCTCGTGTGGAGTTCCAGATCCTCGGGCCACTCCGGGTCGTCGTGGACGGCGCCGAGCTGCCGATCGCGGCTCGGCGCCAGCGCGCTCTGCTGGTCCTGCTGCTGATGAACGCCGGCCGGGTGGTGCCCGCCGACCGGCTCATCGACCAGCTCTGGGACGGCGCGCCGCCACCCCAGGCCGCGGTCACTCTCCGCTCGTACGTCTCGAACGTCCGGCAGATCCTGCGGTCCCGGCTGGTCACCCGCGGCCCGGGCTACTGCCTCGAGGTGCCGCCCGAGACGGTCGACGCCGTACGGCTGGGAACCGGCACCCAGCGGGGGCGTGACCACCTGCGGCAGGGGCGTCCCGGGGAGGCGCTGGACGCGTTCGACGAGGCGATCGCCACCTGGCGCGGCGACCCGCTCGCCGACATCGCCGACCACGAGGCGGCGCGCAGCAGCATCACCCAGCTCACCGAGACGTATCTGAGCGCGGTCGAGGGACGGTTCCAGGCGTTGCTCGCGCTCGGCCGGCACGCCGACGCCCTGCCGCAGCTCGAGGCGTTCGTCGCGGATCATCCGCTGCGCGAGGAACCGCGGGCGTTGCTGATGCTGGCGCTGTATCGCTCCGGGCGCACGGCCGAGGCGCTGGAGGCGCACCGGTCGTTCCGGGCCCTGCTGCAGGAGGAACTGGGGATCGACCCGTCGGCCCGGACGGAGGATCTGTTGCGTCGCATCCTCGGGCAGGACCCGGGGCTGGCGGCGCCGTCGATCAAGCGGTCCGAGGACGTGATCGTGGGTCGCGGCCGGGAACTGGCGCTGATCGAGGGCCGCCTCGGCGCGCTGGCCAAGGGCGAGGGGTCGCTGCTGCTGGTCGGCGGCGAACCCGGCATCGGCAAGACCACCCTGCTGGAGGCGCTGGAAGGCAAGGCGCGCGAGCGCGGCATCCCGGCGCACGCCGGACGTTCCCCGGCCGCGACCGGCGCGCCCGCCTTCTGGCTCTGGACCCAGGTGATCGACTCGCTCGCCGCGGGCCTCGACGACGACGAGCTCCGGAAGGTCTGCGAGGGTGCGGCCCGGCCGGTGACGCTGCTGTCGGCCACGGTCGCCGGCCGCGTCGGGCAGGGCGTGCCGGTGCTCGGCGACGACCGGCGTTTCCTGCTCTACGAGGCGGTCTCGGTCTTCGTCCGCCGGGCCGGCCGGGCCGCTCCCCTGGTGATCACGCTCGACGACATCCAGTGGGCCGACCAGCCCAGCCTCGAACTGGTCTCCTACCTCACCCCGGCGCTGGCCGGCGCGCCGATCCTGCTGGTGGCGGCGTATCGCGACCTGCCGAACGAGCGGACCGAGGCGCTGCAGGCGACCCTCGCCACGGTGTCGCGCGAGGACGCCACGTACGAGCTGTCCCTGGCCGGAATCGGTCAGGCCGGCGTCGCCGGGCTCCTGGAGTCGGTGCTGGGCGACGTGACCGGGGAGCTGGTGACGGTGCTGCACGAGAGGACCGGCGGAAACCCCTTCTTCGTACGGCAACTGACCCGGCTGCTGGCCGACGACGGCACCGACCCGCTCACCGCGTTGTCGTTGCCGGCCCCGCCCGGGGTGCGGCACGTCATCGCCCGCCGGCTCGCCGAGCTGCCCGGCAGCGCGCGAGATCTGCTCGCCGCCGCCGCGGTCGTGGGCCGCGACTTCGAGCTGCGCGTCGCGGCGGCCGCGGCCGGGCTCGACATCGCCACCGCCATGGACGCCTACGACGAGGCCGCCCGGCACGGCCTGATCGAGACCGGGCCGCGGTTCGTCCACGCGCTCGTGCAGGAGGTGGTGCTCGACGGGCTCCCGGCCGGGCGGGCCGCGCGGTTGCACGCCGCCGTCGCCGCCGAGCTGGAGCGGACCGGCACGGCAAACCCGGACCGGCTGGCCGGCCATCTGTGGGCGGCCCGCGACCTGGTCGGCGCCGCCGCGGTGCCCGCCCTGACCGCCGCGGCCGACGCGGCCGCGTCGGTGTACGCCTTCGAGCAGGCCGAGACGCACCTGCGGCACGCGCTGGAGCTGGCGCCCGCGGATCTGTCGACGCTGCTGCGGCTGTTCCGGCTGATCGTGCTCGGCCGCGGCTGGGGCGACGCCGACGTCCGTACCCTGGTGGACCGCGCGATGTCCCTGGCCGGGCCCGGCGCCTTCGACCCGGACACCGCACGCCTGTGGTGGTCGCTGTTCTTCTTCCTGCTGGACCGCAACGACGCGTCCTACGTCGAGGTGGCGAACCGGGTGCTGGCGGTGGTCGGTTCGCGGGCCGGGCCGACGTCGCTGGCGGTGGCGCACCTGGGCGGCATCTTCGCCGCGCTCGACGCCGGCGACCGCGACCGGGCCCATGGCCATCTGCGGACCGCGCGGCGCAACGTGGCGGCGGCGCCGCTGGACGAGCTGGCCGCGTTCGACGAGCACCTGCACGTCATGGTGCTGCTGATCGAGGGTTTCTGGGCCGCGCTGACCGGAGACCGCGACGGCTACCGTTCCGCCACCGACGCCGCCATCGCGCTCGCCGACGCCGACGGCCGGCCGTTCCCCCGCGCGATCGCCCGCACGCTGGGCGCGGCGAGCGGCCCCTATCTGCCGGACGTCGCGTACGTGGCCACGCTGGCCCGGCAGGCGCTGGAGCTGGACCGGCGGTTCCGCTTCGGCTGGCTGGGGTCGATCGCCGCCTGCCTGGACGGGTGGGCGTCGGCCCACCACACCGGCTCCGGCCGCGAGGTGGCGGCGGTCATCGAGGGGATGCTGGCGGAGATCCGGGCGGCGGGCCGCCTCGGCAACGAGTCGATCCTGCTGCTCCTGCTCGCCGACGTCTACCGGATCGAGGGCCGGCCGGGCGACGCGCGGGCGGCGCTCCTGCGGGCGCGGGCGAATCCCGGCCCGTACCGCGGTCTCGTCCTCGACGTGATCGACGCCCGGCTGCGCCGGTGACCGGTCCTACTCCGCGGTGGCGACGGTCAGCTGGTTGCTGACGTCGGCCACGCCCGGCACCGTCCAGATGCGACGGCCGGCCGCCTCCCGCGCGCCGGCCGAGTCCATCCGGCCGCGCAGCACGACCACCCGGTTCTGCACGATGATCTCCAGGTACGTGCCGCGCACCAGGGGATCACCGCGCAGGGCGTCGGCGACCTCCTGGGCCAGCCACTCGTCCGCGCTGTGGCCGGCGATCCACTGGTCCAGCAGCAGACCCTCGTTGTCCGGACCCTCGTCCGGGGGTAGCCAGAAGGGCACCACGGCAGTCAGCTCCTCGCTGCGAAAGGCGATGCACGAAACCCTCGTCGTCCGGTGTGGCGGCGAATCGCCGGCACGATGACATTCTCGTGACAAGTGGTTCGTGTTTGCGCAGACCGTACCGTCCGGCGTCAACGTACCGGCATCGCGGTCTG
Source organism: uncultured Actinoplanes sp. (assembly GCF_934643405.1). GTDB lineage: Bacteria > Actinomycetota > Actinomycetes > Mycobacteriales > Micromonosporaceae > Actinoplanes. The sequence goes on from NZ_CAKUCL010000014.1 coordinate 28,033, forward strand.
CGACCACCGCATCGCGTCCATCACGGTCCGGGTCAGGTCGGTGCCGGAGTACTGCTCGGCGAAGGCGGCGAGGTCGCCCCTCTGGTACGCCTCGACGGTGCGCAGCAGTCGCCCGAGGGAGCCGGCGCCACGGGTCAGCGCGGTCTCGATCTCCTGGATGAGCGGCAGGTGGTGGGCCAGCGTGGCCGGCGAGACGCCGAGCAGGGAGGCGACTCCGGTGATCAGCCCGGCGACGAAGGCGGCGTCCGGGTCCGCGCTGAAGGTCGGCGCGAGGTTCACGCACAGCCGGGTGCGGGTCAGCACGTCGATCAACTGCGACTCGGTCGCCTCGGCCACGTCGTCGACCACCATGAGCATCGCCCAGTTGCGGATCTGCTCGAGACCCAGCATGACGACCGCCTGACGGATCGACGAGATACGGTTCGAGGTGCCGGACGCGGCCGAGTTGCTGGTCCGCAGCACGCGCATGACCAGGGCCGGGTCACCCGCGATGATCGTCAGGATCTGTTCGAGGTCGGCGTCGGAGTTGCTCAGCGCCCCGACCAGTTCGAGACGGCGCAGCTTCGACGGCGACAACGACGCCACGGTGAGGATCTGCGGGCGGCTCAGCACGTACCCCTGGCGCAGCTCGAAGCCGTACTGATTGCTCAGCGCGAGATGCTCGGGCGTCTCCAGCCCCTCGGCGACGATCCGCACCTCCGGGTGGGCGCGGCAGGCGGTGATGATGTCCTCGATGTGGTCCGAGGTGCCGTTCAGAAGATCGAGCTTGACGTACGAGGCCAGCGGGATCAGCCGCTCGTGCCCGGAGCCCCAGACGAAGTCGTCGAGCGCGATCCGGTACCCGGCGTCCACCAGCGCCGAGACCCCGCGGAAGACCTCGTCGTCCACGGTGACGCTCTCCAGCACCTCGAGCACCACCTGCTCCGGCGCGAACGGCAGCGGCAGCTCCCCCACCAGGAACTCGCGGGTCATGTTGATGAAGCAGGTCTGGTCCCCCACGACCTCGTCGAGGCCGAACTCGGTGAACGCGTTCACGATCACCTGGCTGGTCGCGTACGAGTCGCGCCGCTCGGCGTCCACGGCGTCGATCCGGCCGCGGAACAGCAGCTCGTACGCGACCACGTCGCCGGACAGGTCGAAGATCGGCTGCCGCGCGACGTGGACGAGGTGGGTGCCCGGCGCGGACGACAGGGGGGTCAGCACGGAAGTGTTCATCGGCCGGTCCGGGCGGGTCCTGAGGAAACGTCGAATCCGGGGTCGCTCATTCGTGTCATCGGCAGGAGGTGACGCTTGATGCGCACGGTTGCGGTGACGATGTGGATGACGCTCGACGGTGTGGTGCAGGGCCTCGGCCGCCCGGACGAGGACACCCGCGGCGGTTTCCGGTACGGCGGATGGGGTCCGCGCTTCAACGACGAGGTGATGGACCGGGAGATGGCCAAGGGCATGAGCGCGCCCGGTGACCTGCTCCTGGGCCGGCGGACGTGGGAGGACTTCGGTACGGCGTGGGGCCTCGCGGCGGACGGCAATCCCGTTTCGGCGCACCTGAACGCGGCCACGAAGTACGTGGTCTCGCGAACGTTGTCGTCCGCTTCGGCCTGGGCGAACTCGGTGCTGCTGCGCGGCGACGCGTCGTCGTCGGTGGCCGAGCTGAAGAAGCAGCCGGGAAACGACCTGTCGATCATCGGTAGCGCGGCGCTGGTGCGCAGCCTGCACGCGGCGGCGCTGATCGACCGCTACACGCTGCTGATCCACCCGCTGACGCTGGGCACCGGCGCGCGCCTGTTCGACGGGCCGGCCCCGCTGACCGAGTTCACCCTGACCGGCTCGGTCACGACCACCAAGGGCGTGTTCATCGGCCACTATCGCCGCAAGGCGGACAAACAGCGGTAGTTCGCTCGGCCGGAGGTCGCCGGGGCTGATCCGCCGGCATGGCTCCCCCGACGTCCAGGTCTGCTGGTCAGCCTCGCCGGGTGACCGCGGCATCGCTTACTGCATTCACGCGATGTGGGGACGGGCCCGGATGCACCAGATTGGGGCCGAGACGATCCGGAGGCGGTGGCCATGAGTGTTTCGTACGGCGACACATCCCAGCCGGCGGTCCTGGACGGGCCCCGCGAGGCGTTGGGCAGCGCCTTCGCGGCGGTGCTCGAGGCGGTGCTGGCCGAGTCGCCGCCGGCCGCGCTGGACACCGTCCTGCACCGGCTGGATCTCGCCGCCGAGGGGCTCGACCTCAGTGCCGTGGCGGTCGCCGCGCACCGGGCCGCGAGCCAGGCGCAGACACGCCGCCGGCGGGAGCTGTCGCTGCTGGCGTTGAGCGAGGCCGTCGAGACGCTCGGGCAGCACAGCGAGGTCGGCCGGCTGCATCAGGCGATCGTCGAGACCGTGCCGCGCCTCGTGCCCGGCGTCGACTCGGTCTGGCTCAGCGTGCGCGACGACGACGGCTGGCGCGAGTCGGCCCGGTCCGGCCCGGCCGGCGGGCTGAACACCGTGCTCGCGGTGCCGCTGCTGGTCGGTGCGGTGCTGCACGTGGCCCGCCGCGAACGGCAGCCGCTCGCCGCGGACGACACCGGCGTCGTGCACCGGTTCGCCCGGGCCGCGGCCGCCCGCCTGGAGGTCGTCACCGCCCTGAGCGAGAGCGAGCGGCGCGGCGCCGCCCTGGCGACCCGGCTGCGCGACCTGGACCGGATCACCGCCCTGGGCGACGCCTTGCTCGACCTCGCCGCCGCGCCGGAACCGCCGGCGCCGGACACGGTCGCCGGGATCCTGGCGGCCGGTCTCGACGCCGAGGTGGTGCTGCTCGACGCCCGCCCGGCCGACGCGAACGTCCCGGCCGACCTGGTCCGCCGGGCCCTCGCCGAACCGGACCGGGTGGCGGCCGAACCGGGCGCCTACGCCGTGGCGGTCGTCGCCTCGGGCCGCCCCGAGGGCACGATCTGCGTGCTGCGGCGGCGGCCGCTCACCGGTGACGAGACGGCCGCGTTGCGCCGGGCCGCGCGGCTGGTCGCGAACCTGCACGGCCGGCGCAACGCGGTCCTCGAGGCGTACGAGCAGCTGCGCGCCGATCTGCTGACCGAGCTGCTCAGCAGCCGCCGCGCGCTCACCGCCCCGGTCCGGATCCTGGCCGAGGCCCGCGACTTCCCGCTCGACCGGACGTACGTGGTGGTGGCCGTGGCCGGCGACTCGGTGCCCGACCGGGTGGTGGCCGACGCGGCGGCCCTGCTGGGTGGTCTCGGCGGCCGGTACGCCGGGCTCACCGTCGCGCTGGTGCCGGCCGACGAGCCGCGCGCCGCCGCCGAGGCGGTCGCGGCCCGGATCCGCCGGGCGACCGGCACCTCACCCGGGATGTGCGCCTCCGATCCGGTCGAACCGGCGGCCGGTGGGCTGCCCGCCGCGTTCGAGGCGGCCCGGCACGGGCTGGCGCTGCTGCGCGCGGCCGGCTCCCCCAACCGGGCGGCGACGACCAACGAGCTGGCCCTCTACCGGCCGTTGTTCGACCCGGAGCGGTCCGGGGACGTGCACGACCTGCTGGACGCGGCGCTGCGGCCGCTGCTGGAGTACGAACGCGATTACAAGGTCGACCTGGTCGAGACGGTCCGGGTGTTCCTGGCGACCGGATGCAACGCCAGCAAGGCCGCGCGCCGGCTCTACATCCACCCGAACACGATGACCAAGCGCCTGGAACGGATCACCCAGCTGCTCGGCGACGGCTGGCCGGACGGCGTCAACGGCCTGCGCCTGCGGCTGGCCCTGCACCTGCGCTCGCTGGGCGCCGACCCGTCCACCTCCGAGGCGGCCTGACCCCCGCCTCCCTCGTTCCGGCCACCGTTGCGAGCCGGCGCATCGACGAAGATGGCGCGCGGGTACAACCGATCGCTGCCGATCGGCGTCGGATACGCAGAGACGGTGACCAGGGAGCGGGCGGCGATGCCGAGCGGATCAGACAGCGAGTACCTCGCCTACGTGCATGGGCGGTTGACCGGCATGCGGCGGACCGCTTTCCTGCTCAGCGGCGACGCGCATCAGGCCGACGACATCGTGCAGGAGACGGTCACCAAGCTGTATGCGCGCTGGCCGCGATTACACGGCGTGGAGAACCTGGACGCGTACGTGAACACCATGCTCGTCCGGGTCTTCCTCGATGACCGCCGCCGGGGCTGGTGGAAGGTCTCGCTGCCGGGCCGGCTCCCGGAGGCCTCCGCGGTCGCGCCGCCACCGATGGAGGACCGGTCGATGATCCGGGCCGCCCTGGCCGAGCTGCCGCCGCGCCAGCAGGCGGTGCTGGTGCTGCGGTTCCTGTGCGATCTGCCGGTGCGCGAGGTGGCCGAGGTGCTGCGCTGTTCGGAGGGCACGGTGAAGAGCCAGACGTCGCACGGGCTGAACCGGATGCGTGAGGTGCTGGGGCCGGCTCACGCGCTCGAACTGCCGGATCCGTCATGAGGAAAGAGAACCCGATGAGCGACGAGGAGTTCGGCAGGCGGCTGCTCGCGCCGTTGCGGGACGAGCCGGACGGGGTGCCCGCCATCGACCTTCCGCGGGCCATGGCGGAGGGGCTGCGGCGGCGCCAGCTGTGGCGGTGGTCCTCGGGATTCGCGGTGGTGGCCGCCACCGCGGCGGCGGCCGGTGGCGGCGCTCTTGCCGTGTCCTCCCCTCCTCCCCCGCCTCCGCCGTCGCCGTCGCCGTCACCCACCCTGAGCACCGCGCCGACGAGCACGCCCGGTCCCACCGGGTGCCGGGTGCGGCGGCTGCCCACCGACGGGGTGGCGAAGGCGCTGGTGACCGGGGGCGATCCGAGCGGGCACTACCTGACCGGCCGGCTCTACCCGGGGACCTCCAGCAGGAAGCGCACGGTGATCTGGAAGGACGGCGCGATCCTCGCCTATCCGGCGCTGGGCGGGTCGGACGCGTCGTTCCAGGACGTCAACAGCCGCGGGGTCGCGGTCGGGTCGGCCTACGACGGCGGGGAGAAACAGCACGCGTACGTGTACCGGGACGGCGCCGTGACCAGGCTGCGGGGTGGTGAGGCGGCGGCGGTGGCGATCAACGACGCCGGGGTGATCGCGGGCAACCTGGGGCCGGGGTTCGCGCCGGTGCCGGGCCGGTGGGCGTCGGCCGGGGCGACCGCGACGAAGCTGCCGCTGCCGGCCGGCACGGTCGGCGGGGAGGTCGCGGGCATCGCCGAGGACGGGACCATCGTGGGAACCGTGGAGCCGGCACATTCCGAAGGCACCGGCTATCTGTGGCCGGCGGCGGGCAACGGGCGGAGGATGCCGCTGCCCATGGTCGACGGGCGCCGGGCGACGTTCTTCTGGCCGGAGTCGATCGGCGGTGGCCGGGTGGTCGGGCGCGCGGTGTTCGACACGCCGGACGGGCTGCGGCGGTTCGCGTCGATGCGGTACACGATCGGGACCGGCACGTACGAGCGGCTGGCCGCGGACCTGAACCCGCCGGCGATCGGGGCGGCGAACGGGTGGATCCTCGCCACGGTGCTGGACTCCCCCGCCGTGCTCGCCGGCACGAGGGTGGTCCGGTTGCCCACCTATCAGAAGCACCGGCGGTATGTGGTGTCCAGCTTCAGCGCGGACGGCCGGGTGGCCGCCGGCTACAGCGTCGACGGCGGCACGGGCCCCCGAGTCGGCAACCTGCCGCTGATGTGGACCTGCGGGTGAGCCTGGTCTCGATCCATTGCCTTGAAGTCAGGTTTAAGTTCTAGCCTTGCCGGTGAAGATCGCCTAGCAAGGGGAACACATCCATGGATCGCGCCCTTCGGGTTGCCGTCATCGGCGCCGGACCGGCCGGCATCTACGCCGCGGATCTGCTCACCAAGGCCGGCCCGCAGGTCACGGTCGACCTCATCGACCGGCTGCCCACGCCGTACGGGCTGATCCGTTACGGGGTCGCCCCGGACCACCCGCGGATCAAGGAGATCGTGGTCGCGCTGCACCAGGTCCTGGACCACCCGCGGATCCGGTTCATCGGCAACGTCGACTACGGCGTGGACGTCAAGCCGGAGGAGCTGCGGCCGTTCTACGACGCGACGATCCTGGCCACCGGCGCCGACCGCGACCGCGCGCTGGCGATCCCGGGCGAGGATCTGCCGGGCAGCTTCGGGGCCGCCGACTTCGTCGCCTGGTACGACGGGCACCCCGACGTGCCGCGCGACTGGCCGCTCACCGCCTCGCAGGTCGCGGTGATCGGCGCCGGGAACGTGGCGGTGGACGTGGCCCGGGTGCTCGCGAAGACCGCCGCCGAGCTGCTCGACACGGAGATCCCGGACAACGTCCACCGTCACCTCGCGGCCAGCCCGGTCACCGACGTGCACGTGTTCTCCCGGCGCGGCCCGGGCCAGGTCAAGTTCACCCCGATGGAGCTGCGTGAGCTGGACGAGTCGCCGAACGTCGAGGTGATCGTCCACCCGGAGGGCATCGAGTTCGACGAGGGCAGCCTGGCCGCGATCCGGTCCCGGCGCAGCCTCAAGATGTGCGTCGACGTCCTGCAGAACTGGGCGGCGCGTGAGCCGCGCGGCGCACAGCGCCGGATCCATCTGCACTTCCTGCAGGCGCCGGTGGCGATCCTGGGCGAGGACCGGGTGACCGGCCTGCGCACCGAGACGCAGGTCCTGACCGGCGACGGGTCGGTGCGCGGCACCGGCGAGTTCACCGACTGGAACGTGCAGGCCGTGTACCGGGCCATCGGCTACCTCAGCCGGCCGGTCGCCGACCTGCCGTTCGACACCGCGACCGGGACCATCCCGAACGACGCCGGCCGGGTGCTGGACCTCGACGGGGTGCCGGTGCCGGGCCTCTACGCGACCGGATGGATCAAGCGCGGCCCGGTCGGCCTGATCGGACACACCAAGAAGGACGCCGCCGAGACGGTGACCAGCCTGCTGGCCGACTCGCCGGCGCCGGCCGCGCATCCCTCGCCGGCCGCCGTCCTGGCCTACCTGGACGGGCGCGGACTGACCCGGACCACGTGGCAGGGCTGGCAGCGTCTGGACGCCCACGAGATCGGTCTGGGCGCCGCGGACGGGCGAGCGCGGATCAAGGTCGTGCCCCGCGACGAGATGATCCGGATCAGTACGGGAGATTGACGTGCGTACAACTGCGTGATCCGATCGAACCTCCGGATCTTGTGGAGGTCGACGTGTCCCGTTGGCGCCGGTTCGCCGTCCCTGCCGTCCTTTCCCTCCTGTCACTCACCGTCGCCTCCGTGCCCGCGCGGGCGGCGCTGCCCACCGCGGCCGTCGCCCTGGGCGACAGCTTCATCAGTGGTGAGGGGGCCGGCGCGTACCAGCCGGTCGTCGACGCCTCCGGCCGGGCGCAGTCGTTCCCCGGTTGGTCGGCACCGAACACCAATGCGTTCTTCTGCCACCGGTCGGCGAACGCGTCATTGTTGCGGGCCGATCTGCCGGGCATCCGGGACCGGTTCAATCTGGCCTGCTCGGGCGCCCAGCCACCGGACATCACCCACGCGTCCGGCGACCGGGAGAAGGGGCGGACGGTCGCGTCGCAGCTCGACCAGCTGCGGGCCGTCGGGCAGACACACGACATCGATCTGGTTCTGATCGGGCTGGGGTCCAACAACAGCCAGTTCACCTTCGGCGACATCGCGTCGGACTGCGCGAACCGGTTCGTGGCGGACGCGTGGACCGGGTGGTGGGAGTTCTGGGCCTACCTCGGCGGGCCGGTACCGCAGGAACCGTGCGACGCGTCGGATCTGGCGACGCCCGCACAGTTCGCCACCGCGGAGAACGAAACTGCTTCCGCCGTACGGGAGATCCTGCGCACGCTGGATGAGATCGACGCCGATGGTGTGCACCGGGTGGTGTTCCAGGACTACACGAATCCGTTGCCGCCGGACGTCGAGGCCGATCTGATCACCGAGGACGGGCGGGCGGACGACCGCGACAAGTTCCGGGCACTCGGAGCCGAACGGTATCGCGCCGGGTGTCCGATCCACCGGGCCAGCCTGGGTGCCGGGCACACCTTCTCGGCCGGGCTGGGGACGCTGGTCTCGGACGTCTCGAGCGCGATGCGATCCGAGTTTCCCGGTGACGACCTGGTGTATCTGAATGTGCAGCAGGCTTTCGACGGTGCCCGCCTGTGCGAGAAGGCGGGCAGTCCCGCGAATGCGCTGGCGACGCCGATCCGGCTGCAGGACGGCCCCACCGGTGTGTTCCTGACCGACCTGGCCGGCTACGACAAACTCGACATCCAGCGGATCGCCAATTCCTGCGTCACCTATTTCCAGACGTGCCAGGAATCGTGGCACCCGAGCGCGGCCGGCCACGGCGTCCTGGCCCAGTGCCTGTCGGGGGCCGCGGTGACCGGCGCCCGCCAGGTCCGCTGCACCCGCAACGCCGGCGGCGGCACAACCGTCAGCTGATCGTGCCCATGAGCGCCACCTTGCCGGATGTGGGCCCGGGCCGCCTCGCCTCCTGGATCCCGACCGGGGCGATCCGGGCTTCTCTGAGCCCTCTCCGCACGGTCCACTCGGCATGGCCCCGCGGCGGCGCGGCTTGAGAATGTGCGTCACGCAGCCGGGGTATGACGGCCGGCGAGGCGCGGATGGGGAGCGGCGGGGCCGGAAGGGCGCGGTCGAGGCCGGCCTTCCGGCCGGACGCCGACGCCGCCCCGGCCGCCCTCGACGAACTCGAACAGGAGGGGGTGGCCAATACCGGGCAATGATCCGGCTCGGGGCCCAACGCGTCCTTGGCGATCATCTCGGTGACGTGACCGCCGATGCGGGCCGGGGCCGGTTCATCGTTTGGGTCGTGGTCGCGTACGGGGAACGTTCGCCCTTGTGGTGAATGGGTATGAACAACCGCATGGTGCTGCCGATCGAGGACTATGCGATCATCGCCGACACGCAGACTTCCGCTCTCGTGGGGCGCAACGGGTCGATCGACTGGCTGTGCGTGCCTCGGTTCGACTCGGGGGCGATCTTCGCGGCGCTGCTCGGCAATGAGGACAACGGGCACTGGACGATCGCGCCGGCCGGGGCGGTGACCTCGATCAAGCGGCGTTACCGCGACGAGACGCTGGTGCTGGAGACGGAATTCGAGACCGAGGACGGCGCGGTCCGGCTGATCGATTTCATGCCGCCGCGCGGGGACGCGCCCGACGTGGTCCGCATCGTCGAGGGTGTCCGCGGCCGGGTGCCGATGTCCATGGAACTGCGGCTGCGCTTCGATTACGGGCAGGTCGTGCCGTGGGTCTACCGGGAACAGGGCGCACTGGTCGCGGTGGCCGGGCCGGACGCCGTCTGGCTGCGGACGCCGGTCCGCACGCGCGGCGAGAACATGTCGACGCGCGCCGATTTCGTGGTGGAGCCCGGCGACCGGGTGCCGTTCGTTCTCACCTGGCGGCAATCGCACCTGCCGCCGCCCGCGCCGATCAACCCGATCGAGGAGCTCGGCGTCACCGAAGGATATTGGCGCGGCTGGATCTCGGCGTGCACCTACGAGGGAGAATGGCGCGACGCCGTGGTGCGCTCGCTGCTCACCCTGAAGGCGTTGACCTACGCGCCGACGGGCGGGATCGTCGCCGCGGCCACCACGTCGTTGCCGGAGAAGCTGGGCGGCATCCGCAATTGGGACTACCGTTTCTGCTGGCTCCGGGACGCCACCATCACCCTGCAGAGCCTGCTCTACTCGGGATTCCAGAGCGAGGCGACCGCGTGGCGGAAATGGTTGCTGCGGGCGATCGCCGGCAATCCCTCGGAATTGCAGATCATGTACGGCGTGGCCGGTGAACGGCGACTCGACGAATACATCGCGACCTGGCTCACCGGGTACGACGGAAATCCCGTACGGATCGGGAATGCCGCCGCCGAACAATTCCAGCTGGATGTGTACGGCGAGGTCATGGACGCGCTGCACCAGGGCCGCAAGGCCGGGCTGAAGGCGGATGATCCGGCGTGGGGCCTGCAGGTCAAGCTGATGGACTTCGTGGAGGCGCACTGGCAGGACCCGGACGAGGGCATCTGGGAGGTCCGCGGCGGCCCGAAGCAGTTCGTGCACTCCAAGCTGATGGCCTGGGTGGCGGCCGACCGCGCGGTGAAGGCCACCGAGGAGTTCGGTCTGGAGGGCCCGGTGGAACGCTGGACCCGCCTGCGGGAGGCGATCCGCGCGGAGATCCTCGAGAAGGGGTACGACCGGGAGCGCAACACGTTCACGCAGTTCTACGGTTCCGAGGAGCTGGACGCGGCGCTGCTGATGGTGCCGCTGGTCGGTTTCCTGCCGGCGACCGACGAGCGGGTGGCCGGCACGGTCGCCGCCATCGAGCAGAATCTGATGGAGAACGGGTTCGTGCAGCGCTACACGCAGCACCGGGACACCGATGTGGACGGCCTGCCGCCGGGCGAGGGGGCGTTCCTGGCCTGCACGTTCTGGCTGGCCGACAACTACGCCTTGATGGGCCGGCACGACGAGGCGAGGGAGACCTTCGAGCGGTTGCTGGCGCTGCGCAACGACGTGGGTCTGCTGTCCGAGGAATACGACACGGCCGAGGGGCGTCTGGTGGGCAACTTCCCGCAGGCCTTCAGCCACGTGCCGCTGATCGACACCGCGCGGACGCTGTCGAGCGCCCGGGCGGCCTCCGAGGCGCGCGCCAAGGAGGGCCTCCGCTGACGGCCTACGGCTCGAACCAGTAGCGCCTCAGCGGGCCGGCCTTGGTGTCCTGGATGCCCTCGAAGACGCCGCCGCAGCGTTCCATCGTTCTCGCGGACGCCTCGTTGTCCGGCGCGCAGACCGCCAGCAGCCGGGTCAGGCCCCGGGCCTTCGCCTCGAGCAGGATCTCGGTGAGGGCCCACGTCGCCAGGCCGCGGCCCCGGGCCGACGGGCGGACGCCGTAGCCGATGTGGCCGGCCCAGCGCACGAGGTCGTCGTTCGAGTGGCGCAGGGCGATGCCGCCCAGCACGCGGTCCTGCTCGACCATCCAGCGGTACGTGCAGCGGTGCGTTGCCAGCCGGGTCAGCCAGAGCTCGAAACCGCCCGGGGAGATCACCTCGTCCGCCGGGCTCAGGCCGAAGCCGTCCTCGTGCAGGCCGGGACCCCACTCGGCGTGGGCCTCCAGCCAGGCGGTGTGCAGGCGCGGGGTCGGCGCGACGAGTTCGGGCACCCGACGACAATAGGCCCGTGCGACACGTTGCGCTATTTCACTCCGTGTACGGGCTCCGACCGGCCGTGGAGGCGGCGGCCGAGCGGCTGCGGGCGGCCGGCCTTCGCGTCACGGTCCCCGATCTGTACGGCGGCCAGGTGGCGGAGACCCTCGACGAGGGGTTCGCGCTCAGTGAGCGGATCGGCTGGGCGGCCATCATGCGGCGGGCGTCGGACGCCGTACGGGACCTGCCGGCGGATGCCGTTCTGGCGGGGTTGTCGATGGGTGCGGGCGTGGCGGGTGAGCTGCTGGCCGACCGGCCGCGGGCGGCCGGACTGCTGCTTCTGCACGGCACCGGTGGCGAGCCTCGCGGCGGGCTGGCGGTGCAGGCGCACATCGGCGACCACGACGAGATGTTCCCGCCCGCGTCCGTGGGCGACTGGCGGCACCGCATGGAAGCCGGCGGCGCCGTCGTGGAGTTGTTCACCTACCCGGGCGCCGGGCATTTCTTCACCGATCCGGATGTGCCGGAACACCACGCCGAGGCGGCCGGGCTCGCGTGGCGGCGCAGCATCGAGTTCCTGCGGGAGAGATGGACAACGAACCGTCATGGGAATGCGGCGGGCGCCGGGTGACGGCGAGCGCGGCCCACGGCGTACACAATCGGATTCGGCAACGCGTCGGTTGATCGGACGGAACGGAGAAACGATCATCCGGCAGCGATTGACGCGCATTGCCCGGCCGAGGCGTGGCCTGCCAGCATGACCGGGTGGAGACGCTCGAGGTGAACCGGCTTCGCGGCGGGCGGATGTGACCAGCCGCCGGGAATTGGGCGTCGGCCTCGTCTACCGGCCGGCGCTCGAGCCGGTGCTGGACGATCTGCCGGTGTCCGTCCTGGAACTCGAGCCGCAGACCACCTGGGAGAAGGTCCGGCGCGACGGCCGCTGGTGCTATCGCGACGACCCGCAGGTGGTGGAGCGTCTGGCCGAGCGGCCGCACGCCAAGCTGCTGCACGGCATCGGGCAGCCGGTGGGCGGTTCCTGCGCCGACCCGGTCGAGCACCTGCCGTTGCTGCGCGCCACCGCCGACCGGCTCGGCCCGGTCTGGGTCAGCGAGCAGCTGAGCTTCAACCGGGTGCCCGGCGGCGAGACAGGGTGTCTTCTTCCGCCGCCGCAGACCGCCGCCGCGGTGCGGGTCGCGGCGGCCAACGTCGCCGCGTACGGGCGGGCACTGGGCCGGCCGGTGGCGTTCGGGACCGGCGCGAACCATCTGGCTCCGCGGCCGGGCGAGCTGAGCGACGGCGACTTCTGGGCGGCGGTCTCCCGGCGGGCCGGCAGCGGCATCGTGCTGGACCTGCACAACCTGTGGTGCAACCAGCGCGCCGGGCGCGACCGGGTGCGTGACGTGTTGCGCCGGTTGCCGCTCGACCAGGTCTGGGAGATCCACCTGGCCGGGGGCATGGCGATGGACGGCTCCTGGCTGGACGCGCGCAGCGACCGCATCCCCGGGGCGCTGGCCGAGCTGGCCGCCACGGTCATCCCGCGACTGCCGAACCTCGGCGCGATCGTGGTCGAGGTGCCGCCCGAGCACTACGCCACGCTCGGCCCGGACGGCCTGCGCGACCAGGTCGACCTGCTGTCCCGCCTGTGGGACCTGCGGCCGCCGGCGCGTGCCGTCCCGCCGGTCCGGCCCGGCGGGGACGTCCCGCAACCCACCGGCGAAGACCTTGCTTGCGTACGGCGTGGCGAGCTCGACCTGCATCGGGCGATCAGTGGCGGGATCGTCGACGAGCCCGGCATCGACGTCTACCGGGCGCTCATCGCCGACTTCCGGCGCGGCAGTCTCGCCCGTGCGCTGCGGTACACGATGACGCTGCTGCTTCTGCACCTGGGCAGCCGCGGCACGCACGAGCTGCTGGACGCCTACTTCGCCGGCCACCCCGCCGACGCGTACCGGGCGGTCGAGGCCGACCGGTTCGCCGCGGTGCTGCGCGGCCGCACGGACCTGCTGCGCCGGGTGCCGCACCTGGACGAGGTGCTGTCCTACGAGCGGGCGCTGGTCCGCGCCACCGCCTTTGACGAGCACACCCTGATCGCCTGGACCGCCGACCCGGCCGTCATCCTGCGGGCGCTGGACCGGGGGACGATCCCGCCACCGCTGCCCGCGGTGCGCAGCGAGATGGTGATCGCCCCCTCCTGACCCGCGGCGCCGTCAGTCGTCGACGCGGAACCCGATGCTCATCCGGACCTGGAAATACGCGACGTCACCGTCCACCACCTGGCCGCGGATCTCCTTGGTCTCGAACCACTCGATGTTGCGCACCGTCTGCGCCGCCTTGTGGATCGCCGTACGGATCGCGTCGTCGACGCTGGTCGGACTGCTCCCGACCACCTCGCTGAGCCGGTACACATGATTGGTCATCACAACCTCCTCAAGGTCCCCATCACGCTAACCCGCCGACTGGTACGCAGCTGCGTACTTGTCCCCGCGGGAACCGCCGAATGAAGATCGATATCGGCCGGGCGTCACGTGTCCGGCACGACTCGTGACCGAAGGCGGCGAGGCGAATGAGCGCGGTGCACACGCCCACGGCAACCTCGGACCCGGTCGGCGCGGCCACGCCGCTCGACTTCGCCGACCGCCTCCGCACCTTGATGCAGGTGTGCCGGCGGTCGCCGGACAGCGTGGCCCGGCGCAGCCGGTACGCCGGGACGCCGATCTCGCGCGCCACGGTCTACAACCTGATCACCGCCGAGGGTGTGCCGCGGCGTGACTCGCTGCTCGGCTTCCTGCGCGGCTGCGGCGTCCCGGCCCGCGACCAGGTCCGCTGGCTGCTCGCGTTCGACCGCATCTACGCCGGCGGCCGTCCCGGCGCACTGCCTCCCTCCCGTTGAGGCCGGTTGTTGCCGCGCCGCCGCCGAGGCCGGTTGTTGCGGCGCCGCCCGCGGTGGCAGCCTCTACGGCGTGCTGTTGAAAGTTCGCCGGTCCGTGCCGTTCGCGGTGGAGGTGGCCCTGGCGGTCGTCGCGACCGTCGTGGCGTTCGTCCTCGCCGCGATGGTCTCCGTCGTCGCTCGCGACCATCATGTGCCGGATCTGGTGCTCGGCGTGGCGATGCTCGCCGTGGTGCTGCTGGTGGTCCGCTGGGCGGGCATCCTCTACGCGCTGCCGATCGGCGTGGTGGCCGCCCTGGCGTACGACTGGTTCTTCCTGCCGCCGCTGCGCATCCTGGACGTCCCGACCTACTCGGTGCTCGGCCTGTTCGTCGCGACCGCGGTGATCGTGGGCGCGGTCACCACGACGGCGGGCCGCCGGGCGGTCGAGTCCGAGCGGGCGCGCGGCGACCTCGCGGGTGAGCAGGCGGCGCTGCGGCGGGTGGCGACCCTGGTCGCGGCCGGCGCGCGCCCCGGCGAGGTGTTCACCGCCATCGCGGACGAGCTCGGGCGGCTGCTCGGGGCGGACTCGAGCTTCGTGTCGCGCCTGGAGCCCACCGCCGAGGGCGCTCCGCCGTGCGTGACCGTCGTCGGGTCCTACGGCGAGCTGACCGAGGTGATGGCGGTCGGCTCCCGGATCGAGCTGGAGCCCAGCATGATGATGTGGTCCGCGGTCGAGACCGGCGGACCGGCCCGGATGGAGGGCGACGAGCTGCTGCACGGGCCGTTCGGCGCGACCGTCGCGAAGCTGGGCCACAAGTCCGCGATCGCCACCCCGGTGACGGTCGGGGCCTGCCGGTGGGGCGTGACCGTGGCCGCCTCCACCGGCGAGTTCCCGCCCGGGACCGAGGCGCGCATCGCCGACTTCATCGAGCTGGCCGCGACCGCGATCGCCAACACCGAGGCCGAGCAGCAGCTGCGCGGGCTGGTGGACACGCAGGCGTCGCTGCGCCGGCTCGCGCTGCTGATCGCGCGGGGTGAGCAGCCCGGGCACGTGTTCGCCGCGGTCACGAAGGAGGTGCTGCGGCACTTCGGGGCCGGCGACGGCGGCACCGCCCGGATGGTCCGCTACGAGCTCGACGGCACGGCCACGTTGCTGGCCAACGAGGGGCAGGCCGGACCGCACGTACGGGTGGGGCAGCGCTGGGAGAACTATCCGGAGGCCGGCCTGACCGCGACCGTCCAGCAGACCGGCCGCCCGGCCCGCGTCGACGACTACCGGGAGCTGCCGGACGGCCAGCACTTCGTGGACGAGGGCCTGATCTCGGCGGTCGGGATGCCGATCCACGTCAACGGCCGGCTCTGGGGCATGATCGCGGTCGGCACCGGGCGCGGGCCGCTGCCGCCCGACACCGAGACACGGATGGGCGAGTTCACCGACCTGGTGGCGACCGCGGTGGCCGACGCGCAGAGCCGGGCGGAGCTGACCAGCTCCCGGGCCCGCATCGTGGCGGCCGCCGACGAGGCCCGCCGGCGCATCGAGCGGGACCTGCACGACGGCGCCCAGCAGACGCTGGTCGCGCTGGCGTTGCGGCTGCGCTCGGCGGCGATGCAGGCCCACCCGCACGAGGAGATGGCCGGCGTCGCCGCCGATCTGCTGGTGGTCATCGACGAGCTGCGGGAGCTGTCCCGCGGGATCCACCCGGCGATCCTGTCCGACTCGGGGCTGCGGCCCGCGCTGCGCTCGCTGGGCCGCCGGGCGCCGCTGCCGGTCCGGGTGGAGGTGGCCATCGAGGGCCGGCTTCCCCAGCCGGTCGAGGTGGGCGCGTACTACGTGGTGTCCGAGATGCTGACCAACGCCGCGAAACACGCCCGGGCCACCACCGTCGACGTGGAGGCCGTGGCCGCCGGCGGGGTGCTGCGGCTGGTCGTCCGCGACGACGGCGCCGGTGGCGCGGACCCGTCGCGCGGATCGGGGCTGCTCGGGTTGAAGGACCGGATCGAGGCCCTGGGCGGGACGTTCGACGTGCACAGCCCGGTGGGCGGCGGCACGACGGTCACCTGCCGGATACCGGTGGTGACCAACGACGGAGAGTGATCAGGCGGCCACGAGCTCGGGCCGCCGTTCGCGCGGGACCGCGCGGGCGCGGCGCCCGGCGGGCCGCCTCACCCCGGTCACGATGAGGCCGTTGCACAGCATGCTCCAGCCCAGTTCCAGGTGCTCCGCGACGACGCGGGCGGATTCGGCGCCGGGCTCGTCAATGCCCGGGCACCGGGGACGATGGCTACACATGCTGATCAGCCTCCGGGAAAGCGCCGTCCGGCACATCGAGGCCAGCGCCACTTCGCTCTACCGGCTAGCCGGTACCGGTGACTCGCCCGTCCGGCGCTAGGGTCCCTGGTATGGCAGGGCTACGAGT
This sequence comes from uncultured Actinoplanes sp., assembly GCF_934643405.1. Lineage (GTDB taxonomy): Bacteria > Actinomycetota > Actinomycetes > Mycobacteriales > Micromonosporaceae > Actinoplanes. Next base: position 44,425 of record NZ_CAKUCL010000014.1, read on the forward strand.
GGTGGTGGCGGAGGACGACGTCCTCCTTCGGGAGGGCATCGCCTCGCTGCTCGACCGGTCGGGTCTGGAGGTGCTGGGTCAGGTGGGCGACGGCGCGGAACTCCTCGCGGTGACCCGGCGGACCCGGCCGGACGCCGTGGTGGTCGACGTGCGGATGCCGCCGACGCACACCACCGAGGGTTTGCAGGCGGCCCGCGCGATCCGTCAGGAGTTCCCGGAGACGGCGATCCTGGTGCTCTCCGCGTACGCCGACGTCGAGCAGGCGATGGAGCTGCTGTCCAGCGGCCGCCGCATCGGGTACCTGCTGAAGAGCCGGATCACCGATGTGGCCGAGTTCCTGGCCGCGCTGGACCGGGTCGCCAGCGGCGGGTCGGTGATCGATCCCGCTCTGGTCGAGGAGCTGGTGACGGCCCGGCGGCGCGACGATCCGCTGGCGGCGCTCAGCGCCCGCGAGCGGGAGGTGCTGGCGCAGATGGCCGAGGGGCACTCCAACGCGGGCATCGCGCGCCGGCTGTGGATCAGCGAGGGCACGGTCGAGAAGCACGTCCGCAGCGTGCTCGCGAAGCTGCACCTGCCGGACACCGAGGACCACCACCGCCGGGTGCTGGCGGTCCTCACCTTCCTCGACGCCGGCTAGTCGCAGGCCGGCACCAGGTCGCAGACCGCGCCGGCGGAGAGTGTCACCTTCGGCAGGAACCCGACGGCCGGGCTGGCCGCGATGAGGTCGGCGTAGTCGTCCCCGCCGTGCGTCGAGATCATGATCACCGGGATCGGGTGGGGTGAGCGCGTGAGCCGGTCCGCCACCTCGAAGCCGCTCTCGCCGCCCAGATCGATGTCCACGAGCGCTACGTCCGGGTGCAGCTCGAGAGCCCGTTCGACGGCGTCGGCGACGTGTGAGGCGGTGCCCACCACGAGCAGGCCCTCGCGCTCGAGCAGAGCCTGAGCGGCGGCGAGGAATTGGGGACTGTCATCCACGAGCAGGCAACGCAGCGTCACCGGTCCAGGGTGACAGCACCGGCGCACCGGCGCATGCCTGCTAGCCGTAGCTTTCGTCGGGAAACAGCCGGGACGCGGCGGCGCCCGGCCTCACCGGCGGTCCAGGGCGGCCAGGGTGGCATAGGTGACCGCACCGTACACCAGATGCGGGCCGAGGTCGCTCAGCCATTCGGCGGCGGACCACTCGCGCGGGTCGCTGACGCCGAGCGCGGCCATCGACGAGTTGGTGGAGGCCATCGCGGTCAGGCCCACCATCAGCGCTCCGACCGGGGTGCTCGGGCGCACGCCGACGCGCCGCAGCACGCCGAAGACCGCGCCGATGCCGATCCCGGTGACCACGCCGGAGAGGCTGCCCAGGCCGCTGATCCGGTTGTCGCGGGTCTGGCCCTCGCCGGGGACGTGCACCGGCAGCCGTTCCTCGATGGCCTCCACGGTCTGCTCCGGCGTGCTGCTGGTCCCCCGGCCGCGCACGGCCATGTCCACGTACGTCGCCGCGTTGAGCGCCGCGGTCCCGGCCGCCCCCGCGGCCGCGCCGATCAGGATTCCCGCCGCCATGTCCGCCTCCTCGCCGTCGTGGTGCTCACGTGCCCGCGCCGGCCCGGCCGAAACACGGCCCGCCCCGCCGCCGCGCGCATAGCCGCCCGGAGCCGGGGGTAACACAGGGAGCATGGCCGGCAAGACACGACACGAGCTGGACGCCGCGGACCGCAACGCGCTGCCGGACAGCGCCTTCGCGTTCCCCCGCACGCGCAAGGAGCCGCTCAGCGACGCGCGCCACGTCCGCAACGCCCTCGCCCGCTTCGACCAGGTCGAGGACGTGACCGACCAGGAGCGCGACGAAGCCTTCCGCCGGATCAGGAAAGCTGCCGAGAAGTTCGGCGTGGACGTCAGCGAGACCAGCTGGCGCGAGCTCGGGAAGCCCGGGTCCTCGGCGGAGAACCGGTCGAAGGCGGAGCTGTACGCCGAGGCCCGTCGCCGCGGCATCGATGGCCGGTCGTCGATGACCAAGGCCGAGCTGCTCAAGGCGCTGGAAACTCGCTGAGGCGACACCCCGGCCGTTCGGCTTGCGACTCCGGCCCACCCGGATATGGTTGCTCAACGGCAATTACTTTTCCGGGTGAAGGAGACGCGCGGTGCAGACTTCCCTCGACCGCTCGACCGCCGACGACGCGGCCGCCGCTCTCATCGAGGCGCTGGCCGCCACCGATTCGTCCGATCCGGCCCGGCCGGCGCTGCGGGACCGGGCCATCGAGGCGTGGCTGCCCCTTGCCCAGCATCTCGCGCGCCGCTACGCCGGCCGCGGCGAACCGGCCGACGACCTGTTCCAGGTTGCCGTGGTGGGGCTGATCAAGGCGGTGGACCGCTACGACCCCGAACGCGGCGTCGAGTTCACGGGCTTCGCGATCCCGACGGTGGTCGGCGAGATCAAACGGCACTTCCGTGACCGTACGTGGTCGATCCGCGTCCCGCGGCGGCTGCAAGAACTTCACATGGCGATCGGCGCGGCGCGCACCGAGCTGACCCACACGCTCGGCCGTTCCCCCACCGTCGCGGACGTGGCCGCCCACCTCGACATCAGCGAGGACGAGGTGGTGGAGGGCCTGGAGGGCGGACGGGCGTACACCGCCGCCAGCCTGTCCACGCCGGTCAGCGAGGACGGCGAGGTCTCCCTGGGCGACACGCTCGGCGGGGTGGACGCCGGGTTCGAGCTGACCGAGCACCTGGTCTCGCTGCGGCCCGCCCTGGACGCGCTGGACGACCGCGAACGTAAGATCCTGTCGCTGCGCTTCTACGGCAACCTGAGCCAGGCCGAGATCGGCGAGCAGCTGGGCATCTCCCAGATGCACGTCTCGCGCCTGCTCTCCCGTGCCGTCGCCAAGCTGCGGGCCCACATGCTGGGCGACGTGGCCGGCCCGGCCCGCCAGACGCGCCGCCGGACCGCCGCGACCGTGTGATCACCCGCCGGTGATGTCGGCCCGGACCGCGGCGGGCGCCGCGGCCGTCGGGATGAACCGGGTCATGGCCATCGACACGGCCGTGGATCGGTTCGCGGCCGGGCTCGTTCGCCAGCTACTCGGTGGCCGGCGGGCTCTTCGCCGAGGGGGCCGCCGGCGAGTGAGTTTTCATCCAGGGCGCGGGACGGCGGGTCGCGACCACGACGATCACGACGAGCTGCACGGCCACCACGACGGCCAGGGTGACCGGGACGCTGGTGTGCAGCACCAGCAGGCCGCCGATCACCGCGCCGATCAGGACGCAGAGCCAGGACAGCCCGCGGCGCAGCAGCACCGGGCCGGGCGCCCGGCCCAGGTCGGCCAGCGTGCGGGTGATCACCGAGGTCGTCAGGTCGGGCACCTTGATCACACTCACCGCGGCGTTCTGGATGCCGAAGGAGAACGCGAGACACGCGATGGCCGCGTTGCGCGGCCCGGCCGGCGTCGGCTCCCCCGCCAACACCGTGATCACGATCGTGGCCAGCACCAGCACGGCCTGGGAGGCGGTGGTGGCGCGCAGCAGGCGGTGCCCAGCCGCAGGATGGTCACCGCGTCCACCATTCCGGTGGTCACGGTCAGCAGGAGCAGCAGACCCAGCAGCGGGCCGTGCGCCGGGTCGGCGACGTAGCCGCGCAGGTAGGGCGCTGCGGGCGGGGGCGACGAATCAGCCACTTCTCGCCCTGATCGCCGCGGCCGGCGTCCACCAGGTCATCAGCTGAAAAGCACATCCCGGAAGTCGACCGCGAGGAAGGGCGTGCTCAGGTCGGCGCCCCCGTCGTCGGTGCGGGCGTACACCCGGTGGCGCATCGGCACCAGGATGCCGTCGAACTCGCAGTAGTCGGCCGGGTAGTGCACCAGCGGCTCGCCGCCGAGCACGTCGACGGTGTAGTCGATGCGGCACAGGAATCCGGAGTTGTCGAACGAGAAGACCTGCCGGCGGGTGTGCGTGGCGATGCAGTCCGGATACGTCACGGCCAGCTGCCGCCACACCTCGCCGTCCTCACGCCAGGTGCCGATCTCCTCGGTCACGAAGTCGGCACGGGCGAACAGGAACGGCATGGTCAGCAGGTTCCAGGCCATCTGGGAGGCGAAGTAGGCGACCCGCAACTCGTTCCAGTCCGGGCGTCTCGCCGGCCGGGTGAAGGCCCGGACCGGGTCCCGGCACTCGGCCACCGGCACACCGTCGTCCGTTTTGATCATCTGACGGTACGGCTCCCAGGTGGCGTATCGGCCGGCGTGCGGGAACGGGCCGATGGTCAGCCTCTGGTCGCGGGTCTCCCCCTCGATCACGACCTCGTCGAGCAGTCCGTCCTGGCCCTTGAGCTTCCAGAGATCGCCGCTGATCGCCGCGGGCGCCCGGAACCGGGACACCCGGCCCCACGTCCGCATCCCGCCGTGCTCCTCGATCGCCATCGTCAGCAGGTCCATCACGTTCTCCCCCCTTCTGCCGCGATGTTCACGCTCGTCGCTGAGCGGCGTCGTTCGCACCGGTTGAACACCCTGGCCGCCCGCGGCAGACCCCGGGCCGGGCCCGGCCGGGAGTCACGGGCGCGTGGCCAGGCCCGGGTATCTCCCTGGCGCGAAGCCGCCCCGGGATGGAGCACGGTCAACGTGCAGGCGAGTCGATGGCCGGTGCGAGCCTGCCCGAGGCTTCCGGAAAGGACGGATCATGAAGGTACGGACGACCCCGCTCGGCGCGCTGGTACGAGGCCTGCTGGCGGGCACCGCCGGGACGCTGGCCTTCGACACGGTGTGGTACCTGCGGTACCGCAAGGCCGGCGGCACCGACAGCTTCTACGACTGGGAGTTCTCCAGCAGCGTCAAGACCTGGGACGAAGCGGCGGCACCGGCCCAGGTCGGCCGCCGGGTCTGGGAGGGTCTGTTCCAGACGAAGCTGCCGGACGACAAGGCGGCCCTGGTCAACAACATCATGCACTGGGCGTACGGCGTCGGCTCCGCGGCGCCGTACGGCCTGCTCGCAGGTTCGCTGTCCAACCCCCGCATCCTCTACGGACCACCGTTCGGCGCGGGCGTCTGGGGCGCCGGCTATGTGATCCTGCCGGCGGCCGGCCTGTACAAGCCGATCACCGAGTACCCGCGGGACGTGCTGGCCAAGGATCTGAGCGCCCACCTGGTGTACGGGGTGGTCACCGCCGTCGTCTTCAAGCTGCTCTCGCTGGGCCGCGGACGACGGGGATGACCGGGCCGGCGGCCGTCCACTTCGCTCACCGTCGCGGCCGTGTGGTCACCACCGGGCCGAGCCGGTCAGGACGGCGGGCGACCAACGCGAGGGCCGCATCCTGACCGGCGAACCGTCACGCCGCCGGGGCGCCGATGCCGCGGCCGGCGCCGAGCACGACGGCGCCGCCCAGCGCCGGATCGGACATACCGGTCTCATCTGCGCGAGTCCGGGACGATGTCGAATGCCATGGATGCGCCTTTCCCGCTCGTCCGACGTGCCGACGCGATGAGGATCCCGCCGCCCGGGTCCCGGTCGCGCCGGTGATTCTCCCTGGTCGCCCGGGGGCCAGGGAGGTTTACGGGCGCGAACCGGCGATCCCCGGCCGGAAGCTGGGGGTCTGAAGAGGTGCAGGAGGCGTGGACATGGAGTTCCTGGTCACGATGACCACCCGGGTGCCCGACGGCACACCGGCGCACGACGTGGACGACGTGCGGGCGCGCGAGGCCATGCACACCCGCGACCTGGCGGCCGAGGGCCGGGTGCTGCGGTTGTGGCGGCCGCCGCTGGGGCCGGGTGAGTGGCGCACGATCGGGTTGTTCGACGCCGACGATCCCGAAGCCCTGGAACGGACGCTCGCCTCGATGCCGCTGCGGATCTGGCGCACCGACGAGGTCACCGTGCTGCGGGCGCATCCCAACGATCCGGGCCGGGGCGCGGTGCCGTCGGCGCCGGGCAGCACCGAGTACCTGGTCACCTTCATCATCGACGTGCCGCGCGGCACCAGCGCCGCGGACCGTGACGAGATGGACGTCCGGGAGGCCGCCCGCGCCGGGCAGCTGGCCGCGCAGGGCCGGCTGGTCCGGCTGTGGGTGCCGGCGCCGGACCGCACCCTCGGGCTCTGGCAGGCCACCGGGGCCGGCGAGATGGACGACATCCTCCAGTCGCTCCCGCTGGCGGACTGGCTCACCGTCGAGACGGTCGCGCTGTCGCCGCATCCCAACGACCCGGCGGTCACGACCGCGGCGACGGCATGACGGCGGCCGGCACGGCCGGGGTGCGATTGCGCTCCCCGGCCGGTACGGCGTTGATCGCCGCCACCGTGCTGTCGTCGACCGTGGGCTTCATCGACGCGTACATGATCAACGTGGCGATCCCGGCGATCGGCCGTGACCTGGACGCCTCCGTCAGCCAGCTGCAATGGGTACTGACCGCGTACCTGATCACGCTGGCCGCCCTGCTGCTGCTCGCCGGCGCGCTGGCCGACCACTTCGGCCGGCGGCGGGTGCTGGTGGCCGGCCTGCTGGTGATGCTGGTCGCCTCGGTGCTGTGCGCGATCGCGCCCACCGCCACCACGCTCATCGGCGCCCGGCTGATCCAGGGCGCGGGCGGCGCCCTGGTGGTGCCCAGCAGTCTCTCACTGCTCAACGGGGCACTGCGGGGACCGGACCGGGCGCGCGGCATCGGCGTCTGGGCCGGCATCTCGACGCTCGGCACGACCGTCGGGCCCTACTTCGGCGGCTGGCTGATCGACCACGCGTCGTGGCGCTGGGTGTTCCTGCTCAACGTGCCCTTGATCGCCGCCGCACTGGCGGTGCTGCGGATCGTCCCGGAGGCCACCGAGGCACGGCGGCCGCTGTCGCTGGACGTCGGCGGCGCGCTGCTCGCGGTCGCCGGCCTGGGCGGGGTCATCTACGCCCTGAACGCCGGACCGGGCGAGGGCTGGCTGACCGGCCCGGTCCTGGCCACCGGCATCCTCGGGATCGCCTGCCTGGCCGCGCTGGTCCCGGTGGAACGGCGCCAGCAGCGGCCGTTGCTGCGCACGTCGCTGTTCCGGTCCCGGCCGTTCGACGCGATCAACGCGGCGACCGTGCTGTTCTACGGCGCCCTGGCCGCCGCCGGCTACCTGGTGGTGCTGCAGTTGCAGCTGCGGCTCGGATACAGCGCGACCGAGGCCGGCGCCGCGCTGATCCCCGAGTCGGCGGTGTTCCTGATCGTCTCGGCGCTGGTGGGCGGCCTGGTGGCCCGGTTCGGCACGCGCTGGCTGATGGCGGCCGGCATCGTCATCGTGGCGGTCGCGTTCGTCTGGCTGTCCGCGGCCCGGCCCGGGCAGTCGTACGTCCAGGCGATCCTGCCCGGTGCGTTGCTGTGGGGCCTGGGCATCGGGCTGACCGTCGCGCCGCTGACCGCCGGGGTGCTCGCCGCGGTCGACGACAGCGACCTCGGCGAGGCGTCCGCGGTCAACGACGCCGCCTCGAGGGTCGGCGGCGTCGTGCTGGTGGCGCTCGTGCCCGCCCTGCTGGGCGTGGGCGGCGTCACCGGCCTCGCCGGGGGGCTGGCCGGGCGGTACCAGAGCGCGATGCTGGTCATGGCCGGGCTGAGCGTGGCCGCCGCGGCACTGACCGTCCTGTTCGTGCCGAGCCGCCGGGCCGTCGCGCAGCCCGCCGGCGGTCCCATGCCGGGGGTGCACGCCTGCGCCGCGCCGCAGCCGGCCACCGCCACCGTCTGAGGAGGCCGCATGCTCGCCGGAAGCACCATCGTGATCCTCGGCGGCGGCGGCCCGTTCTACGCGACGATCGCCGAGATGGACTTCGGCCGGGCGGCGGCGGTGCTCGACGAGCGGCTGCTCGGATCGTTGCGGGTCGCCCGCGAGTGCGCCGGCCGGGTCCGTCCCGGCGGGTCGCTGACCTTCTTCACCGGCACGTACGCCCGCCGCGCCGGGCCCGGTTTGACGCTCGCGGCCATCGCGGCGGCGGCCGTGCCGGCGATCACCGCGGACGGCGGTCAGCAGCTGATCCGCTGAGCGGGACGGCCCTACGGACGCGTCTGCTGGTCACCGGCGTGCTCGGCCCCGCTGCGGGGCAGGGCCTCGCGCAACTGCCGGCGGGACCGGATGCCGAGCTTGGTGAATATCTTGCGCAGGTGCCACTCCACGGTCCGGGGGCTCAGGAACAGCCGGGCGCCCACCTCGGGGTTGGAGAAGCCGTCGCGGACCAGCAGGGCGATCTGCTTCTCCTGCGGGGTCAGCTGGTCGCTCGACGGCGACTCGGCCTTGTGCCGGCGCAGGGCCTCCCCGGTGGCGAGCAGTTCCCGGCGGGCCCGCTCGGCGAACGCCTCCATGCCGATCGCGGTGCACATCTCGTACGCCGTACGCAAGTGGTCGCGCGCCTCGATCCGCTCCCGCTCCCGCCGCAACCACTCCCCGAACAGCAGGTGGGCGCGCGCCGTCTCGGGGCGCAGCTGGGTGCGGCTCAGCCGGTCGATCGCCTCGCGGTAGAGGCGCTCCGCGGCGGCCCCGTCGGTGAGCAGCGCCCGGCAACGGGCCAGGACACCCAGCGCCCAGTCGGTGCCGCACGGCTCGGTCGCCTCGATCAGCCGGTCCAGCGCCTCCCTCGCGACCGACCGGTCGCCGGCGCGCGCCGCCGCCTCGACCAGCTCGGGCAGCACCCACGCCGAGACCCACAGCTCCGGGATCCGGCTGCTGACCCGGGCCGCCGCCATCGCCTCCGCGTAGCGGGCGTGCCCGTTGGCCAGCACGGCGGCCGCCCAGTTCGCCACGCTCACGCCCATCAGCTGCCCGTCGGCGCCGGCCGAGGCGATCGTTTCCTCGATCAGCGCCGACGCCTCGTCGTCGTGCCCGCGCACCGCGGTGAGCAGGAGTTTCGCGTACGGGGCGATGGGCAGCCCGGTGGCGGACGCGACCGCCTCGGTCTCCGCGACGATCGACGCGGCGCCGGCCAGGTCCCCGGTCCACCAGGTGGCGATCCCCAGCGAGACCAGGTACAGCGGCAGCTCGGTCAGCGCGCCCGCGGTGCGCACCACCTCGGTGGTGCGGGCGAACGCCGCCCGCATCGCCCGGTCGTCCCAGACGACGGCGCTGACGCTGTTGCCCACCCAGCCCCACCGCAGGACGTCCTCGGGCGGGGAGCCGGCCAGCACCGCCGTGGCCTGGCGCAGCGTCGGGATCGCGGCGCGGCGCCCGTCGGTCACCATCGTCGCGTAGCCGGCCAGCACCAGGTCGATCGGCCGCGGGTCGCCGGCGCGGGGCGGCAGGTTGCGGATCGCGTGCGAGATCTTCTCGAGGATCGGCCCGTCGGCGGCGACCAGGGCCGCGGCGCCCCAGGCGAGCAGGTACGTCTCGCGGGCGAGGTCGGTGTCGAACGCCTCCAGGCGTTGCGCGGCGGCCAGCAGCAGCGGCGGCGCCTCGTCGTTGTAGCCGGCCGCGAACGCCACCCGGCCGCGGATCAGCTGGGCGCGCACCCGGACGAAGTCGTCGCGGCCGTCCCGGGCGGCCAGGTCGACGAACCGGCGGGCCGCCTCCAGGTCGCCGGCGCGCAGGCTGGCGTCCGCGGCCACCACCGCCCGCTCGGCTCGCCGGGCGATGTCGACGGTCAGCACCACCGCGCGCTGGTGGAACGCGGCCGCCGCGGCCAGCCC